>CAIQNV010000150.1 GCA_903873295.1 uncultured Elusimicrobia bacterium
AGCAACTAGCCAGATTGGAATCCTTCTTTTTGAAAAGAGTTGTATGCAAGTAAAAATGGGGCCAGATAAAAACCACCGTCTTCCGCACTTTCATATAAGGTACCAAAAATGAGTTTTGTGCGTCTTATGCAGTAGAGAGCCTCCGGAGGCTCGCCGGCGGCATGCCTAAAAAATACGAAGAGACAATACTTGACTGGGCCAGATATAAGCAGAAGATTCTTCTAATTACCTTGAAAAGAACTTTTAAATGGCGAAGATATTCCCGACTAGGTAATTGAAAACTTTAAGGATGTTAAGTGACAATGAAAAACACATTCTGGGCGAAAATAGTCTTCATTACCTGCTTGGCTACGTTGTATTATACTTCCATTTGTGTTGCGGGTTGGCGGACACCTCTTATTGATGTTACTGGGGGTGCTTCCTGCTTGAAGCTTGATAGTAGTAACTATCCGCATATTCTATACCATGATAACATAGCCCTTAAATACACCAAGTGGACCGGGGCGGCTTGGGCAACACAAACGGTAGACACATTCGGAATTGCGGGTTTGTGGCAATATTATCATCCCTCATTGGCGCTTGATGCCAGCGGGAACCCTCATATTTCTTACTTTGTCCCTGCAAGTGGCAGTATAAAATACGCCAAGTGGACAGGGGCAGCGTTTGGGATACAAACAATTGACTCAGTTGGAGCAGTTGGAGCACATGAGACTTCTATAGCGCTTAACGCAAGTGGGAACCCACAGATCTTTTATAATGACGCAAATGGTAATTTAATATACGCCAAATGGACCGGGGCTACGTGGCAAAAACAAACGGTTGATTATGGTGGATGGTCTCCTTCTTTAGCCTTTGACTCCAGTGATAATCCCCATGTTTCTTATATCGGTGTGGGGGCTAAATTAAAATATGCTAAATGGACAGGAGTAGCCTGGTCAACGCAAACGGTTGATTACGGATGGTCTGGTACTTCTTTAGCCCTTGATTCTAAGGATAATCCTCACATCTCATATAATGGTGATTCTTCAGACCCTAAATTGAAGTATGCAAAATGGACTGGAGCCTCTTGGGCAACAGAAATGATTGATAACACCGGCAAAGCCGGAGATTTTAACAGCATAGCACTTGATGCGAGTGATAATCCGAGTATTTCCTATTATTCAAAGGCATCCCATTACATGTTTATATATGCTAAATGGACCGGTTTAGTTTGGTTAAAACAAAATATTGATTCTGCCGGACAGTATGGCATGAATACCTCACTAGCGCTTGATGCCAGTGGGAATCCACACATTTCATACTCAAATTATGACAATGGTAATTTAAAATATGCGGAGACAAACACTTCTCCTATTCTTACGTGGACTGGTGAGGCTAATTATTCTGCGGATGGCACAAATCCGGAATTAGCCGCACATGGGGCCCTTTTTGTTTTTCGGGTAAAATACACAGATGGGGATAATGATGCCCCTATAAATGGTTACCCAAAACTATATCTCCTAAAAGCCGGGGCAACTGTACAGACATTAGCGCTGAATTATATTTCTGGGACTAATAATAATGGTGCAGTTTATTCCACCTCCACTGTTATTGTTTCCCCCGGTTCTGATTATTCTTATCACTTTAGTGCCTACGATGTTTATGGTGACACAGCCACTGGAGTTTCAACTGGCGCTACCAGTGGGCCTGAGGTTACAAATAGTAACCCATCATTAAAATGGGCTGGCGAAATTGGTTACACTACTGATGGAGTAGAACCAGGGGGGCAGGGTCATCCAGGAACTTTTGCTTTTAAGGTCAAATATACTGATGTGGATAATGACAGCCCTGGAGCCGGCTTCCCCAAACTGTATCTCCTGAAATCCGGGGCTACAGTCCAAACTTTAGCAATGAATTTCGTTTCCGGTTCCTACAGTGCCGGTGCGATTTATACCACTACCACAATCCTGGCGGTTCCAGGGTCCGACTATTCTTATCATTTTGAAGCATGGGATGTTTACGGTGCTACTGCCACAGGAGTTTCGACCGGGACTATTATCGGGCCTGTGGTAACAAATAATGCTCCTACGCTTACTTGGACCGGCGAAAGCAACTATATCGCAGATGGCTTAAACCCTGAAAGTGCACATGCTGGGCCGGGTTTTACTTTTAGGGTTAAATACACAGATTCGGATAATGATTCACCTTCCGCTGGTTATCCGAAGCTCTATGTTTTGAAAGCAGGAACCACGGTGCAAAGTTTGACTATGAATTTTGTTTCCGGTTCTAACAGTACCGGGGCAATTTATTCAACATCGACCATATTGTCTGCGGTAGGCGCGGATTATACCTACCATTTCGAGGGATATGACGTTTATGGCGCTACAGCGACAGGGGTTTCTACCGGAACTGTAAGCGGACCGTTAGTAACAAACAATTCCCCTGTACTGTTTTGGACCGGGGAGGCCAATTATGCCTCGGACGGGATTAATCCGAACACCGGGGATCTTACAACAAGTTTTATTTTCCGGGTGAAGTATTCAGATGTGGATAGCGACGCACCTTATACCGGGTATCCCAAACTGCATATTAAGAAAGGCGGGTCTGTAATAAGCGGCAGTCCGTTTACAATGACTTATGTCTCCGGCAGTAACCCCAACGGCGCTGTTTATACCTATACAAAATCACTGGCCGCTTCCGGGTCGGACTACACATATTATTTTGAGGCGCAGGACGCTTATAATGCTGTGGCTTCAGGCACGCCTCTGTCATCGGCTTCCGGGCCTATTATTTCTAATCATGCGCCGACTTTGGCCTGGACTGGGGAGACCAATTACACGGCTGACGGACTTGATCCGCAAGGCGGCGACAGGAACACGAATTTTGTGTTCCGGGTTAAATACGCCGATGCGGATAACCAGACGCCAAATACAGGGTATCCGCAGCTTCATATAGAGCAAGGCGGCGCGGAAATAACCGGCAGCCCGTTTAGTATGAGTTTTATTTCAGGAACCAACACCGCCGGCGCTATTTACAGCTACGCCAAAACCCTTACTCCGGGCACGGACTACGCCTATTATTTTATAGCGCAGGACAGTGACGGCGCTGACGCCACCGGCGCACCTGTGGCGGAAATTGACGCGCCGGACGTAAGCAATCAGAGCCCTGCGCTTGTTTGGACTGCGGAAACAAATTATACAGCGGGTGGATTATACCCTCTTAAAGGCGCCGCAACAGACAATTATATTTTCCGCGTGAAATACATAGACGCCGATAACGACGCGCCGGGCACAGGGTTCCCGTTAGTGCGTATTAAAAGATCCGGGGCGGATATAAGCGGCAGCCCGTTTGTTATGAATTACATTTCCGGCGCGAATAGTACCGGGGCCATATATTCGCTTTCAAAAACACTGTCCTCAGGGGATTACGCTTATTCATTTGACGCGCTGGATCTCTACAACGGCCAGGCCTCCGGCGCACCGCTTGCTGAGCAGTCCGGCCCGGTGGTTATCGGCGCGGTGCTGCCGCCGGCACAGGAAGTTAAAGTCTATCATGGCGTGTTCAAGCCGGGGCAGAATGAGAAGACCAATATCTCTTTTAACACCGCCGCGCCTGTTTCTATTACCGTGACGGTCTACAACAATGTGGGCCGCAAGGTTAAAGAGCTTTACCACGGCGCCTCCAGTACCGGCCTTAATCTTATCCAGTGGGACGGCCGAGACGAGGGGGGAACCAAAGTCTCCAGCGGCGTCTACACCATAAAAATAGAAGGCGGCGGCATAAACCAGAGCAAGCGCGTAGTGGTGGTGAGGTAGCTGAAAAGTGACACCATTGGTGTCAGAAACAGAAAACTCTCACCATTGGCGAGAGAAATAGACGGCTTAAAACTGCCACCATTGGCGGCAGAAATAGCCAAAAGACAATTTTTAAAGTCGACAGGCCCTTGTCGGGTTCGTGTGCTAGGCTATTAGCAAGAAACCTGCAAATTGGGAGGGGCTATGAAAGACTTAATAAACAGGAAAAATATCGGGCAAAAAATATTTATGATTCGCGGGCACAGGGTAATGCTTAGTTATCATTTGGCTGAAATGTATGGAGTGGAAGCACGTGTGTTGATACAGGCCGTTAAGCGGAATATTGCACGTTTTCCAGTAGATTTCATGTTTCAATTAACTGCTGTGGAATATGGAAACTTGAAATCACAATCTGTGATTTCAAGTTGGGGCGGACGGCGGGCCAATCCATACGCTTTTACCGAGCAGGGAGTCTCAATGCTCTCCAGCGTTATAAACAGCAAAGAAGCAATTGAGGTAAATATCGCTATTATTCGGACCTTTGTAAAAATACGGCAGATGCTTTCCGAACAAAAAGGGTTAGCACATAAGCTTTCAGAGTTGGAACGTAAAATCGGCAGACACGACCTGGAGATCAGAAACATATTTGACGCCATAAAAGAACTTATGGGGACAAAAGAAATCGAACCGCCGCGAGTTATAGGCTTTAAGCCGTAGTAGAGGCTTATTGAGATTTCATGTTTCTGTTGAATGAGAGTGTGGGAACTTGAAATGCCAAATCGGCATTTCAAGTTGGAGCCGGTGATAGTGGTATGATTTTATGAGAAAATATTTAGCCGGGATTTTGCTTCTGGTTTTATCTAATTGGCTATTTGCTGCCGAGCAGCCTACGGCTTTGTTCTCATTGGACGCGCAGCCTAATATTCGCCAGTATTCAATGGGCGGGGTTTTTTCCTCTCTGAATTTCTCCGACGCTGTCAGCCAGCCTTGGGAGCTGGGGTATGCGGTTACGCCGGCGGCCTATCTGGCCCATTGGCCCGGCGCGGTTAAAGACAGCCAGTATAATTTTATTTCAGCGGTCGTCCCTTACCGGAAATGGGGCGGCTTCAGCCTGTCTTATCTTAACTATGGCACCGGTTCCGAAGTGATCGAGGAACTGGACGGCACAACGCGCAGCATTCAGCTTGAAAGCAATAAACTGATAACCCTCGGCTGGGGCCGGAATCTGGGGCAGCATCTGTTTGCCGGCGGCAATGTGAAGTTCCTCTCCAGCACACTGGCCGACACTTATACCGCCAGCACTATGCTTAACGATCTCGGCCTTGTTTACCGCGCTCTCGACGATAAATACACTTTTGGCGCCGCTATGGTAAACCAGGGCAAGGGGCTTAAGTATTATCAGACCCTGGAACCGATGCCTACAGAACTTAAATTGGGCTATACCCGCAAAATGAAGCCCTGGCCGGGACAGAAAATAGTCTGGGGACTCGGTTACTCAAAATCGGCGGTCGACCAGAATTATTCACTCGGGGCGGAATGGTTCCCGAATATACCTTTTGTTTCCGTGCGCGCCGGGGTGAATAAAAAAGAGGACGGCACGCGCTTCGCGGCCGGCCTTGGGATCAACTGGGAGTCTGTTGATATGGATTTCGGCTACGACATGGCCTCTCAGAAGATGGAAGAAGGCCAAAGCCCCGTGCGGTTCGCTATAAACTGGACTTTCGGCCCGCGCGGGGATTACGCCGCCGGAGAAAAATACATGGCGCGCAATATGCGCGAAAAAGCCGTGGCGCTTTGGCAGGATATCGGGCCTAAAGAAAAGTATTACGCCCAGGCGCAGGACGCAATCGATCAGTACGCTTACCAGCCGCAATTGGTTCTCCGGGGCCGGCTTGAGGACGCCGACGGGGACGGCGTTCTTTCACCCAATGAAAAAGGCAATATAGTGGTTACGGTTTCAAACGAAGGCCGCGGCAGAGCCACAGGGATATGGCTGAAAGTGGAACCTGTAAACCCCGATAGAGCTAAAGCCAACCTTGAGGGCGGTTTTTACAATGCCCAGGTACCCAAGATCGACCCGGGAAGTAAAACGGAGATAAAAATCCCCGTTAAAGCGGCTGACGAGTCTGAAACAGGCCCTATCGCGTTCAGGTTTGAAGCTACCGAGTCGCGCGGGTTCAACCCCGAAGCCAGCGCCCTGGGGGTCCGGCTTAAAGGGATGTCGCCGCCTTATCTGGCTATGGCGCGTTATACTTTCAGCGAAAACTTTACCGGCCGCTCCGAGGGCAACAGTAACGGCACCATTGATGAAGGCGAGACTATTGAACTTAGCGGTTTTGTGGTAAACGCGGGCTTAAGCGAGGCCCGCAACGCGGATTTTGCGCTTATATCTAAGGATACAAAAATCACCATAATTGATTCGGGCAAAGCTAACTTCGGCGTCCTTCTGCCGGGCGAGCACAGGAAGATTTCCGCTGTTTTTAAAGTAGACAAGGGGTATTCCGAAGCGGGGCCGCTGCCTCTCTATTTCCAGTTTAAAGAATCGCGCCCCAGGTTCTCGCGCGAGCAACAGGTAAAACTGGACTTCAAGGGTTTCTACCGGAACGCCGTCGATCCGGTGTTCGCCGAATTCGATACGGCTTCTCTGCTTTCGGAACTGCCCGTTCTGCCGGGCCCGATACCAGCAACGGCGGAGGCCGGCGGCATTGCTATTGAGGCCAAAACGGGCCCGGTGCTTGATTTTGATAAAACTATTCTTACTAATGGTGACCTGAACGGCGACGGTATATACCAGCCGGGCGAAACCTTCAGTATAAGAATAGCGATACGCAATACCGGCGGGCAGACTGCCAGGGGGGTTAAGGTCGAGATTTCCGGCAATAAAGCCGTCCAGGCCCTGATAGGGGGGCTTGAGATGGGGGATATAGAACCGGGGTCGGGAAAAACAAGGGTGGTAAGCGCGCTTGTCCCGGAAACAATGCCCAGCGCTGGTTCTCATTTCAGTATCAAGGTAACAGAAGCGTCCGGCTTTAACGCGCGTAAAATAGAAGAGGTTGCCGCCGTCTTCCAGCCGAAGGAAATAGAGAAGAAGAAAGAACCTGAACTTCTTCTGCCGGTGCCGCTGGCGAACTCTGGAAAACTGGCAAAGGCAGGCGCTCTTGTGGTCGGCATCGGGAAATACAGGAAAATGAACGGGCTGCAATATCCCGCGCTGGACGCGGAGACCGTAAAGAGTTATTTGAACGGAGTAATGGGGATCCTGCCGGGGAATATAAAGGTTCTTTTAGACGATGATGCCAGCAAATCCACAATAGAGGCCGCTGTTAAGAATTGGCTGGCAAAGAAGGATTTGAGACCATTGTTTTTTACTTCGCCGGCCACGGAGTGCCGGACCCGGACAGCCCGCGCGACGGCCCGCCGTTCATAGTGCCGTATGACGGAGATCTGGACCCCGCATACGGCAAGGGGACGCTGATAAACCTTAACGACCTGATCGCCGATATGGAGGGCTCAAAAGCCAGGAATGTGCTGGTCCTGCTGGATTCCTGCTTCTCCGGGCAGTTGGGCAGGACGCCCGAGTTATATGCCAGCGCGCACCGCGGCATTGCCGTAGCCGCGAAGTTCAACCAGCAGCGGGCCTTTGTATTCTCCGGCTCAAAAGGCGACCAGGCTAGTTTCGAGTTCCCTAAAGTAAGCCACGGCTACTTCACTTATTACATGCTGCTCGGCCTTAAAGGTTATGCAGACAAGCTTCCCTACGGCAATAATAACGGCGAAGTTACCGATACCGAACTCTGCGCCTATGTGGCCGGCGAGATGAATATAGAATTGGAAGGCCGCCAGACCCCGGTTTGCTCCAACCAGACCGGCGCGGTGCTGGGGCGGTACAGGTAAGTTTTAATAAGCGCCTATGCGGGATTTATGACCACCTACTCTTTATACAGGCAGACAGGAGTGCGGCCTACCAGCAGGCAGGCTTTAAGTTTTTCTTCGGGCAGGAAGAAGCCGAGGGCCAGGAGCGCGACAGGGTAGGCGGAAAGAGCCAGGAGCCGGTACGCGGTCCACTGCCAGCCGCCCGCTAGCCAGCCCGCCAGGGCCGGCAGGGAAAGGGCCAAAGCCACAAAGACTATCATGCCCAGGCGTTTCAGTTCGTAGGGGACGGGGAAATACCTGCGGCCGTAAAAATATACCACCAGCACCATCACGCCGTAGGCGGCGAAAGCGGCCCAGGGCGGGCCGTAGATGCCGAACCGGGGGATAAGGGCGAAGTTCGCCGCCACGCTCACCAGCGCGCCCGCCAGCGTGGCCAGCATTATCACCTTGGTCTTCTTGGCTATGATGATAGGCGCGAGCAGGTTCACATAAATGCCGTTGACCAGATAGGCGAACAGGACCACAGGGATTATAGGGAGGCCGGACCAGTAACTTTCGTGTATGAGCGGGCGGCCGGCCACCTGCAGGCGAGCCAGGTCAGGGATGAAGAAAGAAAGCGCCATACCCAGCCAGACGAGAGCCAGAGTGAAGTAGGTGAGCACCCGCGCAAAGACCGCCGGGCCGCCGGGCTTGTCGGCGCGCTCAAGGAAAAAAGGCCGCCAGGCCTGGTCGAACATACTGACTATAAGCACCATGAAGATACCGAGGCGGTAATTGGCCTGGTAGATGCCCACGGCCGATTCCCCGGCTAGGCGCAGCAGTATGGGACGGTCTATGACCTGCACGGCCATGGCGCCCAGGCCCGCCGGCAGGAGCGGCAGGGAATAAGACGCCAGCTTGAAAAAAAGCTCCTTGTCGAAGGTGAAAGTGAAACGCTTGGGAATGGCGGCCACGGAGAGCAGCGACGAGATAAGATTGGCCAGGAAGACGCCCTCTATCCCCATCTGGAAGCGGGTGAGGAAAACGATATTAAGAATAACGTTAAGTGTTATGGAAGCCATGCGCACGCCGGCGAAATAGAAAGGCTTATGGGCCATGCGCAGGTCGGCGAAGGGCAGCACGTTGATGCTGTCGAGGAAAAGTATGGCGGCGGAGTAAAGCACCAGGTTCCCGCGCTCCGCGCCTATGCCTCCGAGACCCGCCCAGAACGACGGGCAGCAGGCCAGCACGGCGGAGAACAGCACGGAAGTGACGAGCACGCAGGAGTAAGCGGTAGAAAAGGCCTTTTCCTTCTGGTCGTAATGGCGCATGTAGGCCTGGTCCATGCCGTACTGGTAAATGATATTGAGGAAGGCTATATAGGAGAAGACCGTGGCCACCACGCCGTATTCGGCGGGGAGCAGATAATGGGTGTAGAACGGCATCAGCAGGAAATTAAGCAGGCGGGCGCCTACTGTGGAGAGGCCGTAGATCAGGGATTCTTTGCCGAGCGCTTTAAGGTCTTTGAGCATATCGTATTATAAGCGGTCCGCCGCTTCCGGATTCAGCCGCATTGCTATTCTATCAAATGACGACGGGGGGGGAAATAAGTTATAATAGTGTTTATTAGTCATTACAGCGGGGGAAAAAATGCACAGATTCACAAAAGATCAAGCTCCTGACTGCGGCGTATGCCGCTTCAAGGCCAACTGTTTTTTCAGCAAACTGGACGCGCAGGCACAGAAGACCTGGAGCAGCCTCAGGCTCGCCAGGAAGCTGACGGGGGAAGAAGAGATCTACTCAGAGTCGCAGCAGCCGCAGGGCGTGTATATCGTCTGCAAGGGCCGCGTGAAGATCTTCTCCACCGACGCCAAAGGCCAGCAGCTGATAACCTGGATACGGCACCCCGGAGAAACTTTCGGGCACATCGCGCTCTTCTCGGAGAACGAATATTACTGCAACAGCAGGGCGATGGGGGAAACCATTCTCTCTTTCGTGGATAAGAAAAAATTGCAGGATTTTCTGGAAAACCACCCCAAGACCTACAGCCTGTTCCTGCACAAGATCGCCACCGAAATGCGCGTGCTGCAGCTCAAGCTTAAGGACACCGCCTATAAACCGGCCCGCTCCAAAGTG
This sequence comes from uncultured Elusimicrobia bacterium, assembly GCA_903873295.1. Classification (GTDB taxonomy): domain Bacteria; phylum Elusimicrobiota; class Elusimicrobia; order Elusimicrobiales; family UBA9959; genus UBA9959. The sequence continues at coordinate 9,762 of CAIQNV010000150.1, forward strand.
GCCCGGGCGCTGTTGAACGCCATCTCCTACAAGTCTAAGGACACCACCACGCCGGCCATACACGGGCTGAAGCGCACGGAGATAGCCGAGATAACCGGCCTGGCGCTTGAAACCGTGGTGCGCACGCTGGCGGAGCTGGAAAAGCGCCATATTATAAAGCGCGAGACCAAAGCTATCAAGATCCTGGATTATCCCACGCTGGTGCGCGTGGCCGACCCCCACGCGAAGAAGTAGCTGCCGGGCCGGCGGCGTTCCGGTTAAACCGACATCCATCTCCGCATTGTAAAATAGCGACATCTTGAAATTGCCCCTTGCCAAAATGCCTTTTACGTGCTAAGCTATACCAGTAGTTACCAGTATTTTGGTAATTGTGAGTATACATGAATTTCCACGACTTCAAGGCATCCATCAAAGAATTACCCGTGTTCACCGGCAAGGACGCCGCCAGGCTTGGTGTGCGCCAGACCATGTATAACCAGTTAAACAACTGGCGAGGCAAAGGGCTGGTCATTCAATTAAAACGCGGACTATATGTACTAGGCAAAGCAGACCGGAAAATTGAAGCCGGCAACCTGTTCCTTTCAGGGCAACTCTATGCCCCCTCTTATATCAGCCTGGAATATGCTTTGCGACTTCATGGCTTAATCCCTGAAATGGTGACAACGATTACAGCCATCACGACTAAGAATGCAGCCTGCTTTAAGACCGAGTTGGGGAACTTTGAATACCAGCATATTAAGCGTGAAGCTTTCAGGGGATTCCAGGCGGCCAAAGACCCGGCTGGCCTGACCTATTTTCTTGCGGAGCCGGAGAAGGCCATCGTTGACTTTATTTATCTGAATCTCCCCCGCTTCAAAAGGGGCGACACTGATATTTTCGGCCAATCCTACCGGTTCCAAAATCTTGAGTCTCTTAGCCTAAAGAAGCTAAAGACCTATGCCGGCCTGTTCGCCACTCCGAAGCTCGTAGATGTAATCAGCGAATTCTGTCGCTTTGCCAAGGAGGCCAGAAAGTCATGATTGAAGTCTTGAAACAACAAATCAATGGTTCCATGCAGCCGGACGAACAACTCAACCGTATCAGGGAGTTCCTGCAAATCATGGCTCTGAAGAATCTGTCCGACCAGAACGCCTTTAACAGCATCGCGTTTACTGGCGGCACCGCCTTGAGGATTCTTCATGATATCCGACGCTTCTCCGAGGATTTAGATTTCTCACTCGTCGCCGCAAAGGCCTACGACTTTAAAACTATTACAGCCGGGCTGGTCAGGCATTTCAAGCTGAACAACCTAGAGGTAGACTGCAAACCAAAGGTAGAAAAGACTGTGCATAGCGCCTTCCTCAAATTCCCAGGCATCATGAAGGAGCTTGGCCTGGGTGCTTTTGCGGAGCAGAAGCTATCTATTAAGCTTGAGGTAGACACCAATCCCCCCAATGGAGGGCGGTTGAACGAGACCACCCTGAATAAGACCTACATCTTTAATGTCAAACACTTCGACCTGCCCTCAATGTTTGCCACCAAACTCCACGCCTGCTTCTTCAGAAAGTACACCAAAGGCCGTGACTTCTACGACCTAGTCTGGTATCTGGGTCGGAAAGTCTCCCCCAACCTGAACTTACTGAATAACGCCATCCAGCAGACCGAAAAGAACGCGCTGGGCCTCACAACCGCCAACTTAACAGCCTTTATGCTGATTAGGCTTGAGCGTATTGACTTTAACGCCGCGGTCGCGGATGTGCGGCGTTTTATTCTTGACGAGAACGAGCTTCGGGTCATCAACAAGAATTCATTGATCTCGCTTGTCTCCGGAATGGATTGGAAGTAGAGCGAAGAAATTCACCCTGCTGCCGGGTGTGTCAGGAGTCGGAGGGGGGGATTCTTTCAATCGTCAGCCGGAGCAGGGTCTATAGGCAGACTTCCGGAGATTCACCACAGAGCCACGGAGAGAGAGGAGTTCAGATGAGAAAATATTAGTATCTAGTTCGTTCCGAACATCCTGTCGCCGGCGTCGCCGAGGCCGGGGACTATGTAGCCCTTGCCGTTGAGCTTCTCGTCCACGGTCCCGACGTAGATAGGCATCTCAGGGTGGGCGGCGGCCAGGCGCCGCAGGCCCTCTTTCGCCGCTATCATGCAGATAAAGCAGATATTTTTCGCGCCCCGGCTCTTCATTATCTCCACGGCTTCCACGGCGGAGCCGCCGGTGGCCAGCATCGGATCGGCTATCACGACCAGGCTGCCCGCGACGTTCTCGGGCAGGCGCACGTAATATTTAACCGGCTTCAGCGTCTCCTCGTCGCGGTAGATGCCTATATGGGCCAGCTTGGCCTCGGGGTACATTTTAACCAGGCCGTCCACCATGCCCAGGCCGGCCCGCAGGATAGCCACGAACACCAGGTCGTGGGACAGCCGCATCACGTTCGCCGTGCCGACGGGCGTGCGGACCCTGGCGCTCTTTACCTTTGCGTGCAGCAGCGCGTCGTGCGCGAGGAACATGCTCACCTCGCCCATCAGGCGCCTGAAATCCGCCACGCTTGTCCGCTTGTCGCGCAAGCGGGAGATCTTGTCCATCACCAGCGGGTGCTTAGAGACGTGTACGTTTTTCATCGTGCCTCCTACTTTATGATTTCCCGGATGAGCGGCTCTTTGCGCGGCGCCTTAGGGCCGTAGGCCAGGGAGGACTCGAACATCAGCATCCCTTCGGCCAGCCTGGCCGGGCTTGAGGCGTAAGTCCTGGCTATAATATCTCCCGGCTTGACGCGGTCACCCGGTTTTTTCTCGAGGATAAAGCCGGCGCCGAAATCCACGGCGTCCTCGGCCTTGGCGCGGCCGGCGCCCAGCGCCACGCTGGCAAAGCCCACGGTGCGCGCTTCCATCGCGGTCAGAAAACCGGCGCGGGAGGCCCTGATCTCTTCAAAGAGTTTCGCTTTAGGCATAAAGCGGTCGGGATCGTCCGCGACCCGCGGGTCGCCGCCCTGCCACTTGACCATAAGACGGAATTTTTCCAGGGCGCCGCCGTTGGCTATGGCGGCGCGGGCTTTCTCCTCGCCCTCCTCGGCCGAGCGGGCCTTGCCGCCCAAGTGGATCATCCAGCCGGACAGGACTTCAAGCACGCGCATAAAATCTTCCGGGCCTTTCTCGCCGGCCAGTATCTTTATGGACTGCGCTACCTCCATGCCGTTGCCTACCGCCAGGCCCAGCGGCTCGTTCATGGCGGTCATAACGGCCACGCAGTGTATGCCGAGCAGCTTTGCCGTCTTCATCAGCGCCACCGCGAGCTCGCGGCTTTTCGTAAAATCCTTAAGGAAGGCGCCGGAGCCGTATTTCACATCCATCACCAGGCCCGTGATATCCTCCGCGTATTTCTTTGAAAGAATGCTGGCGACGATCAGCGGCAGGGCTTCCACCGTGCAGGAGGCGTCGCGCAGGGCGTAAAGCTTCTTGTCGCTGGGCGCCAGCTGCGCCGTCTGGCCGAACATCGAAAGCCCCGTGGCCTTAAGCTGCTTCAGGATATAGGCGGGCTCCAGCCGCACTTTGAAACCTTTAATGGCCTCCAGCTTATCCAGCGTGCCGCCGGTATGCCCGAGGCCGCGCCCGCTCATCATGGGCACCACTACGCCGCAGGCCGCCACAACCGGAGCCAGCGCTATGGAGATACCGTCGCCCACGCCGCCGGTGGAATGCTTGTCTATCTTCCTGCCTTTTATGGACGAGAGGTCGAGCTTCTTGCCTGAAAGCGCCATGGCCCGGGTAAAGGCGGCGGTCTCGCCGGGCGTGAGGCCGTTGAGGAAGGCGGCCATCAGCCAGGCTGAAAGCTGATAGTCGGGTATGGTGCCGTCGGCCGCGCCCAGGGAGATGAATTCAAGTTCGGAGGGAGTCATCTCCAGCCCGGAGCGTTTCTTAAGCAGCAGGTCCATCATTCTCATGAAAATCCCCTTTCAGCCTGGTTCTATATTATCTTCGACTTCAGCAAGCCTTCGAGAAGGGCCCGCATTTTTTCCGAAACTTTCTCGCCGAGCTCCAGCACTTCGTCGTGGGAGAGGACGGTTTTGGAAATCCCGCTGGTGAAATTGGAAACCCAGCAAAGAGCGGCCACGCGCAGCTTCAGCTGGCGCGCGGTTATGGTCTCCGGCACCACGGACATTCCGGCGATGTCGCCGCCGAGCAGCCGGTACATCTTCACTTCCGCCGGGGTCTCGTAGGAGGGGCCGGTTACGGCGGCATAGACGCCCTCCTGCGCGCGCATCTTAAGGGCCCGTGCCATTTTAAGAGCCTCCCTGCGCAGCGGAATGTCGTAAGGGCCGTTCATGTCCGGGAACATCGCGCCGAAAGACTCGTGATGATTGCCCATCAGAGGATTAGAGCCCATCAGGTTCAGGTGGTCCCGGAGGATGACCATATCGCCCGGCTTTATGGACGGCTTAAGCGAACCCACCGCGGCGGTAAGCAGCAGATTTTTCACGCCCAGCGCGGCCAGCACCCTTATGGGAAAGGCTATGAAGCTGAGGGGCCGGCCCTCGTAATAGTGGAAGCGGCCGCGCATCATGACGACGTCTTTTCCGCCCATGCGGCCGAAAACGAGCTCTCCGGCGTGCCCCTTAACGGTGGTAGCAGGAAAGCCGGGGATGGAGGAGTAGGGAAGGGAAAACCTGTCCTCAAGCCGGGGCAGGGAATTGCCGAGCCCGGAGCCGGCTATGATCGCGGTCCGCGGCTTGAAGCCGGAGGCTTTCTTTTTAAGCCAGCCCGCCGTTCTCTCTACGTTCGCAAGTATTTCCGAGGATTCCATAGGTTCTCCTTCGATCAACGCTTTTCAGAAGCCGAAGCCGTCGGCGCTGAAAGCGTCCTCTATGTGCTCCGGCACCTGGCCCGGCACTATTCCCACAAAATCGAACCTGAAGGTGTCCGCCAGCAGGCCGCGCGCTTTTATATAGGCCATGGCGGACTTTATTATTTTAGCGCGCTTGGCGCGGTTGACGGTTTCCGCGGGCAGCCCGTACGCGGAGCTGGAGCGGGCGCGCACCTCCACAAAAGCCACGGTCCCGCCCTTTCGCGCGACTATGTCCAGCTCGCCCATGGGGCAGGCCCAGTTGCGGTCCAGGATCTCGAACCCGGCTTCCTTTAAAAAAAGCGCGGCCTGCTCTTCGTAGCGCTCGCCTTTTTTATTCATGGGCGGGCCCCTGCGCCGAAGCCTTTCTGACGGGCGCGAAGCTGAAGCGGTGCTGGGGGGAAGGGCCCAGCCTGCGCAAGGCTTCAAGATGCGCGGCCGTGCCGTAGCCTTTATGCCCGGCCAGGCCGTAGCCAGGATGCCTCCGGTCAAGAACCCCCATCCAGCGGTCCCTGACGACCTTGGCGTAAATGCTGGCCGCGGCTATCGAAAGAGATCTGGCGTCGCCGTCCACGACGGGCTCCTGCGAGCAGGACTCAAGGCGCTTTATCCGGTAGGGCCCGTCCACCAGGATAAGGGCCTGGGACGGGGAAGCGCCCGTAACGGCAAGAAGCCGCCTTACGGCGGCCCCCATGGCGTTGAAAGTGGCTTCAAGTATATTCACGCGGTCTATCTCGCCCGGGCCGGCAAAGCCGAAGCCGAAGCGCACGCCGGAATCAAGCATCAGCCTGAGGGCGCGCTCGCGCCGCGCGGGCGAAAGCTTTTTGCTGTCGTTCACGAGGGGGGAGATAAGGCTGTGAGCGGAAAAAGGGATCCAGGCCGCGCAGGCGGTAACCGGCCCGGCCAAAGGCCCTCTGCCGGCCTCGTCAACGCCAGCGAGGAAAGCCGGTTTTCTTTGTTCTAGGAGGGTCAGATCAAATCTGCTGAGGGGCACGGTTAACTTGCCTTGGCCGTCTCGGACCAGCTGCAGGCAGAGGCGGAGGGAAAAGTATAGTAAACAACTGCGGTTACTCTACCTTTGCCTTCACCTCTGCCCGTATCTTTCAACCGGCTTATTTGCCGGCGGGCTGCTGAGCGGCGGGCGCGGGGACGGCAGGCGCCGCCACGGGAACGGCGGCTTCTATTTCCTTGGCCGCCTCGTTAAGCCTGGCTGATTTGCCGGACAGGCCGCGGAGGTAATAGATCTTGGAGCGGCGGACCTTGCCCGTCTTCACGACCTCTATTTTATCGATGCGGGGGGAATGCAGGGGGAAGACCCTTTCCACTCCGACGCCGTAGGAGATCTTGCGGACGATGAAACTCGCGGAGATGCCGGTGCCGCGGCGGGAAAGGACCACGCCGTCGAAGATCTGCACGCGCTCGCTGTCGCCTTCCACGACCTTGGTATAGACTTTCACGGTGTCGCCGGACTTGAAGTCAAATTTTTCTTCCCTGATGCCCAGATACTTATTGATGTTGATCATACTGCCTCCTAGGTTATTTTCAAAGCCGAACAACTTATTTCAAAATTTTCTTTTTACCGCGCGCCGGCTTCCTTCCCGGTCCCCGGGCCGCCAGGTCCGGCCTGGCTTTGCTTGTAAGCTCCGCGGCCCGCAGCGCGCGCCACTCGGCTATCAGCCGGTGGTTCCCGCTCAAGAGCGTCTCGGGCACTTTTTTGCCGCGCCAGACGCCAGGCCTGGTGTAATGCGGGGCTTCCAGCAGGCCGCCGGTGAATGTTTCATTCACGGTGGCGTCCTCTTTCCTGAGCACTCCGGGGATAAGCCGCGTCACCGCGTCTATCACCGCTACCGCCGCGGGCTCCCCGCCGGTCAGCACATAGTCGCCTATGGACAGCTCCAGATCGGCAAGAGGGGTCACGCGCTCGTCGATGCCCTCGTAATGCCCGCAGATAAAGATCAGGTGCTTCTTTTTTGCCAGCTCCAGGGCGAGGGGCTGATCGAAGCGGCGGCCCTTCGGCGTCAGAAGTATCACGAAGGAATTTTTCTTCCTGACCTTCTTAAGAGCCCTGTAGACCGGCTCCGCCATCATCACCATGCCGGTGCCGCCGCCGTAAGGCTTATCATCCACCGTGCGGCGCCGGTCCTCGGCGAAATCCCGGGGGTTTAAAAAACCCAGCTCCAGGAAGCCCTCTTCCCGCGCGCGGCCCGCTATGCTTTCTGAAAGCGGCGAATCAATCATGCCCGGAAAAAGCGTGACCGCGTCTACTCGCATAAGCTTAGTCTATATCCAGGTAGACTTTCTTGTTCCGCCGGGCGGCCACGGTCTGCAGAATAGTGCGGATGGCTTTCACCACGCGCCCTTCCTTGCCTATCACTTTGCCGCGGTCGGAAGAAGCCAGCTCCAGCTTGAACCGGACGATGTCGCCGTCTTCGGCAACCCCGACCTTCACAGCCTGGGGGTTTTCCACCAGCGAACCGATAATGTACATTAAGGCGTCTTTCATTTAAGGGGGCCTCCGCTTATTTCTTCTCAACGGCCTTTTCAGCCTTGCGGGCGCGGGTGATAAGAGAGCCGAGGGTTTCGGAGGGTTTGGCGCCCGTCTTTACCCAGCGGTCCAGCTTTTCAGTGTTAAGGGTTACTTTTTCCTTGTCCTTGTCGGCCTTGGGGTTATAGTGGCCGATAATTTCAAGCGGCTGCCCGTGCGGGCCGCTCGACCGCTCGATGGCGACTATCCGGTAATGCGGCTGCGTGCGTTTTCCTATTCTCTGAAGCCTCAAAACAACTGCCATGGTATCCTCCTTGATTCCCGACGAAACTATGCCTGCGATATCGCTTCGCTCCACCGGGGAGCCAGGCCTTTGGCAGGCGGCCAATAAATCAGAAGCGCGCCCGCTGGTGAGCGGGCCGTCGTGCACATCTATTATATTATATTTGGCGGGCTTTTGAAACCCGGGGGTCAGAGCTGCTCACCGGAGCCTGCGGCCAGGAACTATCCTATGAGCTGTTTTATATGGCCCAGCAGCCTCTGCCACTCGTAAGGTTTGTTGACGTAAAAATCAGCCCCGGCGGTGAAAGAGTTTTCCATGTCGCCCACCAGCCTCTTGCCGGTGAGCATTATAACTTTTGTATGCCTGGTGGCCGCCCCCGTCTTTATCAGCCCGCAGAGGGTATTGCCGTCCAGCCTGGGCAGGCCGATATCCAGCAGCACCAGGTCCGGCTTTTCCTTCTTAACGGCGGAGAGGCCCTCTTCGCCGTCGCAAGCGGTAAAAACTTTGTAACCGAGGCCCTCGAGACGGATGGAAAGCACCTTGGCGATAAGGTCTTCGTCTTCGACTATGAGTATCTTTTTAGCCATTCTTACGCCTCTCTGCGCCCGTCATATCTTTTTTTTAAGCGCGCGCAGGAAAGCGGCCGGGTTCCGCGAAGAGAAAAGCGCGCTGCCTATCACCAGGGAATCGGCGCCGCTGAGCGCGGCCGCCTCAGCCGTAAGCGCGTTTATGCCGCCGTCGGCCTGCAGCCAGATGCCGCGCCCGGACTTAGCGATAAGAGCGCGGGCCGCCTTCACTTTGCCCAGCATTTCAGGCATGAAAGCCTGCCCGCCGAAGCCGGGCTCGACCGTCATTATAAGGATAAGGTCCAGCTCTTCAAGATGCGGGAGCACTCTCTTCAACGGCGTCCCGGGCCTCAGCGCCAGGCCCGCCCGGAGCCCCAGGGCTTTTATCTTTTTCACGCAGGCCCCGGCGAGCTTCGCCTCGGCGTGCACGGTTATCAGCCCGGCTCCGGCCGCGGCGAAAGCGTCTATGAACCGGCCCGGCTCCTCCACCATCAGGTGGGCGTCGACGGGCAGGGAGGAGGCGGACGCCGCGGCGGCAACTATGCCGGGCCCGAAGCTCAGGTTGGGCACAAAATGTCCGTCCATCACGTCCACCTGCACCCAATCCGCCAGCTTTTTTATCGGGGCCAGGCTTCTTTTAAGACAGACAAAATCGGCGGCCAGCACCGAAGGCACCAGGGCGGCGCGGCCGGAGGGGAGGGGAAAAAAGGGCGGCTTCATTTTACGGGGCGCTCCTCGACAAGTATGCCGTTCACGAAAATACGTATCTTTTCCGCTCCGGCGTAAGGAACGGAAAGGTCGATTTTAGAGCCCGGATCGCGCAGGCCGTTGAAAATTTCCCTGTCGCCGCTCTTTCCCAGGGCGACCACGCGGATGTGGCGCTGCGCCCCGCTCTGGGAAACCTCATAATGCACGCGGAATTCGCGCTCCGCGCCGGCCTGGCCTTTGCGCGAGCTGACGGTAAGGGTGATCTTTGCGCCGACCGGGACGATCGTGTCCGACAGCGGGTCCTGGTCTATGATCGTACCGCCGGGAAAAAGAGAATTCGAGTCGCCCGTCAGGTCAAGGGACAGGCCGTTCTGCGCCGCCCACTGCTGCGCCTCGTCGCTTTTCTTCTGCCGGAAGTCAGGCATCATCACAATGCCGGCCGGGGGAAGGCCGGCGGAAACCGCGACCTGCACCATGGTGTTTTTGGAAACGCTCAACTCCGGCCTGGGGTCCTGGGAGAGCACAGTGCCTTTCTCCGCCTTGAGAGAATAAGATTCGCTGACCTCGCCCAGCACCAGTTGGCGCTGGCGCAGCAGCAGCTCGGCGTTCCTGAGCGGCAGGCCTATCAGGTTGGGGGTGAACACCGACTCCCCTCCCTGGCTGAACACCACGCGCACTATCTTGCCCTCGCGCACCGTCGAGCCGGCGCCCGGCACCTGGCGCAGCACCGTCCCGATGGGGACGGCCTCGTTGAACTCGTAGCCTTCTATCTTCATGGCCAGGTTGGTCTCCGAAAGCGCCTGGAGGGCGTTGACGGAGGATTTCCCGGAGATGTCGGGAACTATCACCTCTTTCCTGTCGTGGATGACCGTCTCCATGGTCCAGGAGAAAAGGAAGTAGGTGAGGAAAAAAAGCGCGAAGCCCACTCCGCCCACGCGCAGCACGAAGCCCGGGCTGATGATCTTTTCGTCCGTAGAAGAAAAATGTCGCTGGTAAAATTCTTTAAATCCCACGGCTGTCTCCTTATAGCGGCACGGCTGAAAGGTAGAGGTAAAGTGTAAGTCTTACTCTACCTCTACCTATACCTACTGTTAACGCAGCATATCTCCGGGCTTGAGGCGCAGCCCGTTGAGGAGATCCGCCCCTGACATTTCTTTTTTCCCCTCGGGCTTAACGGTTTTTACCAGCAGGGACCCTTCGCCACATTTTACAATAAAGCCGCCGCCGGGCTCAACGGAAAGCAAGGCGCCCGCCGGGCCGTCCTTCACGGGCCCCTCCGGCAGCGCGGCCGAGAGCACCTGCACCGCCGCCTTCCGGCCGGGCAGTTCCAGATTAAAGCGGGCCCTGGGGCCGCAGGAGAACCCGCGGACTTTGCCGAGCAATACGGCCGCCGGGAGCGAGAAATCGAGCAGGGCGAGCCCGGGCGTAAGCTTGGGGGCCGCCGAAGCCTCTCCTGTTTGCGGCTCCCGTATTATTTCGCCCGCGGAGATCTTCGCGAGGCCCTCTTCCAGCAGGTCGGCCCCCGAAGCCGAAAGGCGCGCAAAAAGCGAAGCCGCGTCGTCAGAGCCCAGGACGGGCTCTTCGCGGCGGAGAAAAACCGGGCCGGTGTCCATCCCCTTATCGAGCCAGAACAGCGTTACGCCCGTGGTTTTCTCCCCGTTGATAAGCGTCCATTGCACCGGGGCGGCGCCGCGGTATCTGGGCAGCAGGGAAAAATGCACGTTAAGAAAACCGAAGCGGGCCAGCGCGAGGGTTTCAGCCGGAATAAGGCGGCCATAGGCCACCACCACGCAAAGGTCGGGCTTCAGCGCCGAGATGACGGCGTGCAGCTCCTGTTTTGAGGCCGGCTTAAAAAAGCTGAAACACATTTTTTCAGCCAGGGCGCTGACGGGGGAACAGCAGAGCTTAAGGCCCCGCCCCACCGGGCGGTCCGGCTGTGAGATCACACCGGTTATTTCATGGCCGGCGGCCGCCGCGCGGCTGAGAAAGCCGCAGGCGATATCCGGCGTGCCGAGAAAGACTATCTTCAATTTGGACATTTAAATTAACGCCTTTCGGGCGGACTTGCCGAAATTCACTTCGGCTTCATTTTGCTTTCGTCCATCTTTTTCCACCTGGACTTGAACTTGATAAGGGCGGGCTTGAGCTTAAGGCGCGACAGCAGCGGCAGGCGGCTTAGGAACAGCACCCCGTCCAGGTGGTCCAGCTCATGCTGCAGGGCCTTTGCAAAAAGGCCCTCCGCGTTTATCTCTATGGGGAGGCCTTTCTCGTTGATGGCGCGCACCTTGACCTTGGCGGCGCGGCGTATTTTGGCGAAAAGGCCCGGAAAGGAAAGGCAGCCTTCCTCTTCGTAAAGCGCGCCCGACTTTTCCGCTATTTCCGGATTTATTATAACGATGCTGAGCGGCTCCTCGTCCTCGCGCTTTATCTTTATCACGGCCAGGCGCAGGTCGAGGCCGATCTGGTTCGCGGCAAGGCCGATGCCTCCCACCGCGTCCATAGTGTCGAACATGTCGGCGAGCAGCAGGGGAAGGGTTTTTTTCAGCTCGTCGAAATTAACCTTTCTGGTCTTTTTCTCGAGTATTTTCTCTCCGTATTTGCAGATCCTTTTTATAGCCATAATGACCTCAATGTTTAAGTCAGGAGCCGAGGGTCGAGAGTCGGGGGGCAGGGAAATATTTCGAGGAAGTCAACGACTCCCGATTCCTGACTCCCGACTGATTTTACGATAGCTGGTACGTCATCTGCCGGCCTTCCCAGACCACCTTGGCCAGCACCGGCTTGGCGGGAATGCCGGCCTTTTTGAGCATGCCCCAGGCCATGGCCAGCCGCTCCAACTGTATTTCCGCGCCGTTGGAGCCTGATACCCCCATCACTATCTCGTCGGCGCCGGCGGCCTGCGCCACCTGGGCCATGGAATAAAAAGGATCGTTCGAGAAAACCAGCAGCGGCTTTACGGTCTTCCCGTATTTTTCCGCCAGCAGTACCACGCCGGAAAACAAGTCCTTGTCCTCCGGCAGGATCTCGCCGGTCTCGCCCTCCAGCTCCATGCCCTTGGAGATCTTCGCGGCCATGACGATGATATCAGTGGTTTCGTCGTCGGCGGTCTCGAGGACGCTCTTGAGGTGGAGCAGGTTGTTGGGGTTGCGCACAGGCACAAGTATTTTCTTCGGCTTACTCAGTTCCGGGAGGATAGTGGCGATATCCGACTCCCTGCGCAGGTTCAGCTTTTCCTGCATGTCGTCATCCTCGGCGTAGAATTGGGTCTTTTTCCTGTTCATTATCTCCGAGATCTGGAAGATGGCGAAGAACACTATGGTGAACGCTATGCCGGAAACGGTGGCCACCCGCTTGGTCATGAGGTTCACCAGGCTGGCGGAGATCAGGATAATGAAAGCCGCGCACAAGCCTGCGGGGAAATAAACCTTGCCCATCTTTATGTTCAAGGGGAACATGGATTCCCGGTCGATATCGGTTCTGAACCTGAGTATGATAAGCGATAAAGTCATGAAGACCAGGCTCCACAGCACGCCGAAGGCGTAGGCCTCGCCCAGCAGGTAAATATCGCCGCCGGAAAAGATTATCACTATTATCTGAATTATCGCCACCATGTTGATCATGCGGTAGGTGGTGCCATACTTCTTATGCAGGTGGCGGGACCAGTCGTGCAGGATGCCGTCCTCGGCCACGCGGTTAAGCACGCCGTTGCAGCCGACCATGGAGGTGTTCACCGCGCCGACCAGCATCAGGCTGCCGGAAGCCACCACGAAAACCTGCAGGATGAGCCGCGCCCAGTAGGGCCCGTTGAGCTCGAGGGCCAGGCCGCTCAGGAGGTTGTCCAGGTATTTGCCGCCTATCAGGTCAGGCGGTATTATGGAAGAAGCGAGGAAGGTGAGGCCGCCGGTAAAGATAAGGCTGAAAAGAAAAATAGCGAAAGCGGCCTTCTTTAGATTTTTTATCTTGGGGTCTTCAATCTCCCTGTACACCTGAGCCAGGGTCTCAAGTCCGGAAAGCGCAAGAATGGAGTGGCCGAAAGCCATGAAGATGCCGACGAGACCGATGGTCTGAAGATACGGGAAATTCGCCATCCAGCCGAGCGACTCGGGAGTGAACTTCAGCGTAAAAGGGGGGAGAGTGAAACCGCGCTGGTAGACCGTAGTCAGCGACCAGATTATGAGCACGGCCCCGACCAGCGTGACGAAACCCATGATCTTGAAATTCTTATCGGTGGATTCCTCAACGCCTTTTATGTTTTCACGCCAGAAGAAGGCGGTTACTATAACCGCGAAGCCCATCGCGAAAAGCTTATGCGGGACATGCCAGTTGACGTGCAGCAGCGGCAAAATGTTATACAGCAGGCTGGAAACATACAAGCCGGCGGAGACGGAACTGACCGGGCCGGTGATCATATAATCGAACATCAGCGCGGAAACGGCCACCTTGGACATGGAATGCCCCATGGCCTCATTAACCACCTTGTAGACCCCGCCGCGCACGAACATGGCGCAGGATTCCACGTAGACCATCAGCATTATGCCGGAGAACAGCATCACGGCCAGCACGTACCAGGGGAAGGCCGGGCCGAAGGCGTTCATGGCTATGCCGCCGGCGTAAAAGGCGCTGGAGCCCATGTCGCACAGGACCACGGAGGCTGCTTTCCAGAAAGAGATAAAAGTAAGCATGGCGGTGCTGAGAACCAGAACCTGCTTAAATTTGGGATTGGGGACCATTACAATAATTATATATATTTATGAAAGGCGGCGGAAAGCGGCGGGAATTCAAAAAGGGCTATTTGCCCCTGATCAGGGCGGCGGCGGCGGACGGATCTTTAAGAGCGGCCAGTTTCTCGATGAGTTCCGGCTGGAAGGTCTGGGAAAGGAGGGAAAGCATATTAAGATGGTGCTGGAAAAAGGCAGGCCTGTGAGGAGAAAGCAGCAGGAGCGCCGCCTTCACGGTAAGCCCTGTAACCGGGTCGACAAAGCCTTCGGGCAGTATGCCCAGCACGGCGTGAAAGGCTTCCAGCTCAGGGAACTTGGCATGGGGGATGTAAAAACCGCTTTCCAGCACCGGGTTCAACTTCTCAACCTCGGCCACCCTGTCAAAAAGCGCCTTGCGGCTTATTATCCCGCTGACCAGCGGCAGGATCTTCTCCGTGAGCTGGCGCACGGCTTCTTCCTTGGAGGGCTTTCCCTCCAGAAAAATCACGTTTTCGGGGTTTATTAGGGCTTCGAGGCTTACGCCGTCCGGCTGTCTGATCATAAGGACTGTCACTATTCTTATATGATATCATTTAAAAATACCCGTCGTCAAGAAGTGAACCGACAATGAAGAAAGAGACTAGATCCGGGCCCGCGATAGCGGCTATAGGCGTGGACAGGGGGGGCACCTGGACCCGGGTGGCCGCTTTTGACGCCCGCCTGCGCCAGCTCAGGGCGGCCCGTTTACGCACGGTCCCCCTGCGCTCCCTGCCTAAGAAACTCGTTCCGCTGGTTTCGCGCTGGCCGGGCGGCGCCTCGGCTCCGCTGACGATAGCCACGCGGGGGGCGTTCAGCCGCGCCTGGAAAAAGCCTTTTCTTTTCAAAGCGCTCGGCGCCAGGCTCAACCTGGTAGAAGTCATCTCGGACGCCGAGGCCGCGCATTTTGCCGCCTTCCGCGGGAAGGAGGGGCTGCTCCTTATAGCCGGGACAGGGGCGGTAGTCTTCAGCGGCAGGCCCGGGGCCTTTAAAAAAACGGGAGGCTTTAATCCGCCTTCCGGAGACCCGGGCTCCGGGCGCTGGCTGGGACGGCAATATCTCAAGATGCGCGGCCGCCTGCGCGAAGCCGGGAAAATGGGCCACGGGCGCTCGGCCGCCTACGCTAAAAAACTGCTGCTGCTCGCGCTCGGCGGCCACGGGCCTTCTTCGGAGCTGGCCGCCAGGGCGCAGGACGAGCTGGCCGGGCTGCTGAAAGCCGCGGCCGCAAAGAGCGGCGCCCGGGTAAAAGTCGCGCTTGCCGGAGGCCTCATCGCCAATTTTCATTTCAGGAGCGCCTTTATTAAAGCGGCGCGGCGGGCCCTCCGCGGCCGCAAAATAATCTTTACGGAGGCGCCCATGCCGGCGGAGGAGGCGGCGGCGCGCATCGCCCTGCTGCGAAAAAAACACCATGAAAGAACTTGAAATTCTAAAAAAAGCCGCCCTCGCCGGAGGCGGGGTGCTGGCGGCGAAGTTCGGCAAGGTCACCTACAAACTGAAGGGCCGGGCCAACCTGCTTACGGAAGCGGACCTGGCCGCGCAGGAAAAAGTTATAGGGATAATACACAAAGCTTTCCCCGCCGACGGTTTTATGGCGGAGGAAAGCCCGGTTAAAGAGACGCCCAACCGCCGCCTGTGGATAATAGACCCGCTCGACGGCACCACGAATTACGCGCACGGCTTTCCGGTCGCCGCTGTCTCAATAGCTTTTGCCGAGAACGGCGAGATCAAGGCGGGCGGGGTTTACGACCCCTTCAGGCGCGAACTTTTCCTGGCGCAGAAAGGCCGCGGGGCTTTCCTGAACGGCGGCCGGCTGGCCGTCTCCAAAACGCCGTCGATCTCGAAGGCGCTGCTTGTGACCGGCTTCCCCTACGACCGCGCCGAAAAGGCGGAATTTTACTGCGGCTTTTTTTCCGAATTCATGAAGCTCTCGCACGACGTGCGCCGCCTGGGCGTGGCCTCCCTCGACCTGTGCTGGCTGGCGGCGGGCCGCACCGACGGCTACTGGGAATTCGGCCTGAAGCCCTGGGACGTGGCGGCGGGAGAACTGATAGTGTCGGAGGCCGGCGGCCGCGTAACGGACTTCAGCGGCGGGCCTTGGGCCGTCGGCCCGGCTATGGGCTCCCAGACCCTGGCCAGCAACGGCCGGCTGCACGCCCCTATGCTGCGCCTGATCAACCGGCGCAGGCTGGCCGCGGAGAAACGCTGATGGTTTCGGTAATAATAATTTACTGCACGGTCTTCACGCTGGTTTACACCTGGGCGCTGGTGTGGATACTTGAGAGAAAAGAGAAAGAATACGGGCAGGGCTCCATCTCGTTCACCGACGCCTTCATGATCGGCGCTTTTGTGGTCATCTTCGTTTACTTTTCGAACATAGTGGTGGTCATGCGCTGGACCCGCTCCGCTTTCATTTACGATCTGGCGCTGGTAACGGGCCTGGCGGCTTTCGGGGTATACAGGGAGACCTCCTATAAAGCGCGCGCGGGAAGAGGAAGCCGGCGCCTGCGCGCCGAAGCCCGCCTGATGGAAGGGTACATAGCGAAGGATCCGGTTAACGCGGCCTATTTCGAGCGTTTAAGCGAAGTAAGGGAAAAGCTGGGGGAAAAAGACAAGGCCCTTGCCGCGGCCAGACGGGCGGCGGAGCTCGATCCGATCGTGAAAAACACCTGGCGCGTAAAGCAGCTCGAAGAGAAATAAAATAACTGCCGGCGGGCTTATCTGGCGAGGGCCGCGGCCAGGCGGCGCGCGGCGTCGCTGAATAAATAATCTTCCGCTGCCACGGCGGTTTCGGAGCGCAGTATTACCGCCGAGGAGGTATCCGCCAGGCGGGCGGTTATCAGGTAGCCGTTCTTATTTCTGCTGACGGAGCCGAAGACCGCCAGTTTCGCCCCGGAAATGCTGCCCAGTTTCGCCGCGGCTTTTTCTTCCGTAAGCCCCGCGAACGCAAGTCTTTCTTCCTCGAGCACAAAATATACTCTCGCCCGCTTCACAAGCCTGAACTTCCCGGTTTTGCCGAGCTCCGCCTCCACCAGATTCCTCACCACCGTGGCTTCCGCTTCCGTGACTCCGGCTTCGCTGGAAAAAGAGGCCACCGCAAGACGGGCTTTCAGAGGCAGCTCAGGACCGGCGCTGCCGCTGTCGCCGCCGCCGCCCCAGGCCAGGCCGGCCGTCACGCGGTGGGCGGCGCCCAGTTCGCCGTAAGGGGCAAAGGCGTAGTCGATGGAACCCCTTTCGAATTTAAGACCGAAGCCGCCGGCGAAAGTCCCCATAAAGCCGTGGTCGTAATAATTTTTAAAGTTCAGCCCCGAGCGCAGAAAAAAGCCGGACCGCGCGGAGTAGGGCAGGAACCATTCCCCGGCGAAAGCCAGGTAGGGCGCGTGGTCGCAGGGCAGCCGGCCCTCGAGGAGGATGTGGAAATCGGGGGCGTACTTCCATTTGATCCCGCCGCCGAGCTCGAACGGCAGGGGAGCTTTTTCCGAACCGAGCTTTATGGGGGGGCCGAAGTTGCGCACGGCGACGGCCAGCTCGATGAGAGAGGGGGGGTCCTCTCTGAAAACAAACCCGGCGTCCAGCGCGACCGAGGAGCCGGAAGCCTCGGCCAGGCGCGACTTAATGTATTTAAGAGTAAAGCCGAAATCCAGCCAGCCGGAACGGCGCGCCCAGCCGGCTCCGAAAGCGGCGTCATAAGCCGTCAGCACGGCGCCGGAGCCGCCGCCGGCGCCGTCCAGCTTCTCGAGCCCCGGGGAAGAATTATTATAAAGCAGGCCGGCGGAAAGAATTCCTGTTCCGGCGGGCCTGGCAAAAACCAGCCCGGTGCGGGACGAGCCCTCCAGGAGGGCTTCATAAGAGATCGCGGCGGAAGAGCCGGCGCCGGAAGTTCCGGCGGGATTAAGGAAAAAGGAGTCAACCCCGCCCAGCGTGAGACCGGACCCGGCAAGCGCCGAGAACCTGGCGGAGGGCGGGACTTTAAGGAACTGCGCCCCGGCAAGGCCTCTGGCCTCGTCGGTGAAAGCGTTTACGGGGAAAAAACCGCCCCGCGCTTTGCCGGCGAAAAGCGCCAGCGCCAGCAGAATGGCGGAGAAGATCTTCACTTCTTAAGGTCTGAAAGCAGGTACTCTATCCGGACTTTGATCTTGCCCTTGTCCAGGGAATCGATGTCCTGCAAAATGTCTTCCAGGAATTTTACGGTAAAATCTTTATTAACCTGGCCTTTCAGGAGGACGGCCTCTATCCCCTTCATTCTCTCGTCGAGGTCGGAGATGCCGTCGTAAATACCGTGCACGAAGCTCTCCGCGCGGTTAGCTTTCGCGGGAGCGTCTGCCGGCGCGGAAACCTGCTCCGGCTCGGTCCGCTCCCGCGGCTCCGCCGGCAGCTCGATCCGGGGTTCGGCCTGCCGCTCCGGCTGCGGGTCCGGGAGCTCCGGCTGCTCCGCTATATCCGCGGGCGCCTCCGTCTGTTCCGTTTCCACAAAAGGGTTTTGAAGTTCGGCCTCCCCGGCCTCTTCGAAGCCGGAGGCGTTCTTGAGCTCAAGGTACCTGCGGATGGAGTACACCATCGCAAAGAACGCGGCGGCCAGAACCGCCGCCCAGACGTAAAAATAAGGGTCCATCCAGGCTGAATAAAGGTTGAATTTGGCGGGCATAGAGCTCTCTCCTACAGTTTCACTTCCTGGCCTTCTCTGACGGCGAAACATTTAAGACGCGAGCCGGCCTTGCGGATGCGGCGCGCGCACTCCGCCAATATCCTGTCCAGCTCCGGGTCGCAGCGGTCCTGGTTGTGGTGGAAGAGTCCCAGCGCGCGGACCTCGGACTTAAGCGCCAGGTCCAGCGCCTGCTCCCAGGTAGAGTGGCCCCAGGTTTTGCGCCTGATATATTCCTCCGGGGTATAATCGGCGTCGTGCACCAGCAGGTCGGAGCCGCGCGAGAAAGCGGCGTAGTCGCCGAATTCCTTTCCGCCGGGGTGGACAAAGTCGAGTTCGTTATCCGTGAGGAAAGTGAAAGTTTTACCGGCCTCCGTGAATTTGTAGCCCAGGCCGTTATTCGGGTGGCTGAGCTCTATCGGCAGCACCTGTATACCGCCTATATCGCAGCCGACCGTACAGAGAGAGGCGAATTCAAAGCGGGCGGAGATCTCCTCGAACTTTACGGGAAAGCCGGGAGGCTGCATGGTCTTGGCTATTATTTCCCTGACGGAGTCGGAGGAAAATGAGCAGCCCATTATTTTTATATGGGTCTTGTTGTTGTAGATCGGGGCGAAGAACGGGAAGCCCAGCACGTGGTCCCAGTGCGAGTGGGTGAAAAGCATGTTGAAATTGAAATGGGATCTTTTCAGAAGTTCTTTCCCGAGGAGCCGTATGCCTGAACCCGCGTCCACTATCACCAGGTCGTCCTTTTTAGAGCGGACTTCCACGCAGGTGGTACTGCCCCCGTATTTTATGTAGTTCTTTCCGGACACGGGTATGGACCCGCGCGCGCCCCAGAATTTTATTTTCATACTTGTATTATATTAGCAAAACTATCGGCAGGGCGGCTATCGGGATTTGGTTTGCGGTCCGCCGCCTGCCGGGGACCGGATGACTTACCGCCGTTCCCTGATGCCGCCATCCATTAATATATTCCGCTTTTTTTACGTTCTTCCGCAGTAAGCGGGGTCCTGAAAAGCCCGTAAACCCATACCTGGCAGCCTATCGCCACTGGCAGAAAGACCAGCGCCGCCGCGGTCAGCAGCTTAAGCGTGTAGGCGCCGGAAGCCGAATTATACACGGTCAGGCTGAAAGCCGGGTCCAGGCGGGAAGGCAGCAGCGCCGGATAGATCCCGGCGAAACCCGTCAGTAAAAACAGCGCTATCGCCGAGAAGGAGGCAAGGAAAGCCTTTTCCGGGAAGCCGCGGGCCAACAGAATTTTAGCGGCCATTAAAGCCGCCGCCAGTAGCGACGGCAGCGCCAGCAGGGGCTTACGGACAATGAAATTGCCGGAAAGACCGGTGGCCGCGTAACTGTACACGGCAAAAAACATAAAAATAAGAAGCAGGACATACCAGGCGCCGCCCGCGAGCTTGGCGGCTTTCAGGGCGACTGGCCCGGAAGTCCTGCACGAAAGCCAGAGCTGGCCGTGGAAAAAGAAAAAAACGCAGAAAAGCAGGCCTGTCAGCAGGGCATAAGGATTCAGGAGGCCCAGAAACGTTCCGTAATACGCGCCGGGACCTATTTCGAGGCCGCGAAAAATATTTCCGAACGTCACGCCCAGAAACAGGGAGGCGAGAAAGCTTGAAACGGCGGCTGTCCGCTCCCAGCAGGACTTCCAGGCGGCCGCCCGGACTTTTCCCCTGAATTCAAGCGCGGCGCCGCGCGCGACAAGCGAAAAGAGAATGAGGAGCAGCGCCGGGTAAAGCCAGCTGAAAAGGGCGGCGTATACCGGGGGGAAAGCGGCGAAAGTGGCCCCGCCCGCGGTTATCAGCCATACTTCGTTGCCGTCCCAGAAAGGCCCTATCGAAGAGAGCACGTCCCCGCGCTGCTCCTCGCCGTCCGCGGCCAACCAGCCTGAAAAACCCACGCCCAGGTCGAACCCGTCCAGAGCGAAATAGCCGGTCCAGAGCACGGCCCACAAAACAAACCAGATCTTTGCGTAATCCATAAAATATTCTCTCAGCCTCTTCAAGAATTACAGCGAACCCGTAGGCGACAGGGGGACAGGGTTGAATCCGCTAAACCTCCATCCCTTCCCGGGCGTACTTCGCCAAAAGCCAGACGTCTACGGCCCCGAGTGCGGCATAAAAAAGTGCGAACCCGCCAAGACTCAGCCAGACCTGCCCGGGGGTTACGGTTTTTGAAACACCCTCAGCCGTGCGCATCAGCCCGTACACCACCCAGGGCTGACGGCCCAATTCCGTAACCAGCCAGCCCAGCTGTATCGCGATGTAAGGCAGGGGGATGGCGAAAAACATAAGTTTAAGAAACAGCGGATATTTACCCAGCAGATCTTTATGCCAGAGCCAGACGGACAGGCCGGACAGCAGTATAAAAAGCATGCCGAGCGCCACCATCGTCCGGAAACCCAGAAAGACCGGCAGCACCGGCGGCCGGTCCTGCGGCAGGAAATCCTTAAGCCCCTTCACCTCGGCGTTAGGCGAATGAAAAGCCATGAGAGAGAGCGCATAGGGGATCTTAAGCGCCTCGACGTAGTTGCCCTCGCCGCTGAGCGAAGGGATCGTCAGCAGCGTGTAAGGGGCGGCCGTCCGCGTTTCCCATACCGATTCCATGGCGGCGAACTTTGCGGGCTGGTTTTTAGCGGCGTTAACTCCGCTCCGGTCGCCGGCGCCGGCGAGCAGCAGGGAGGCAGCCCGGGCGAAAACAGCCCCCGCGCCGAAAGATTTTTTAAAGAGCTCTTCCTGGTTTTTGCGCAGCAAATGCCAGGCGGAGACGCCCGTCACAAAAAAGCCGGCCGTAACCCAACCGGCGGATACGGTATGAAAAAACTCCAGCCAGCCGTAGGAATTCAGGCACACCGCCTTAAAGTCGATCATCTCGGCGCGGCCGTTGCGCAGGATATAGCCCGCCGGCCGCTGCATCCAGCCGTTGGCCAGCAGTATCCACAGCGCCGACATATTAGCGGCGAAGGCGACTATCCACATAGCCGCGGCATGGGCTTTTTTTGACAGGCGGTCCCAGCCGAAGATCCAGACGCCTATGAACGTGGACTCCAGGAAAAAAGCCCCCAGCGCCTCTATCGCCAGCGGCGCGCCGAAAACGTCCCCGACGTATTTCGAGTATTCGGCCCAGTTCATGCCCAGCTGAAATTCCAGCGTCAGGCCGGTCACCACGCCCAGCGCGAAATTTATCAAAAAAAGCTTTCCCCAGAACCGGGCCATGGCCAGATATTGCGCCTCTTCTGAGCGGACATAGCAGGTTTCGAACCAGGCAACAAGCCAGCCCAGGCCCAGCGTCAGCGGCACGAATAGAAAATGGAACATCGCGGTGATCGCGAACTGCAGTCTGCTTAAAGCCAGCGTATCCATGGGCACCTCCCGACATACGAAACTACAATTATATCTCTTATTATCCGCGGCTTTGGGAACTCTCCGGCTCCCCGGCCGGCTCCCGGGTTTGCTTACCAGCGCCGTTTTTAATAAAATATATATATGAAATCCTTTAACGGCCCTTTCTGAACCGTTTATCCTAAATACACTTTCAACTTAAAGGGACCGCCCGGCAGGGGCGGGGAGCCCGAAAAAGAGGCACACAGATTATGAACAATGAAAAAATAGCGATAGTCGGCCTGGGCATAATAGCCCCGAAAGCTCTCAACAAGGAAGAGTTCTGGAAAAACGTGCTGGAAGGCCGCAACTGCATAGGCGAAGTTCCGGCCGATCGCTGGGACTGGAAGCTTTATTACTCGGAAGACCATAAGGCCCCGGACAAGACCTATTCCAAAATAGGCGGCTTCATAGAGGGCTTCAAGTTCGACTCGCTCAAGTACAAGATACCGCCCCAGACCGCCGCACAGATCTCCCGCCTGCAGCAGATGACCATCGAGGCCGTGCGCATGGCCCTGGAGGATTCGGGCTATGACAAGAAGCCTTTCGACCCCAAAATGGCCGCCGCCGTAATAGGCAACGCCATGGGCGCGATGCGCAAGGAAATGACGGACCTGCGCGTCTATAAGTTCTATAACGAGGATATTCTGAAAAAGACCGCTTCCTTCTCCGCGCTGCCGCAGGAGAAACGCGACGCCGTGCTCAGAGAGTACGAGGCGGGGATAGACGGGGGGATATTAAAAATAACCGAAGACACCATGCCGGGCGAGCTGTCCAACGTGACGGCCGGCCGTATAGCCAATATTTTCAACTTCAACGGGCCCAACATGACCATGGACGCGGCCTGCGCCTCCTCGATGGCGGCGCTGGACTACGCCGTGCTGGGCCTGCGGGCCGGGAAGTTCGACATGGCGGTGGCGGGGGGAGCCGACGAGATGATGTCGCCCCCGGCTTTCGTCAAGTTCTGCAAGATAGGCGCGCTGTCCGCGGACGGCTCCTACTCCTTCGACGAGCGGGCCAACGGCTTCGTGATGGCGGAGGCGGTCTCCATTTATATACTGAAGCGCCTGTCCGACGCCGTGAGGGACGGCGACAAGATCTACGCCCTGGTGAACTCCGTGGGCGCGTCTTCGGACGGCAAGGGCAAGGGCATAACCGCCCCCAACCCGAAGGGCCAGAAAATAGCCATAGAGAACGCCTTTGCCGGGGTGGATTATTCCCCCGCGGACGTGGATTTCGTGGAGGCGCACGGCACGGCCACCAAGGTCGGGGACGCCGCCGAAGTGCAGGTGCTCCAGGAAGTGTTCGGCCCGCACATGAGCGCTGGGAAAAAGCTGGGGCTCACCTCGGTAAAGTCGCAAATAGGCCACGCCAAGGCCGCGGCCGGCGCCATGGGGATAGCTAAAACCGCGCTCGCGCTCTACAACAAGACCCTGCCTACTTCCATAAATTGCGTAAACCCCAATCCGGGAATAAACCTGGACCTGTTCCGCGTGATAACAAAGGCGGAGGCGTGGAAAAAGGACGGCATCCGCCGCGCCAATGTTTCCTCGTTCGGCTTCGGCGGCACCAATTTCCACGTTACCATGGAAGAATACACCGGGCCGGCCCACCAGCTGTCGGCGAAAGCCTCCGCGGAAGCCGCCGCGACAGGCGCACAAGCCGAGGTTTTAGAAAACCCCAGAACGCCTTTCGCCGCTATACAGGGCGAGGCCGTAACTTTCACCGGCGCCACCCCCGCCGAAGTCATAAAGCAGGCCCGGGCCGCCGCGGAGACGGCCATTTCGAAATGGCCCGAAACCTATCCGCTGTCGGCCTTCGCGCAGCCCTCGCAGATAAAGCCCAAGGCCGCCTGGGGCGTGGCCATAGTGGCCAAGTCGCCAAAAGATCTATTGGAGAAAGTCGCCTTCCTGGCGGCGAACGCCAAAGAAGAAACCTGGACCACGCCGCCGCTGAACTTCAAGCTGAAGGGCGTATACACCTTCAAGACCGGCAAAAACAACGCCAAGGTGGGCCTGCTGTTCCCCGGCCAGGGCTCGCAGTACGTGGACATGATGAGGGACCTGGCCGCCAAGTACGCCACCGTGCAGGCGACTTTCGACGAGGCGGATATCATACTTGCAAAAATGATAGGCGTGCGGCTGACCGATGTCCTGTGGTCCAAGCCCGGAGAAAGCAAGGAAGAACTGGCGAAACGCGAAGCCGCCATAAAGCAGACGCAGCTGACCCAGCCGGCCATGATGACGGCGGACATAGCGATGTACCGCCTTTTCAGGGAATTCGGCATAAAGCCCGACATGGCCATAGGCCACAGCCTGGGCGAATACGCCGCCGCGACCGCGGCGGGGATCTTCACTTTCGAGGACGGCCTGCGCGCCGTAACCAGCCGCGCCAAAGAAATGTCCGCCGTAAAGGTCACCGATCCCGGCAAGATGGCCTCCATAGCCTGGGGCTGCGACAAGGTAGAAATCGAGCTGAAAAAAATAAAAGGCTACGTCATCTGCGCCAACAAGAACTGCCCGCTGCAGACCGTGATAGCCGGAGAGGCCGCCGCCGTGGAGCAGGCCGTCCAGAGGTTCAAGGACCTGGGCGTAGAGGCTGGGGAGATCCCCGTGTCCCACGCCTTCCATTCCACCATAATCGAGCCCGCCATGGGGCCCTACCGCAAGTTCCTCCAGGGCATACCCATAAAGGCCGCCGACCTGCCGATACTGTCGAATGTTACCGCCGACTTTTTTCCGCAGGACACGCAGGGCATTTACGATATGCTGATAAAGCAGATGACGAGCCCGGTGGAATTCATCAGGCAGCTGGAGCGCATGTACGCCGAGGGCGTGCGCACTTTCATAGAGTGCGGCCCCAAGCGCGTCCTGAGCGCCTTCGCCGCTTCCACGCTGAAGGACAAGCCGGACGTGACCATACTCGCCTCCAACCACCCCAAGCGCGGCGGCATAACCGAATTCAACGATCTGCTGGCGAATATGACGGCCCTCGGCCTCCCCGTGAAATGGGACGGCAAGGTCCCGCAGCCCGGTGGAAAATTCTTCAACCCGTATTACCAGAACTGGGCCCTGAAAGCAGCTTCCCCGGCCGCTGTCTCCGCCCCGGCTCACGACCCCCGACTCACGACTCTTCCGGCGGACCAGACCTCTTTCGCGGAGAAGCTGGGCTTCAACTTCAACCCGATAGCGGTCTCCGGCATAGCCGGCGGCACGCCCGGCACCTGGGACAAGCTGTTCCGCGAGCATAACCTCGACGAGATACTGGCCGGCAAGAACATGATAGAGCCGATCCCCGGCAGCTGGCGCGCGAAGCAGATAGACAAGAATGTCATCCGCGTGGTGAAATCCCCTACGGGCAACCACAGCATAGAGAAGATAGACTCGGTGGACCAGGCCATAAAGCTGTCCGCAAGAGTCGGCCAGCTGGATATAGAGAAAGAATTCGGCCTGCCCAACACCGTGGCGAAAGCGCTGGACTCCACGTTCAAGATGGCCATTGGCGCGGGCGTGCTGGCCCTTAAGGACGCCGGCCTGCCGCTTATTCATCAATACAAGAAGACCACCACCGGCAGTTGGCTGCCGGAGAAATGGGCCCTGCCCGAACCCCTGGCCTCGGAAACCGGCGTGATCTTCGCGTCGGCTTTTCCGATCATGGAATCGCTCATCAAGGAAATCACTCATTATTTTAATTATAAATATTCCGGCCGCACCGCCGCGCAGCTGTGGGAGGTTTATAACCAGATAGTGGATAAGCTGCCGGCCGAGAGCGACAAGGCCGCCCTGCGCGCGTGGCTGCAGAAGAACTTCGCGGATTACCGGCCCGGCGAGGACAAAGACCCTTATACTTTCAGCCAGAATTTCCTGCTGAAAGTTATCCCCATCGCCGACAGCCAGTTCGCCCAGTGGGTGGGCGCCAAGGGCCCCTGCATCCACCTGAGCGCGGCCTGCGCCTCCACCACCCAGGCGGTGCACATAGCGGAATCCTGGATACGCGCCGGCAAGTGCAGGCGCGTGGTGGTGATAGCCGCCGACGACATCACCAGCGAGAGCGTGCAGGAGTGGACCCTGCCCGGCTTCCTCGCTTCGGGCACGGCCACTACCAAGGAAAATGTTTCGGAAGCCGCCCTGCCCTTCGACCGCCGCCGCCACGGGCTCATCGTCGGCGCCGCCGCGGTGGGAATGGTCATCGAAGACGAAACCCTCACCTATGGCCGCGGAATGAAGCCGCTGGCGCGCCTGCTGCTTACCGAGAGCGCCAACAGCGCTTTCCACGTAACCCGCCTGGATACCGACCATGTCGCCTCCGTGATGGAAAAGTTCGTGGCCAAGGTCGAGCATATTTATGGCCTGAAGAAAGAGGAGATGGCTCCTTACACGATGTTCATGTCCCACGAGACTTACACTCCGGCCCGCGGCGGCAGCTCCTCGGCCGAAGTGAAGGCCCTGAAGAAAGCCTTCGGCGCCAGCGCCGACAAGGTGGTGGTCAGCAACGTTAAGGGCTTTACCGGCCACACCATGGGGGCCTCGCTGGAGGACGTGATAGCCATTCGCGCCCTGAACACCGGCATAATCCCGCCTATCGCCAACTACAGGGAACCGGACCCGGAACTGACCGGCATAAACCTTTCAAAGGGCGGCCGCTACGACCTGAAATACGCGCTGCGCTTCGCCGCGGGCTTCGGCTCTCATATGGCTATGTCCATGACCGAGCGCGTCTGGAAAGAAGGGGAAAACCGCTGCGAGAACCAGGCCCGCTACCAGGCCTGGATAAAGGAAGTTTCCGGCGACCCTTCGGCTGAACTGGAAGTGGTGTTCAATACCCTCAGGGTTAAAGATAAGAAGCCGGCCGGCGTCAGAACGCCAGCCCCGGTAAAAGAGCCCGTCGGCGCCGCCGCCGCTCCGGCGGTAGTTAATCGGGAATCGAAAACAGAAAATCAGGCTGCGGCTGCGCCGGCACCGGCGCCTAAGGCTGCCCCTGCCCCGACTCCCGACCCCCGACCCTCGACTTCTTTATCCGAAGATTCGGTTAGGGCAGAAATCCTTGATATGATCGCCGGGAAGACCGGCTATCCCAAGGATATGCTCGAGCTGGACCTCGATATGGAGGCCGACCTCGGCATCGACACCGTGAAGCAGGCCGAGCTCTTCGCCGCCATACGCGAGCATTACAGTATCCCGCGCAAAGAGAACGTCTCCCTCAAGGACTACCCGACTATAAGACACAGCATAAAGTACGTCCTCGAAGAGAAGGGCGGGACTGCCGGAAGTCATGTGTCGGGAGTCGAGAGCCAGGCTGCGCCGACGCAGAAAGTGGCCACGGCGGCTACCCCGGCGCCTGAAGCGGCAATTGCTCCTACCCCCGACGCCCGACCCACGACTTCCCAGTCTTCCGTGAACGCGGACGCCGTACAGGCGGAGATCCTTAACATGATCGCCGAGAAGACCGGCTATCCCAAGGATATGCTCGAGCTGGACCTCGATATGGAGGCCGACCTCGGCATCGACACCGTGAAGCAGGCCGAGCTCTTCGCCGCTATACG
>CAIQNV010000151.1 GCA_903873295.1 uncultured Elusimicrobia bacterium
CCCTCCGCGCAGCCTGCCGCTGAAACAGGGGCCAACGCCGGCTTAACCGTCGCCAAAGTTCTGCTCGAGATAGTTTCCTCGCAGACCGGCTACCCGGCCGAGTCTTTGAATCAGGACATGGATATGGAATCCGATCTGGGCATCGACTCCATCAAGCGCGTGGCTATACTTTCCGAACTTCAGGAAAAACTGCCTTCCGCCCCCCGCATCACGCCGGAGCAGCTCGGCTCCATCCGCACCCTGCGCCAGGTCACGGCCTTCCTTTCCGCGGGAATGCCGCAGCCCCCCGCTCAGCCTGCCGCTGAAACAGGGGCCAACGCCGGCTTAACCGTCGCCAAAGTTCTGCTCGAGATAGTTTCCTCGCAGACCGGCTATCCGGCCGAGTCTTTGAATCAGGACATGGACATGGAATCCGATCTGGGCATCGATTCCATCAAGCGCGTGGCCATACTTTCCGAGCTCCAGGAAAAACTGCCTTCCGCCCCCCGCATCACGCCGGAGCAGCTCGGCTCCATCCGCACCCTGCGCCAGGTCACGGCCTACCTTTCAGCCGGTATGCCCCAGACTGCCGCAGCGGCTTCTCCGGAGGCAAAAGCTGCCCCGGCACGACGCCCGGAGGAAACCGAAATAACAAGGGAAATATTAAAAACCGCGGATTTCAACTCCGCCGCCAGAGAGACGGTCGCACTGGACAAGAAACTGACCTTCTGGGTTACGGACGACAGCGCCGGTCTTGCCGCAGGTATCGTAAAAAATCTGGAAGAGCGCGGACACCGGGCGCAGAAGGTTTTATTGGACAGTCCCGGGCCCGCCCCGAAAGAAGGCCTGGCCGGGCTGGTTATTATAGCTCCCGCCGCCAGGCTAGCGCAGAAATCTTTCTGGGCTGAAGATTCGGAAGACTTCCTAAAAAAAGCCTTCCTCCTGGTAAAGGCGGCCGGTCCCGCGCTGCGCTCGGCCGGCAAAAACTCAGGGGCCTGTCTGATGACCGTCTCGCGCCTCGACGGCGCCTTCGGGCTTTCAGGCTTAAGATCCGAGCAGAACCCCGTTTTCGGCGGGCTTGCCGGGCTGGCTAAAACAGCGGCGCGCGAATGGCCGGAAGTTTCCTGCCGCGCGCTGGACGCCGCCGCCGACTGGCAGCACACAGTGTCGGTAGCGCGGACGATAACGGACGAACTTTTTCTCAAAGGCCCGGTAGAGCTGGGGATTTCCGAGACCGGCAGCAAGGTCGTGCTCCTGAGCGGCTCGGAGCAGGTTAAAGGAGGAAAACTGCTTCTTGAAAAGGGCGATGTGGTGCTTATTACCGGTGGAGCGCGCGGCGTAACGGCCGAAGCGGCGGCGGCGCTTGCGGCCGCCTGCGGCCCCACCCTTGCTATCCTGGGCCGCAGCCCCCTGCCGGCCGCCGAGGAAGGCTGGCTTTTGAACTGCCCAGCGGAAAACGATATCAAGAAGGCTCTTATTTCCCGCAACCCGGGCATGACGCCCAAACTCGCCGGGGACGAGTGCCGCAAAATACTAGCCGCGAGGGAGATCCGGACGCAGCTAAACCGCTTCGAAGCCGCCGGATCGCGCGCCGTTTATTTTTCCGCGGACATACGGGACGCGCGGGCCGTCTGTGCCGTAGTTGAAAAGATCGCCGGGGAGCTTGGCCCCGTACGCGGCTTTGTGCACGGCGCGGGAGTGCTGGCCGACAGACTTATCCTGGACAAGACGGCGGAACAGTTCGACTCCGTGTTCGGCACTAAAGTATCCGGACTGCGCAATATCCTCGCGGCACTGGACCTGCCGAAGCTTAAGCTGCTGGCCCTGTATTCCTCTTCCACCGCGCGTTTCGGGCGCGCCGGCCAGTGCGATTACGCCATGGCCAACGAAGTGCTGAACAAGACGGCCCGCCTTATAGCGCGCCGCCTGCCGGACTGCCGCGTGGCCTCGCTGAACTGGGGACCCTGGGACGGCGGCATGGTGAACGACGGGCTCAAGGCGTTGTTCGCCAAAGAGGGCGTGGGCGTTATAGGGCTTGAGGAGGGCGGCAGATTCCTCGTGAACGAACTCGCCTCCGACAGCGGCGCGGTCGAGGTGGTTGTGGTGGCGCGGCCAAAAAGAACCGCTGAGCAGGCCCCCGCGGCTGCGGCCGGCGCCGCGCCCGCGTTCGAGCTCGCCGTTTCCCTCGAGGACCATCCTTTTCTGCGCTCGCACGTCATGAACGGGAAGGCGGTCGTACCGACCGCCGTCATAACCGAATGGCTGGCCCACGGAGCGCTGCACGGCAACCCCGGTCTTCTCTTCCACGGCTTCAACGACCTGAAGATCTACAAGGGCATTATCCTTGGCGCCGCCGCCTGCAAAGTGTCGGCCCTCGCGGGCAAGGCCGTTAAGAAAGACGGCTTCTTTGCGGTGCCGGCCGAGTTGAGGGGCCCCAATGGCGAGCTTTACGCCGGGGCTGAGATCATCCTGGCCGCAAGCCTGCCGAGGCCCGGCGCCGCGCTGCCGGAGTTCGCGCTCAGGCCGTACCCCCGTTCCATGGAGCAGGCCTACGGAGAAATACTATTTCACGGCGAGGATATGCGTTTCATCCGCTCCGTGGCCGGTGTCTCGGAGCAGGGCATCGTATTCGACGCGGCGGCCTCCCTGCCGCCGCGGTCCTGGCTGCGGCATCCGCTGCGCGACCGGTGGCTGGCCGACCCCGCGGCGCTGGACGCCGCTTTCCAGGGCATGATACTCTGGACCTTCGAGAATTCCGGCTCCTGCTCGCTGCCGAACCGCGCCGCCGCCTACCGGCAGTTCTGCGCCTTTCCCGCCGGCGGCGTGCGGATAATCGCCCGCGTGACGCGCTCGGCCGAACACAGCGCGTCGGCTGATATCGATTTCATCAGCGATAAGGGGCTCCTCGTAGCCCGGATGGAAGGCTATGAGTGCACCGTTGACAAGTCCCTTAACGCCGCTTTCCGCAGCAGGAAACTGAGCGAGGTTCCCGTTTGAAATGAACGAACAGCAGCCTATCGCCATAGTCGGCGCCGGCGGGATCTTTCCCGGCGCGCCGGACTTGCCGGACTTCTGGAAAAACATTTCCGGCGGGATCTGTTCGGCCAAAGACGTCCCCTCCGGCCGCTGGATCCTTCCCGACAGCGAAGCCTTTGACCCGCAAAAGGGCGCGCCTGACAAAGTCTATTCTCTGAAAGGCTGCTTTATAGAGAATTTCAAGCTGGACCCGGCCGGGCTCGAGCTGCGGGAAAGTTTTATCGAGCGGCTGGACCCGGTTTTCCACTTGGCCCTGCACGCCGCCAAACAGGCTTTTTTTGACGCGCAGCATAAAAATATCAACCGCGCCCGCACCGGCGTCATAATCGGAAACATAGTCCTCCCCACAGACGCCTCGTCGGCGCTGGCGCGGGAAACGCTTCTTCCGGCTTTCGAGCACGCGGCTTTCGGAAAAAGCCTTACCCCTTTGACTGCGAAGACCGATCCGCTCAACCGCTGCGTCGCCGGCCTGCCCGGGGGGGTCATCGCCCGCGCGCTGGGCCTTTCCGGAGGCAGCTTCACCCTGGACGCTGCCTGCGCCTCGTCGCTTTACGCCATTAAGCTTGCCGTCGACGCGCTAAGGACCGGGCGCGCCGACGCCATGCTTACCGGCGGAGTCTCCCGCCCGGCCTGCCTTTACACCCAGATGGGCTTCTCCCAGCTGCGGGCTCTCTCGCCTTCAGGACGGCCCTCCCCTTTCGACGCCGCCGCCGACGGGCTGGTGGTGGGAGAGGGCGCCGGGATGTTCATCCTTAAGCGCCTTGCCGACGCGGTGCGCGGCGGCGACAAAATTTACGGCGTAATAACAGGCATAGGCCTTTCCAACGATATAGGCGGCAGCCTGCTGGCCCCGAACACCGCCGGCCAGCTGTACGCTATGCGCGCCGCCTACCGCCAGGCGCGCCTTTCCCCGTCGCAAGTGGATTTAATAGAGTGCCACGCCACCGGCACCCCCGCCGGCGACCCCGTGGAAGTTGAAAGCCTGAAGACCCTCTGGGGAGAGCGGGGCTGGAGCGCCGGCCAATGCGCGCTGGGCTCGGTAAAATCCAACATCGGCCACCTGCTGACCGCGGCCGGCGCCGCCGGAATGATGAAAGTCCTGCTCGCTTTCCGGAACAAGAGCCTGCCGCCCACCGCGAATTTCTCAAAGCCGGGCGCTAAAATAAAACTTTCCGGCAGCCCTTTCCGCGTGCAAAGCAAATGCGGGGACTGGGCGGCCCGCGACGGCAGGACCCCCCGGCGCGCCGCCGTCAGCGCTTTCGGTTTCGGCGGAATAAACGCACATGTGCTGGTGGAGGAATACTCCGGGACTTTTTCTCCGGCGCTCCGCACCCCCCCCTCCAGGACCGCCCCGGCAATCCCCGCCCCGGTCGCCATCGTGGGCATGGAGGCGCGCTTCGGCCAGCTCGCCGGTCTAAGGCAGTTCCAGGAAGCCGTTCTGGGTGGAACCGGCGCGCCGCCCTCCGAGCTTTGCGCTGAGCGCCTCCGCGGCCTGGCAGGCGGGAATAAAAAAGGCTTTTATCTGAGCGAGGTGGGCGCGGCCGCGGACGCCTACAGGATCCCTCCCAAAGAGCTCGAGGAAATGCTGCCCCAGCAGCTGCTAATGCTGGACACGGCGGCGAAAGCCGTAGCCGACGCCGGGCTGGGCGAAAAAGGGCTGAACAACTCCGGAGTTTTTATCGGCCTCGGCCTGGACGCGAACACCGCCAATTTTCATTTCCGCTGGTCTTTGCTGGAGACCGCCCGCCGGCGCGCCGAAGAGCGCGGCTGGTCCCTTCCCGAAAAAGAGAAAAACGATCTCCTGGCCGGCCTGCGGGAAGCCGCCGGCCCGGCCTTGTCCGCCAACCGCACCATGGGCGCGCTGGGCGGCATAGTGGCGAGCCGCATCGCGAGAGAATTTCACGTCGGAGGTCCGAGCTTCACGATCTCCAGCGAGGAGACCTCCGGCCTGCGCGCCCTGGAGGCCGGGGTCCGGGCGCTTCGCTCCGGCGAGCTCGATACGGCGATCGTCGGCGCGGTTTCCATAGACGGAGACCCGCGCGCTTTAGCCGCCGTCGACGCGCTGAGGCCTTACGCTCCGGAAGCGCGCCCGTTCGACCGCGCCGCCGCAGGGACACTCCCGGGGGAAGGCGCGGCTGCGCTTATTTTAAAGCGCCTGGACGACGCCGTCCGCGACGGCAACCGAGTTTATGCCGTTATAAAGGGGCTCGGTTTCGCCTCCGGGGGCGGCGTCGACAAAGCGGCGCCCACCGCCCAGGCCTACGCCTCCGCGCTGCGCGAGGCCTACGGCGAGGCGCAGATCGACCCGTCCACCATCGGCTACCTTGAAACCCACGGCAGCGGAACCCCGGCGGAAGACGCCGCGGAAGCGGAAGCGCTGACTGATTTTTACGGCATCTCCTCCGCTCAATTCCCCTGCGCCCTGGGCGCGGTGAAACCGGTCATTGGCCACACGGGAGCCGCCTGCGGCCTGGCCGGGGTGGTTAAAGCCGCCCTCGCCCTTTATCAGGAGATCCTGCCCCCGCTCATTAAAATTTCTCCGCTGGCCGAACTGGCCCGCGCGGAAAAACGATTTCACCTCCCGCTCGAACCGCAGTATTGGCTGCGCAACCGGGCCGAGGGCCCGCGCCGCGCCGGAGTGAGCGCCCTGGGCATCGACGGCAACTGCGGCCATATCGTGCTGGAGGGCCTAGAGACCGCCGCCGCCGGAGAGCAGACCGACCTGGAGCGCCGGCAGCCGCTGGGCGCGCGCGGCGAGGCGCTGTTCGCCGTCGAGGACGACGATTGCGCCGGGATACTGGCCGGGCTGGGTGAGCTGCGCTCCTGGCTGGTCAGGCAGGAGCCTGCGGCGAACATCGAACGGCTGGCCCGCGGCTGGTTCGCCCATACCGGAGCGCGGCACGGAAAAAAATGCGCCTGCGTACTGCTGGCGCGGGACCCGGAAGAGCTGGGCTCTCTTTCCGACGCCGCCGAAGCCGGCCTCCGCGCCGCCCCCGACAACCCGTTTTTCCGCGAAAGGATATTTTATTCTCCTTCGGGGCAGGCGAAGCGGGAGAATATCGCTTTTGTTTTCCCCGGCTCTGGCAACCAGTATATCGGCATGGGCCGGGAACTCTGGACGCAGTGGCCGGAGATCCCGCGGCGCCTTGACGCCGAGAACGGCTACCTGCGCAGCCAGCTGGTGCCCAATTACTTCGTCCCCTGGCGGCTGCTGTGGGAGGCGGGCTGGGAGGAAGAGACGGAGCGCGGGATAGTGGACGATTATAAATCCATGATCTTCGGTTCGGTGGCCCACGGCGCGGCGGTCAGCGACCTGGTCCGCTCTCTGGGCGTGGAGCCCGCTTATGTAATAGGCTACAGCCTGGGAGAAACGGCGGGACTTTTCGCTACGCGGACCTGGACCGCCCGCGACGAGATGCTGCGGCGCATCAACGAATCCAGCCTTTTCGTGAGCGACCTGGCCGGCCCCTGTGACGTGGCCCGACGCTTCTGGAACATGCCCAAGGATGAGAAGGTGGATTGGGTGCTGGGCGTAATAGACCGGCCGGCGGAAAATGTCCGCCTGGCCTTGAGGGGCGCGGAGCGAGCGGCGCTGCTGATAGTGAACGCGCCTCTTGAATGCGTGGTGGGCGGCTACAGGAAGGCCGTCAACTCGCTCGTGGAAGGGCTCGGTTGCGTTTTCCTGCCGCTGCAGGGCGTCTCCACGGTACATTTCGCCGCGGCCAAGCTGGTGGAAAAAAAGTACAGGGACCTTCACCTCTTCACCACAACGCCCCCCCCCGGAGTGCGCTTTTACAGCGGCGCCTGGAAAAAATCCTATGAGGTCACCAGGGAAAGCGCCGCCGACTCTATAGTGGCGCAGGCCATCCACAGCCTTGATTTCCCCTCCCTAATACGCCGCGCCTATGAAGACGGCGCCAGAATTTTTGTGGAGCTCGGCCCGCAGGCCTCCTGCACAAGAATGATAGACAAGATACTTGGCGCCCAGCCGCATCTGGCTAAATCCGCCTGCGTCAAAAGCCAGAATGGCTCCGGCACGGTTCTGCGCCTGCTTGCCAGGCTGCTGGCGGAAAGAGCGCCGGTGGACCTGGGCGCGCTTTACGGCCGAGAGTCCCTCGCGACAGCCCATCAGGCCGCGCCTCCGAAAAAGAGCATGGTGCGCGCCGCCCTTTCAGTGCCGCCACCGGAAAGGTTCGACTGGGAACCGGGCAGGGTCCGGGCTGCCGTCGCCGAAGCGCCAGGCCAGCTAGTCAGCGAAGCACCCGGGCGGATAGAAGCCCCAAAGCCGCCTGTCCGGCCCGCCCCCGCTCCTGTTCTGGCCGCCCTGTCGTCCGGCCTCCCTGGCTCCCGGCCGGATTCCGCCCCGGCTTACCTGCAAAATTTTTCCGCCGCCGCCTCCGCGAAGGCTAAAGCGCATGAAGTCTTCCTGCGGCTATCCAATAATTTCACGGAAATGCAGTCCAGGAATATAAACTTCCAGAACACGCTGCTGAAGGCCCTGGGCGGGAAACCGGGGGAAGTATCCGGTCCCCGGTTGCCGGTAACCGGTCAGACAACAGCCGTGACCGGACAGGAAGGAAAAGAAACCGCTGAGCGGCTACCGCTTACAGACACTCAGCTCTTAGCCCCCGCTGCCTCCGCCGTTTTCATGACCCGCGAACAATGCCTTGAATTCGCCGTCGGGTCGATCGCTAAAGTCCTGGGCGAAAAATTCTCCTCCGCGGACACTTATCCCACCCGCGTCCGCCTGCCGGACGAGCCCCTGATGCTGGTGGACAGGATCCTCACCGTGCGCGGAGAAGCCGGGTCCTTAACCTCCGGCAATGTGGTGACCGAACACGATATTAACCCGGGAGCCTGGTATCTGGACTGCGGGCGCATCCCCACCTGCATCGCCGTAGAGGCGGGACAGGCGGACCTCTTTTTATGCGGCTACCTCGGCATAGACAGCCGCACCCTGGGCAAGGCGGTCTACCGCCTGCTCGACGCCGAGGTAACTTTCCACCGGGGTCTGCCTCTCCCGGGGCAGGTTATCCGTTACGATATCAACGTCGAACGTTTTGCCCGGCACGGCGACATCCGGCTTTTCTTCTTTAATTATGAAAGCACTGTGGACGGCAAGCCGCTGCTGAGCATGAAAAAAGGCTGCGCCGGTTTCTTCACGCAGGAAGAACTGGCAAAAGGCAAAGGCGTGGTGCTGACCGCCGAAGAAACCGGGCCGGCGGCCGGGCTGACGGCGTCGGACTGGAAAGTTCCGGCGCCCCTGACGGAAGGCGCGGAAGCCTACGACGACGCGAAAGTGGCGGCCCTGCGCGAGGGCAGATACGCGCAGTGTTTCGGCCCGGCTTTCGAAGGCCTGCCTTTAACCAGCCCCATGGGGCTGCCGGCCGGCAAAATGAAGCTAGTGGACCGGGTGCTTGAGCTTTCCCCGCGCGGCGGGCGCTACGGACTGGGCAGCATACAGGGCGAGATGGATATCCATCCCGACGACTGGCACCTGGCCTGCCACTTCATCGACGACCATGTGATGCCCGGCACGCTGATGTACGAATGCTGCCTCCACACATTCCGTATTTTCCTGCTTCGCCTGGGCTGGGTGGCGGAAGCCGCCAACTGCTGGTATGAACCGGTGCCGGGAGTCACAAGCCGGCTGGAATGCCGCGGCCAGGTGCTGCCCTCCACCAAAAAAGCGATGTACGAGATCATCGTAAAAGAGATCGGCTACCAGGCCGACGGAGGACGGCCCTACGCTATCGCCGACGCTTTCATGTATGCCGACGGCAAGCGCATCATACACATTCATAATATGTCGATAAGGATGGGCGGAACCACCCGGCAGGAGATAGAGCGGCTGTGGGCCGCCGGGGGAACGAAAACGGCGGAAGAGCCTAAAAGGCCTGTTTTTGACAACGCCAGCATCACCGCCTTCGCGGTCGGAAAACCTTCCGAGGCTTTCGGCGAGAAATACAAGGTCTTCGATTCGGAGCGGGTAATAGCCAGGCTCCCCGGCGCTCCTTATAAATTCCTGGACCGGATAGTTAAGATCGAGAACTGCCGCCAGTGGGAGCTTGCCGCCGGCGGCAGCATAGAAGCCGAATACGATGTGCCGCCGGGAGAATGGTATTTCAGCTCCGGCGCGCAAACCTCCATGCCCTTCGCCGTGCTGCTCGAGGTCGCCCTGCAGCCCTGCGGCTGGCTGGCGGCCTACCTCGGCAGCGCGCTCACCAGCCCCACGGACCTTTCCTTCAGGAACCTGGGCGGCACCGCCGTGCAGTACGCCGAAGTTTTTCCGAACGCCGGTATCCTCACCACCAGGGTCAGGATAACCAAAGTCTCGCAGTCCGGCGGCATGGTCATTCAGGACTACGACCTGGAAGTCCTCTGTAAAAGCCGCACGGTCTATAAGGGCAGCACGCAGTTCGGCTTTTTCTCGAAGAAATCCCTTTCTGAACAGCTCGGAGTAAGGGGCGCCGCGCGGCACACCCCGTCTACGGAGGAGAACGCCTCCCGCGAAGAGATACCGCTCGCCGCCGCGCCGGAACTCCCCGACGAGAAGCTGCTGATGCTGGACTCGGTGGAAACCTACCTCCCCTCCGGCGGCCCGAAGAAGCAGGGCTTCATACGCGGTCTGAAAAAGGTAAACCCGGACGAGTGGTTCTTCAAAGCGCATTTTTACCAGGACCCCGTCTGCCCCGGCTCGCTGGGCCTGGAATCCTTTATAAATTTGATGAAAGTGGCGGCAGCGCAGAGGTGGAAAGACCTTCCGCCCAACTCCCGTTTTGAAGCCATGGCCCTGAACGAAAAGCATCAGTGGATCTACCGCGGCCAGATAGTCCAGAAGAACAAGCTTGTGACAGTAGAAGCCTCGATAACGGGCGCCGACGACGAGCGCAAACTGCTGCGCGCGGACGGCTTCCTGATAGTAGACGGCCTGGTAATTTACCAGATGAAAGATTTCACGATTCGAGTTGTATAGAGTCGTTTCATTGCAGGCAGTCTCCGCTGGCGGCGCAGGAGCCGGGTTAGCAAAAGCCCGTCGGAGGCTGAGGCTTGCGTAAGCGCCGAAGCCGAGACCGGCAGGCGCGCGCACGGTGTGCGCGACGCCGGTTTTGCGTTCCGGCTCCTGCGGCGCCAGCGGCGGATATAAGCATCGTTTGACAGGATTTTCAATGAAATACACAAAAGTTTTTATTGACGCTATCGCCTACGAGCTCGGCCCTAATGTTATCACCTCCTCCGAGCTGGAGAAGCGCATCCTCCCCATGCTTGACGCCCTGCATATCCCCCCCGGCCAGCTGGAAGCCCTCACCGGCATACGCGAGCGCCGGTGGTGGAATCCCGGCTTCGTCCTGTCGGAAGGCGCCGCGCGCGCGGCCCGCAAAGCCCTTGAGCAGACCGGGCTCTCTGCGGCCGACCTCGGCGCGCTGATCTACGCCGGAGTCTGCCGCGAGCACAGCGAGCCCGCCACCGCCGCCGCGGTAGCCGACAAGCTGGGCATTGAGCCCGCCACCGCCGTTTTCGATATCTCGAACGCCTGCCTGGGCGTCCTCAACGGCATGCTGGATATCGCCAACCGCATAGAACTCGGCCAGATAAAGGCCGGCATGGTAGTCTCCTGCGAATCCTCGAGAGAGATCAACGACAGCATGATAGCGCATATGCTGGCCGACAGGAGCTTCGACTCCTTCCGGCTTTCGCTGGCCACGCTTACCGGCGGCTCGGGCGCGGTCGCGGTAATTCTTACCGACGGCACTTTCAGCGGCGGCCATAAAAAACACCGGCTGCTGGGCGGCGTATACCGCTCGGCCTGCGAGCATAACAAGCTCTGCATCTGGGACCGCGATAAAATGTCCACCGACGCCACGGCGGTGCTGAAGCACGGCGTCGCCCTCGGGCGGCAGACCTGGACCTGCCTGCTGGCCGAACTGAGCATGCGGGCGGAGGAGTTCGGGAAGGTTATCTGCCACCAGGTAGGCGGGACGCATAAAAAAACCGTACTGGACGCGCTGGGCATTCCAACGGGCAATGATTTTTCCACCTACGAATACCTCGGCAATATGGGCACCGCGGCCCTGCCGGCCGCCGCCGCGATAGCCGACGAGCGGGAATTCCTCGCCCCCGGCGATAACGTGGCTTTCCTGGGCATAGGCAGCGGCCTGAACACGATAATGATGGGAATTAAGTGGTAGCCGGAAAACTATGACCCCCTACCTTCCTGACGGAGTTTCACAAGAACTGTACCCCTTTACCGGGAAATTCATCACCCTTAAAAGCGGCGCCCGGCTGCATTATCTCGACGAAGGCGGCGGCAAGCCGGTGGTAATGATCCACGGCAACCCGTCCTGGTCCTTCTATTACCGCAACCTGGCGCTGGCCCTGCGGGACGGCCGCCGCGTTATAGCGCCCGACCATATAGGCTGCGGGCTCTCCGACAAGCCCGGCGACGACCGGTACGAATATACTCTCAGGAGCCGCGTGGACGACCTGGAATTCCTGCTGGACAGCTTGGGAGTGAAAGAGCATATCACCCTGGTGGTGCACGACTGGGGCGGGATGATAGGCCTGGCCTACGCCGCAAGGCATCCGGAGCGGATAGAAAAACTCGTGCTCCTCAATACCGGAGCTTTTTTACTGCCGGCAGGAAAGTCCTTCCCCGCCGCCCTGCGCCTCTGCCGCACGCCACTGGGCGCCGCGCTGATCCGCGGATTTAACGCCTTCGTGCGCGGAGCGGCCTGGGTGGGCTGCAAGCGCCGCAGGATGAGCCGGGAGCTCCGCAACGCCTACGCCGCCCCGTACAACAGCTGGGCCAGCCGCATAGCCACGCTGCGCTTTGTAGAGGATATCCCGCTGTCCCCGGGCGACAGAGCTTATCCGCTGGTGAAGGAAACGCAGGAAAAGCTGAACTCCCTCTCCGCTCTGCCGACGCTTATCTGCTGGGGGCTGAAAGATTTTGTTTTCGACCGGCATTTCCTCGAAGAGTGGAAGCGCAGGTTTCCCGGCGCCGAGCTCCACAGTTTCCCCGACTGCGGCCATTATATCCTCGAGGACGCGCGGGAGGAAGTTATCCCCCTGATCAAGCGTTTTATTGAAAAGTAATGCCCGATATAAAAAATATCTCTTCGTTGATATCGGAGCTGGCGGCCGCGATGCCGGACCGGCCCGCCATTATAGACGGCGCCCGGAAAATTTCCTTCAGAGAGCTGGACGCTGAAATTACTCTGCTTGCGGCGGGCCTCTCCGGGGCCGGCATAAAGCCGGGCCTCAGGGTAGCCCTGATGGTCCCGCCCTCGATAGAATTTGTGGCCCTCACCTTCGCCCTTTTCCGTGCCGGTGCGGTGATAGTGCTTATCGACCCCGGCATCGGGCTGGCGAATATGCGCGCCTGCCTTGAAGAAGCGCGGCCTGAGGCCTTTGTGGGAGTGCCGAAGGCCCACGCGGCGAGGCTGCTGCTGCGCTGGGCGAAAAAGTCCCTGCGGATCTATATAACCGCGGGCAGGAAATGGCTCTGGGGCGGATTTAGCCTTGAGGAGCTACGGCGGCTCGGCACCGGAACCGCGGCTCCCGCTCCGGCAGACACGCCGGAAACCGCGGCCATACTGTTCACCTCAGGCAGCACCGGCGTGCCTAAGGGCGCGGTCTACACCCATTCGATGTTTGCCGCCCAGGCGGGGATGCTGAAGGAATATTTCACTATAGAGCCGGGCTTTTATTCCGTCCCCACGTTCCCGCTCTTCGCTCTTTTTGACGTCTCGCTCGGACTGACTATTGTGCTTCCCGAAATGGATTTCACCAGGCCCGCTGCGGTCAACCCGGCCATGCTTGCCGGCCTGATAAACAAATACAAAGCCGTACAGCTGTTCGGTTCTCCCGCCCTGCTGGACACCCTAGGCCGCTACGGAGAAAAACACGGAACTCTTCTGCCTTCCCTGAAGCGCATCATCTCCTGCGGGGCTCCGGTCTCCGCCGCTATAATAGAGCGCGCGCAAAAAATGCTGTCGCCCGGAACTCAGGTATTCACCCCTTACGGAGCAACCGAGGCCCTGCCGGTCTCCTGTATCTCGGGCGCGGAACTGGCGGCACTTAAGCCGGGCCTTCCCGGGATCTGTGTGGGGAAGACCTGGGCGGGGATGGAAACTTTTATCCTGAAGATCTCCGACTCCCCGCTCCCTTCCTGGTCGGACGAGCTGCTTGCCAAAGACGGTGAGATAGGCGAGATAACGGTTAAAGGCCCTGTTGTCTCCGCCGAATATTTCGGCAGGGAAGAAAGCACCGCGCTGGCGAAGATACGCGGCCCCGGCGGCGAACTGTATCACCGCATGGGCGATACCGGCTGGAAAGACGCGGAGGGGCGGCTCTGGTTCTGCGGCCGGAAAAGCCACCGGGTCACGGTCCCGGGAGGCACTCTTTTTACCATCCCCTGCGAGGCCGTCTTCAACGCCCACCCGGAGGTGCGGCGCACCGCGCTGGTGGGAATAGGTTCGGCGGGCAGCCAGAAGCCGGTGCTCTGCGTCGAGCTTGAAAGGGGATACGCGGAGCGCGAGGCCCTGACCGGCGAACTGCTGGCGCTGGGCGCGGCGCAGAAACACACCAGGAATATAAAGACTATCCTCTACCATCCCCGCTTCCCGGTAGACATCCGCCATAACGCCAAGATCTCGAGAGAAAAGCTCGCGGCCTGGGCAAAAGAGCGGCTTGTATGAAGGCCCTGGTCACCGGCGGCGGCGGCTTCCTGGGCGGGGCCATTGTAGAACTGCTGCTCGCCAAAGGGATTCCTGTGCGCTGCCTGGCGCGCGGGGAATATCCCGGCCTTGCGCAACTTGGCGTAGAATGCGTGCGAGGGAACATAGCCGACCCCGAGACCGCGGCCCGGGCTTGCCGGGGCTGCGATACGGTATTTCATGTGGCGGCAAAAGTGGGAATGTGGGGCCGCTACAGCGACTTTTATGAAACCAACGTGACCGGCACGGCCAAGCTGCTGGAGGCGGCGAAAGCCGCCGGTGTTTCCCGTTTTATTTTCACCAGCTCCCCCAGCGTAGTATTTGCCGGGGACGACGTGGAAGGCTGGGATGAAACCGCGCCGTACCCGAAAAGCTTCGATTCGTATTACGCCGAAACGAAGGCCCGCGCCGAGCAGTTAACGCTTGCTGCCAATTCACAGCGGTTCGCCACTGTCGCCTTAAGGCCGCATCTGGTCTGGGGCCCCGGCCGCGACCACCTTATTTCCGGGATAATCTCCCGGGGCAAAGCGGGGAAGCTGCGGCTTATCGGCGGCTTTAACAAGCTGATAGATACCACCTATATCGATGACGCCGCTCTGGCCCACTGGCTCGCCGCGGAAAAACTTTCCCCGGGCGCGGCCTGCGCCGGCAAAGCCTATTTTATTTCCCAGGGCGACCCCCGCCCCAACTGGGACATTGTTAATATGATCCTGGCGGCGGCGGGCATAGGCCCGGTCGTAAAAACTATCCCTTATGGCCTGGCTTATGCCGCCGCGGCCTCGCTGGAAACCGCCTGGCGGCTGGCGCGGCGCAAGGAAGAACCGCCCCTCACCCGTTTTGTCCTACAGCAGCTCACCACCGCCCACTGGTTCAATATCTCGGCCGCCCGGCGCGATCTCGGGTATGCTCCCGGGGTAACGATAGGGCAGGGGATGAAAAACCTGGAGGAGTGGCTTAAAAGATCCGTTTGAAGTAAGCTTTGATATAGCCGCCGCCGTAAACCGTTATGGTCGGGCTGAACCTGATCCCGATCGTGGCGGACCCGGTTCCGCCATGTTCAAGCTGCCTGAGATAAGCGGTTATAGCCCCGGAGCTGTGGGTCGTCATCGGAATAGTCACATAGCTCGGGTTGCTGTTCGCCCAAGAGAGAGTCGAGATAAACCCGGAACCTACATATTGATGATAGTTAACCGCCCCGTTCCAGAGCACCGAGATCTGCACTAAATATGAGATACCGTCGTTAGGCGCCCCGGGAACGTCGCCAAGCGTGTACCAGGTGCCTTCCGTATACGTGCCGTCCCCAAGCGCCAAGGTATAATCTTTTTTCAGGGTCGAGAAGTTCAGGTCCCCGTTCACGTCCAGCTTTGCCGCCGGGGCAGTAGTCCCGACGCCCACATTGCCTGCTGTTGAAATAACAGCCGCTATAACGGAGGCAGCCGCGGTAGTTGCGCTATTGTGGATCTTAAATGCTAATCCGGTATAATTGCTATCGCTTTGGTCGCGGTATGAAAAAATTCCTGAACCGGTTTGTGCGGTAGTAATCGGACCATAATGAGAAAAGA
Source organism: uncultured Elusimicrobia bacterium (assembly GCA_903873295.1). Lineage (GTDB taxonomy): Bacteria > Elusimicrobiota > Elusimicrobia > Elusimicrobiales > UBA9959 > UBA9959. Next base: position 15,296 of record CAIQNV010000151.1, read on the forward strand.
TGATTCCGCCGCCAATACCAGCCGGATATCCGACATCAGCTTTGTAAACACTTATGTTCCCATTTACGTCAAGAGGCGCCGCTGGGGCCACTGTCCCGATGCCGACATTGCCGCTGGTATCTATACGAACCCTTTCAGCGGATGCGGTGCGAATAACAAGCGGCTCGGAACCCATGGAACCGATCAAAGCCTGCACACCAGTCTGACCTATCAACTGCAGGCCGCTGGTCCCGGACACACCGATCTGGAGCTGATTTCCGTCCGCGATAAATATTGTGCCGCTGACATCAAGTTTACCCCTGGGCGCCGTAGTCCCGATGCCGACATTGCCGCCCTCTTTTAACGTGAATACGGGACCGCCGGAAACGCCGTCGCCGAAAGACCGGATAACCGAGGTCACCGGATAGACATGGCCGGCGGCGGCGGTGCCCTGGTCGTCAAAAGCGTTGAGGACGAGCCCGTTCGCGGCGGCGCCCCGGTAATCTCCCAACACAGTATAAGTTCCGGCGTTTTCATCCGCGCCGATCTGCACATCGACATAAACATAATTGTTCACGCCCATGTTCACTATCCGCACCTTCGTTATATTTTGGGGGTAAGTATATCTGCCCCCTTCATAAACCTCGGCGGTATAATAGCCCGTCCCTTTATCGATATTGATTATCGTGTTCGTATGCCTGCTGCTGTTGGCTACCTTCAATTTAACCGTCATTGCCTGGTTAGTATTGCTCAGCGTAGCTATCCTGTACCAGTTCGCCGCCAGCAAAGAAGCCGCGGAAGCGGTTAATTTAAGCCCGAGCTGCACGTCGGACTGAATTGTGACGGCCCCGCCATTAAAGGTCTGCGTCGCCGTCCAGATATGGGCGAGGCCCAGATTTAAGGTTGGATTGGGATAGCTCCCGGTCAGGTCGCCGCCGGCCGCGCCTGTGGGCGCCGCGCCCGCGGAGGTGCCGGTGACGCTTATGGGCCAGGAACCGGATGCGTTAGTTCCTCCGACATAAGCGTATTTACCGGATAATATCGCCCCGGCCTCGCGCAGATTTCCCGAGGCGTTAATATCGCCGCCCTGGACGTCTAATTTATAGCCCGGCCCCCCCGTCCCGATCCCGACGCTGCCGATCGGGATAGAGACATTCCCGCTATCTTCGATCCGCATCAGGTCTATTATATTCGGACCGTTCAACAAACCATTGTCGGACCTGCGAAAGTAATAAGCGTACCCGCCTGATTTTTTCGAGAACGCCAGATGCTGGGACTCTGTTTCGATATAATGATAGCCGGCCCCGCTTATTCGGACCTGCCCGTTGACATCCAGTATTTGCGCCGGGCTCGTAGTCCCGATGCCGACATTGCCGCCCTTCACGACAAGAACTGAACCGCCCACAGAAAAATTGCCGCCGGTGATATCGGCGGACCCCCTGAGCACCGTGTAGCCGTCCACCGAGAATCGGTCCACGACCTCAAATTCAGCGGCAAACGAGACCCCGCCCGCCAGGCAAAGGCAGGAAAGAATTAAAGCGGCCGCCAGTTTTTTTATCCTTTGTTCCATAACTCCGCTGCCGCCGGCTTAAAGCTTATTATTTAGGCTTAGCACGGCTGTAAATATATAATGCCTCTAAGGTATTCTATATGATTGACCGCCGCAATTCCCGAAGGAATCCCGAATAGTCGCCAGGGGACGCTGCACGATAACTCGATTGTTTTATGTTCTGCTGTAAGAGATCAGGGACAAAATAAATTTAAAGTTATCGAGTTATCGTGCAGCGTCCCCCGATAATTTTATTGGCCGCAGCAGCATATATGCCCGCTGCCGGTTCCGTCGCTTCCCGCCAGGTAATAGCCCATTGAAGACTGATAACCGTATGAAGTCCCAGGGCCGTAAGAATCAGCGCAAGCACCCCAGATAAGCCTTTCGCCTATACTGCCCTGGGCAGAAGTGTTTTGTGTTAGCGTATAGCCAAAATAGCCGCCGCTGATACAAGTATACCCCGTCGTGCCGTTCGGGCCGACTGCGGTGGAGCAAAGCGAATCACAGGTGGTTGTCCGGGCGTCCTGCGGCCAGGTGAGCAAAGCAATGGTCTTTCCCGCGATCTTCCCCGCCGCGACACAGCTCATCCAGGCGGTCAGCCTGGCAAAATCGTTGGCGGATAAGTACACGTTCCCGCTTGCCCTGATATCTCCCACAACATCCAGCTTCTTTCCCGGATTCGCCGTTCCGATGCCGACATTGCCGGCGCTGTCTATTCTCATTCTTTCTATTATTTCGTCTATGACTGAAGTGGACGGACTGTGCGTATAGAATTTCAGCGCCGTCGCCCAGTTACCGGCATTTTCGCGGAGGAAACCAAAACCCGCCGCGATCTGCCCCAGCGGCGTTCCGTTGCTGCCGAAAAAGCCTATTTCATCTCCCGTATTAGTGCCGATAATGTTGGATAATTGAACTATCCCCCCGGCTCCAAAGGCCGCCACAGTATTTTTAGCGGCGGTCGTTCCGGATAATGCGATATTAAGTCTCGCTACCGGCCCCGCGGTTCCGATGCCGACGTTCCCGCTCTGGGTTATGCGCATTCTTTCGTTAGCTACAGCTCCGGAAATGTTTCCGGTTCCCGCATTGAACTTTATATCCCCGTAGGAAAATATGTCCGTCTGGTTTGAATTGGAATCGTACTGAAGGCCGCCGTCACCGGACGAGACCGAGCTTAAGTACATTTTTGACTTATACGCGTTAGTAAGGCCTTCGAATCTGGTTGTCAGATCTCCGGCCGGGTTTTTCACGTGGAACAAAGCTCCCGGCGCCGTGGTTCCGATGCCGACGTTGCCGTCTTTTACGACCAAAACTGACCCGCCCACGGTGAAGCTGCCGCCGGGGATGGCGGCGGAGCCCCTGAGCACGGTGTAACCGTCCACCGAAAATCTGTCCAGCACCTCGAATTCGGCGGCGAACAGCATCCCGCCCGCCAAGCTGAGGCCGGAAAAGATCAAAGCAGCCGCCAGTTCATTGATCAATTTTCTCATAACTACTCTTGAGCAACCCGCCTGTTTCTCAAACACAAATTGCCGGCCCCTGTCTGCGACGCTTTTATAGTCTCATGCACAGGCATCTGACAGCCTGACCAATGCTATTACATACGGTGTCGCAAGTGGCGCCGGTGCCACCGCTGCAAATAGCGGCCACGCAGCTCCCTGCCCACGCTCCCCAGTTTGACCCCTGACAGAAAGTATTGCAGGACACGCTGCCATTGTTCCCGCCTTTCTCAAGTATTTGCATGCCGTTTATATAGGTGGTGCCCCACTGAGGATTGGCGCCGCTCGTCACGGCCTGATTAAGGTGATAGCCGTCAGTAGTATCCGCGTTGTTAGCGTAGCTGACATTGAAATTGCTCGGGTTATAGATGTACATATTAGAGCCATCGCTGCCGCCCCATAAATATGTCGGCTGCCCGCCCTGGGCGCTCCACAAAAAATTCAGGTCTGTCCCGTCGGAGCGTCTCGGGTAGGCCCTTCCCGCGGAGGTGATATAGCCGTAGCTGTTGTCCCAGTTAGTGTTCCCATCCGTGATATAGCCGGAATTATTCGTCCACATGGAGATGTTGCCGGCGGCTCCCGTCAGCGTCCCCGCCGAGCTCACCTGGAAGGAACTCCCGACCTGCAAAGCCGCTCCCGGCGCCGTAGTTCCGATGCCGACATTGCCGTCGGCCGTCAGCCAGATCTGGGCATTATTGACCGGTGACGTATTGTCGACATCTATTTTCAGGCCGATAGCTGTGGTAAACCAACTGGTGCCATTGGCCGTCCGTAATGCTTCTATCCCTAAACTGCTTTGATTGCCGGAGTCGAATCCTATGCTTGCCAGTTTCAACCTATTGCCGCCGGTAGTGCCCAGAGTGCCGGTCATTGTTTTAAGTGTCGAGCTCGCGGCCGTCCCGCGAAGTTCAGTCCCGGTCGCGGTCAAACTCAATTTAGCGCCGGGAGCCGTAGTACCGACGCCGATATTGCCGTACTGTAAAGCCGTGTTCGCCGCATATTGGCCTAAAACCTCCGACCCGCCCCCGCCTGTTAAGCTCATTTGATGGTTGGAATTCCAAATAACCTGCAGCCCCGCCTGATATGCGGAATCGCTTACACTTGTCAGTAAAATTTGCGGATCCGCGCCGTGGACATGAAGCTTAGCGGATGGAGAAGTTAACCCGATGCCGACGTTGCCGGAAGCGTTCCAGATACCCGAGCCGGGAAAGCCCGCCCCGCCGTTAAAGATCTGCACCGCCGTCCAGGTGTGGCCGAGGCCAAGATCGAAAGCCGGATTAGGGTAACTCCCGTTCAGATCGCCGCCCGCCGACCCCGTAGGCGCCGCGCCGGCGGAGGTTCCGGTTATGTTTATGGGCCAGGTGCCGGAAGCGTTAATGCCTCCGGTGTAAGCGTATTTACCGGATAAAGCCGCGCCGGCCTCGCGCAGATTTCCGGAGGCGTTGATGTCGCCGCCCTGGACGTCAAGTTTATATCCGGGCCCCGTCGTTCCTATCCCGACGCTGCCGTTCATTAAATATTGTCCGGCCGTACCAGTGAGATTTGCGAAGTTGCCGAAGCGGGTCATGATCCTGCCATTGCTCATTCTTTGTGCGAGCAATATCCGATCGCGGCCGTCGTAATTACGGGCGCCATCGCTCCACGCCAGCACGGTCGGCGCAACGCTCCCCCCCTGGGTCCCTGTCGGGGGAATGGGCGCCCATAGCGATCCCCAACTGCCTAACGCGTACGTCCCCGCTGTGACGCGCTCATATGAACCCGATAAAGGATTCATAATTATTACCGTGCTTCCGAACGTTAAATTGCCGGCCCCGTCGTCGATAACGCTGCCTTCCGGCAGAATGAGCAATCCCTGGTCCCTGGCATTCAGCCCCCAGGCCGCAAGATTTTGAAGGAACATTGAGTTGCTCGTGCCGCCGATATCCAGGGCGGAATTAGGCGCCGTGGTCCCGATGCCTATATTGCCGGCTTTCACTACAAGCGTGGACCCGCCCACGGTGAAGCTGCCGCCGGGGATGTCGGCGGAGCCCCTGAGCACGGCGTAGCCGTCCACCGAAAATCTGTCCAGCACCTCGAATTCGGCGGCGAACAGCGGCCCGCCCGCCAGGCCGAGGCCGGAGAAGATCAAAGCAGCCGCCAATTTTCCTGTCTCTCTTTTCATATTCCGCTTCTGCCGTCCGAACACCCTTATATTCTCATAATGTATGCCAGAACATAATAGGGCGGGCGGTTCTCATGTGCGCCACCGCCGCCGGTACTGCTGGTTAAAGCATGATTGCTGACGCTCGTTCCATTTTGAGTGTTGACATTGCCTATGGCGCCCACTGTTGCGACCCCATAAGTGGAAGTAGGGTTAACGCCGGCATAGCCATCGACATGATAATGGGAGGGGATTTCAGAGGCCGCAAGCGTATGAGTCTTTTCTCCGCCGATATTACCGATAGCACTATAATCGGAATCTCCGCTGTTATATCCCACGATAAACCTTCCTGACAGATTTGGCGTACCGTTTGTCCCGTCACACAAGGCCCAGCCCGTGGGAATTGAGGCCGGACTTCCTGACCACATAATTATCCCGCCTTTCGGAACCATATAAAACTCAACCCCGCCAACCGTGCTCCGCACTTCGCCCGCCACATCCAATTTTTTTCCCGGGCTCGTAGTCCCGATGCCGACATTGCCATTTTGCAGGATCGACATCTTTACGGTAGGCCCGCTGGAATCGTCCAATCTTGTCCAGAAGTCTAATCTGCCCTGCGCATAGGTATTGGCGTTCTGTTGCCCGCCTGTAATTCCCGCGAACGCAATAGCCGACGGATTAGCCGTAAAAAGTATGCCCACCTGGGAGAGATCGGCGGGAGCGTTCGGCCCGTAGTTATTAGAAACTATCAGCGGCCAGGTTACCAATGCGGAGGCATCTATCACCTGCAGCTTCGCGCTCGGCGACACGGTACCTATGCCGACATTGCCATTGCTTTTTATAACAATAGACTGAGGCGCATAGCCGAGAGCCTGACTGCCTGTTTGGTTCGTTATGTAGAGCGTGTTGTCAGCCGACAGCATCCCAAATCCAGCTTCGCCGACCTGTGTTTGAAGCATATAAAGCGCGGTGCGCGTGTTTTGGGGAGTTATAATGTTTAAACTATCTGAGAGTTGAAGCCCTGTTGCTTTAATTCCTCCGGCCACGTCCAGTTTCACGCCGGGGTTCGTAGTTCCTATCCCGACATTGCCGCCGTTCGGCTGGATACTGACAGGGTAGTTTGCGCTCAAGTCATTCCTTCCGCTGGCTTGCAGCCAAAGAGAATAGGGGCTTGCGGTAAGAGCTCCGGCATACAGTGTCCCGTAGGCATTGTCCGTGCTGAGGGCGAACAGGCCATTTTGTGTCGTACCGGAAGTGGCTGGAGCTCCGCTAGCCCCATGTATGTTCAGCTTTTGCAGCGGGCTCGCTGTTCCGATACCGACATTGCCGTTATATTGTATCCTGACCTTTTCTGCCAATGAAGCGCCGTCATTTAGAGCGAAGATAAAATTATTATTGGTGTAATAATTTCCGCCGACAGCAAAGGACATTGCGCCATTTTCAAGAGTTATCTGGCCTTGTTTATTATTTCTATCGCCCATCACGATGGCGGCGCCGCTGTTTGCACCTTGTATTGATAAAATTTTCGGCGAAGCCAGGGATTCAGTAAATCCGGCAGTATATAGAGCGGGATTCGTAGTCCCGATGCCGATATTGCCGCTGTTCCCCTGGATGAACATTTGCGGAGAGCCCGGAAGGGCGTCGTTTAATTCCGTGTAAAACCCAAGCGTGCCATTGGCAAAGCTGCCATCAGCTTGCTGACCGCCCAGGATAGACGCAAAAGCTCTTCCGTGAGCCGCGAACTTAATGCCTGCGCCCGCGATGTTAGTTCCTGAAACGGGATTATTGACCAGAATAGGATAAGCAGCGGCGGAACTTGCATCATCTACCTGCAGCTTCCCTCCGGGAGCGGTCGTCCCTATACCGACCTTACCGTCTTTTATTACGAAAGTGGACCCTCCAACGGTAAAGCTGCCGCCGGAGATATCGGCGGAACCTCTCAGCACCGTATAACCGTCCACCGAGAGCCTGTCCAGAACTTCAAATTCGGCGGCGAACGATGCGCCGCCGGGCAGGTTAAGGCCGGAAATTATTAAGATTACGGCTAATTTCACTATCCTGTTTTTCATAATTACGCTGCCGCCGTTTTTGTCACAATAACATTACGATCATGATTAATAAGCCACCATTAGAACCCCGTTACTGGTTCTGTAGAACTCTCCTGCGGCGAGTCCGCCTATCGTTGTAGCTGTCGTGTTATTTTCATACACAGGAAGCCCGGCGACCTGTGATTTGCTTATTGGCCCTTTCGAACCGCTCCCTATATTGCCTGCTGGATTGGCGGGTAAACCGGCCGCTCCCGGATCGTACCAGGAAACGTTAACGGCTATCATGATTTTTCCCGCTATGGCGCCGGAGGGAAGCGTGAAACATGGTTTTTTGGAATTTTTCCCGTCATCTTCAGGCCAGGCAATAGCTTCGATCGAGGAGACAGCCTGACAATTTTTGTCTGCTTCCAGTCTCTCCAGAGCTTTACCGGCAATATTTCCGGCCGTGATCATTTTAGCGCCAAAGCCGGGCTGGTTTGATAACCCGACGGCATCTCCTATTTCTATAAAGCCGTTTTCCGACGTGACTAAAGTCGGAACAGTTCCTACAAGGGCGATCGGAGCCTTTTCGTTCTCATACTGTTTTAGAGTATCAGCTCCGATCTTAAATCCTCCATCCTCATCCATAACGGCGCCGGGCTTTGTTGAAACTATCCCGATAACAGCCCGGTGCGAGTGGTCGGAAGCTACGGCGGTTTTGGGCCGCGCGCGATCAATACTGACCAGACTGCCGCGCAGCACTTTACCGGAGACAAAATATTTTTCCGCGAGATCGTTGTGGCCGCCGGCGAAATTAGCGTTGCCTGCAAAATAATTCAGTGCCGCCGCATCAGCCTGATAAATACCCCAATTCCCCGCCAGCGAAGTGGAGGCCTGCTTTGTGATCGAATCAAGATATAGGCCATAATAATTCTGGTAGCCCTGAGTCGGGGTCGTCGTATTCAGCTTCCCATAAAATGAATACATAGACTTCGGACGTCCCCACCCCCCCCCGGCCCCGACATCAGCCTTGAACGCATACACTTTCGTGTTATCGCTTTGCCCCCCCGACCAGCTCACTTTCCCCAGGAAAGCTACATAATCTGCCGCCGTTGTCGAGTCACCGACATAAGGTCCGGCATACCCGGTTACGCCGTAAGTATTGCCTGCCGCCGTCCAATTCACCGGAAAAGCGTTAACATCCAGTTTCGCCGCCGGCCCCGACGTCCCTATGCCGACATTGCCGTTCCCAAGGACGGTGAGCAGGTCAGCGGTGAAGAACGAAGCGTAAGCGCCGCCGGCTGTATTGGCCGGGGAATATTTAATCTGGAAAGCCGGATTTGTAAGCGTGGGATTGATCCCCAGAACAGCGATGGCTGAGGCATAAGTGGGGGCGTTTTTAGACCAGGAATTGACGCTCAGGGTATTTTGATAGGCGTTGCTTGCGAGGAAGCCGTCGGCCGCTGAATATAGTGTGCCTACCGCCGCGGAATAACTGTCGCCTATCCGTATCTGGACTCCGCTAGTCGCCCCGCCGCCGATCTTCAAGCTGGTCGGCTCGACCGAGCCGGACAGGGCTCCTATCTCCAGTTTATATCCCGGCGCCGCGGTCCCGATGCCGACATTGCCGGTGCCTTTCAAAACAAGAGGCTGGGCTCCGGCCATATTGTAGCCGCCTGTGTAAAAATAAATATCATTATCAGCCGTTATGTAGAAATTAGAGGCGCGATATAACCACGATTTGGTAGTGTTGCTCGTGTCGCTTAATTGAATTTTGGGATTGGATCCGGAAACCTCCAATTTTTCACCCGGCGACGTAGTCCCGATGCCGATATTGCCCGGATCCGTGAAGGCCAGGATATCCGTCCAGCTCGCGCTGTTGGAGCGCCTCGCCAGGCGCAGTGTGCCGTCGGCGCCGGCCCCGTAGAATTTAAAGCCGTACCCGCTGCCCGCGGCGGCGGTAAGGAATTCAAGCTCGTTAGCGCCAAGGCCCACGTCCAGAAGGATCCCCTTCCCCGCCGTCTTCACAAATGTATTCGCCGAGCCGAAGGACAGATACCCGCTTACGTCCAGCTTATTTTGCGGGCCGGTGGTCCCGACGCCGACATTGCCGCCCTGCAGAAGGATATTCCCCGAACCGCTGGACTGGATATTGACGGCGGCGGGCAAAGCGCCGCTGTTGCCGTTGACAAGATTGTAGGTCAGGTCCGTCGGATCGGCCAGCTTCGAATACGACCAGAAATGTGAAGCGCGCGGAAACCGGTTGGCTCCGGATTCCGTGATCGTATCTCCCGCTCCGAATTGCCAGCCCTGCCAGAAAGGGTTCCCCGAGTTAAGGGAACCCGCGTTGGCGAACAGGCCCAGGGCGCCGTCGGCCGCAGCGGCCGCAGGCACGGCTTTATTTATGCTTAAAGCGCCATTCGCCGAATTAATGCTGTTGGTTTTGGGAGTGGAATTAATGAGCGTGTTAAAGAAGATCGTCTTGTTGGAGGCGTTATTGGCGCCAAGATAGATGGTCGGCGTGCCGGCCGCGTCGTCGATATTAAGGGTCCCCGAAGACGAGGTTGTACCGATGCCCACCTTGCCGTTTTTCACTGCAAATGTGGATACTCCCACGGCGAAGCTGCCGCCGGGAATATCCGCGGAGCCTCTTAACACCGTATAGCCGTCTACGGAAAATTTATCCAGCGCTTCAAATTCGGCGGCGAACAGCACCCCTCCCGTCTGGCAAAGGCCGGCGAGGATTAAAATATCCGCCAGTTTTTTTATACCTTTATTCATAACTCTACAGTCGCCGTATTCGCAGCTTATCCCTTTAAAAAATACCTGCTCCCTGCTTTTACGCTGCTTCTTCTTTAATAAACTATTTTTACATCTTCGCCGGACCTGTAAAGATCTCCTGGTTTAAGCCCGGCCTCTATAGCTGCCGCATTACCCTCATATTCGGGAAGCCCTCCAAGTTGTAATTTATTTTTCATGCCCGTAGTTCCGATCCCGGCGCTGACTTTTGCCTTTAATTCCTCAATTTCTTTCTGCTGCTCCTGGATGGCCGAAATAAGCGGCGCTGTCAGGTTCCCGTATTCAACGGCTTTTATGCCGTCGGCGCCGGTTACGACCACCTCGGGGAACACTTTCTCAACTTCCTGCGCTATGAACCCCAGATGCACGCCTTCAGACCCTTTCTTCCATTTAAAAGTAACCGGCCTGAGCTTTAAAACGGAGGCGAGCGCCGGGTCCATGGAAGCGATATCCTTTTTAAGCCGCTCGTCGGAGCTTACCGGGAATCCCGGGGCCGTGACATTACCCTTGCACGTCAACGCGCCGGAAGGATACAGGATCATCATTTGACCCCAGTTCGCGGTCTGCGCGCTGGTGGGATCGTTATACCAATTCATTGTTCCATCGGCGGCCATGTGATACAGCCAGACAGAATTTGAGGTACTGCTCCTGAATTCCATTGAAGGGTAAGAACCCTGGATCTGCAATGCCGCATGATAAGGAGCGCCGTTCTGGCTCCAGCCGCCGGTCAAAGCCAATTGGTTGGCGATCGTGGTATAACCGCCGGCGTATACTGTTCCGGCGATCTGCAGCTTATATCCGGGTGCCGCTGTTCCGATGCCCACGTTGCCCGCATTGGTTAGAGACATCACATGCGCGGCCGTGCCGGCTTCCGGAACCCCGTCTTTAGTCGTACTGACATAAAAGCTTAAATTTCCATGTGAGGAGCCGCCGTTTCCGATAGACCAATTCCTGGAGGCGGCATTGGAATTCGAATCGGTTAAAAATATTTTAGCCATTCCTCCCCATGTATCGGTATTACCTTTAATATCCACTTTTGCCCCCGGGCTCGCGGTCCCGATGCCCACATTGCCGGCGTTGGAGATCACTAAATTATCGGCTCCTGAGACCCCCAAATTTATTGAACCGGTATAAGTCGTTATTTTCAAACTTCTTCCGGAAGACTCTATCCTGTTGGAAACTGTATCCCACTGCCCTATGTCTATGGCCGAGGCCCCGTTGATCAACGCCATCCTGTCCACTACAGTAAGCGGACGTCCCGGACTTGTAGTCCCGATGCCGACATTGCCGCCCGTCTGAGAAAAATACAGCACATCAGCGCCGGCGGGGTTCCTTACCATGAAATCTCCCCCGGCCCATTGATTCCCGATCAGGGTCCAAGGGTATGCTCCATGCCCGATTTTCAATGTTCCGCCGACATCCGCGGCGCTTGTCCGCCTTGTCTGCACAATTCCGATAATATCAAGTTTTTGTTCCGGCGCCGCCGTCCCGATTCCGCTATTGCCGTCTTTTACCACAAGATCCGACCCGCCCACGGCGAAGCTGCCGCCGGGTATATCGGCGGAACCCCTGAACACGGAATAACCGTCCACCGATAATCTGTCCAGCACCTCGAATTCGGCTGCGTCGACCCGGGTCAGAACAGCGCCCAGCAAAGAGCAAAATAGCGCTCTTATCATTAACCGACCCGGAAAATAACGGCTATTCATATATACTTTTAACCGCCTTTTCGAAATAAAACAGACCCGGCCCGCAACTTTGGGCTGCGGGCATTTTCAGATATACTAATATTATATAACGAAGTACTGAAGGAATTACGAGCCGGATATTTCCTGTCCTCGCGGGCAAGCTTGCCGCGCCCTGATCCGCCGCCTGCCGCAGTGCGGGGGCGCCGGCCGCTTTCACCGTCCTCACGCGCTATTTTGTCGGATGGCGGATTATGACTATGCCCGAACCGCCGCCGCCCCCGGTATTTACCGCTGTGCCGGCGCCGCCGCCGCCCCCGGTATTCGCAGTGCCCGCGCTTCCGGCGTTCCCGCCGCCGCCGGCCCCCCCGGTCCCGCCGGGGAACCCATAGCCGGACCCTGCGCCGCCCCCGGCATAAGTGACGGAGGTCCCGGTTATTGAACTGGCTAAACCGCTTCCTCCGTTGCCGGCGGCCGACGTTGTTGAATTACCTCCGGCGGCGCCCGCGCCTCCGCCTCCACCGCCGGCCCCGGAGTTACCGGCGATACCCCTGCCGACGCCGCCGTCGTTCCCCTGCCCCGCTGTTCCCGCCCCGCCGGCAGTAGTCGCTGTCCCCGAGGTCCCGTCATAGCCGGAACCGCCGCTGCCCGAACCGCCTGAATTACCGGGGTTTTTCTGCCATGAAGCCGGTCCGCGGCCGCCGCCGACGGCGGTTATTGAGCCGAAGACGGAATCAGAACCGTTCGTCCCGGCGCTATATCCGGCGCCGCCGTTACCGCCGGCGCCGACGGTGACGGTATAAGCCTGCGGCGTGATCGAAAATGAAGCGTTGTAAACGAACCCTCCGGCGCCGCCGCCGGCGCCAGCAGGCCCTCCCGCGCCGCCCCCCCCGCCTGCAACTACAAGAATTTCAACATTCCCGTTTTCATTCGGCGTGAATGTTCCCGAAGCTGTAAAGGTATGGATGGTATAATCGCCGCTATAGGTTATCGTCCCGCCGGTGGCGGAAAGCGGCACATTTTCAAAACTGCGCCAGATCGAGCCGGTGCACCCCTGGAAATTCGTCCCGTTCCAGCGGATCGTCCCGGCTTTAGACGCGTCGCAGGTCGCAGCATCGTTCGCTAATTTCACGCCTCCGGCAACTTCCAGCTTCGCCCCCGGCCCCGTCGTCCCGATGCCGACGTCTCCGCCCCCGTTAATTCTCATTCTCTCGCTTGAATTCGTATTAAGGCGTATCGGCCAATTGCCGTCGACTTTCAGCAAGGCGCCGCTGATGTCGTTGGTGTGGTAAAAAGTGGTGATCCCTGGACTCGTAGCTATTAAACTCGCGGTCGCCGCTTCGGCCGTTAAACCGCCTGTCAGATAAATATTGCCCCGGACATCCAATAACTGTCCCGGGCTCGCTGTCCCGATTCCGACTTTGCCGTCTTTTACCACGAGAGTAGACACGCCAACGGTGAAACTGCCGCCGGGGATATCGGCGGAACCCCTGAGCACCGCGTAGCCGTCCACCGAGAATCTGTCCAGCACCTCGAATTCAGCGGCAAACGACAGCCCGCCCGCCAGACTAAGGCCTGAGAGGATCAAATTGCCAGCCAGTTTTTTTATCCCTTTTTTCATAACCCGGCCGCAACGATCTTATTCGACCGCATCTATAAAAAAAGCCGCTCCCCTTTTCCCGAGATAGAACTTCTTTAGTTCGAGTAGCGGATGATCACGATGCCGGAGCCGCCGGAAGCGCCGACGGTAGACATAGCTGATGCAGAACTTCCGTTAAGCGCGGTTCCGCCGGCGCCACCGCCGGTATTTGCCTGTCCCGATGTCCCCGCGACCGCGGCGTTCGTCCCGATACTTCTTCCTCCGGCACCGCCGCCGCCGGCGCCGCCCGAACCGGGGAATCTGCCGCCGGTCGGAGGGTCCGTCCAATCGGAAGATCCGCCGCCGCCCCCTCCGGCGTAATAGGTCGATGTTCCGGAAATATCATAGGCCAGACCGGCCCCGCCGTTCCCGGCGTTTGAATTGGACCCGTTCCCGCCGGCGGCGCCGGCGCCTCCGCCGCCTCCTCCGGTGCGCTGTCCGCTAGTAGCCGAACCTCCGGCATTGCCCTGGCCGGAAGTTCCCGCCCCGCCCGTATTGTGATTATAATCTCCGCCGCCGCCCGACCCGCCGCTGTTCGGGGCGGTAGCCGAATACGCCCCGCCTCTGCCGCCGCCTATGGCGGTCAGCGAATCAAAAACGCTATTGCCGCCATTATTCCCACCCGAGCCGGCAGCCCCGGCGCCGCCGTCGCCAACTGTAACAGAATAGCTGTATCCCGGCGTAACCAGGTAGGCTGCTCTGTAGATCAATCCGCCGGCTCCTCCTCCTCCGCCGCCGGTAGCGTAATCGCCGCCGGCCGCGCCGCCGCCGCCGGCGACTACCAGAATCTCAACAGTGCCGCCGTTAGTGACTGTAAATGTCTTTGGGCTGGTCGCGGTGGTAAAAGTATGAATGCGGTAACCGCTGACACTGTCGTTGATCGCACCTCCTGTCGCGGTTACGGCGCCGATGCTATTCCAGCCGCTGTTATAATAATACTCCAGTTTGCCCGTAGTGGTATTAATCCGCATCATGCCGGCTACAGGACTCGCCGGGCGCTCGGCGGTGGTGCCGACCGGGATCTTGATGGAACCGGTGCCTGCTATGTCCAGATTAGTAACGGGATTAGTGGTCCCGATGCCGATGTTTCCGGAACTCAGCACGGTCAGGCTCCCTCCCCCGACCTGGAATAAGCCCGCCGGATTCGTGATCCCGACACCGACGTTTCCGGTGGTGTCGATGGTCAGCTTGACGTCGCTGTTAACTCCCAGCTTAAGCGGGACCAAAGCGGTCGAGCCCAGGATCATATCGTTAGCCAGCCCGCCGGTAAAAATGGGCTGGTTGCCGCCGCCGGTTCCGCGTTCGATAAAAAGCTTGCCGTAATAATTCGCCGCCCCGCGGTACAGGTCGACGGAGGGGGACCCGCCGCCGGTATTGCCCGCGGCGATCAATTGCAATTGCGCGTGGTCGCCGAAGGCTTCGATTTTCCCCACCGGTCTGGAAGCGTAGAGTTGGAGCAGGCTTCCCGGGTTTGTGGTCCCGATGCCGACCTTGCCGTCTTTTACCACGAAAGTAGACACGCCAACGGCAAAACTGCCGCCGGGGATATCGGCGGAGCCCCTGAACACCGTGTAGCCGTCCACTGAAAATCTGTCTAACACCTCGAATTCAGCGGCAAAAAGCGCCCAACCTCCCGAAAAAGGGGCCAGAAGAACGGAAAGCATAAAAATTTTTGCAAAGCCCATACAATAAAATCAGTCGCTGCGCGGATTTCTTGCCGAACTTTATAACCGGCGCCGCAGGAACCAGCCGCGCACCCGGTTCGCGCGGCAGCCTCTGCCGGTTTCCTGCCGTTCCCGCCTTCAAACTATACCCCTATAATATACACGATATCGGCCGATCAATCCCGAAGGAATACCGAAACCGGGCTATATATTCGGGAAATTATTTTAAATTAGTGTCAAATTCATGTCCTTCCAGGGCCATGTCAGCTTCTTTCGCCATTTTCGGGCCGGCTGCGGCCGCGCGCTTTTCCTCGTGATTTCCTCGGGATTCAAAGACTTCTTCTTTGTACAATATTAATATATATGTCTCTAGGTGCCCAACGTATTAAGTCGGGGGTAAGGGGGATGTTTTGAGCTGTCGCTGAAACGGCCGGAATTTTATATATGAAGTCGGCATACTTTCCAATGCGGTTATTTTTGAGGGCGGCGATTTGCTCTTTCCTGTATCAGAGCCTGCCCTGCCTTCAGGCCGCGGAATTTGAAGTTATGGACAGATTTTCAGTGGACGGCTACACGGTGCTCAGAGGTTCCGCCGACATTCCCGGCGGCAGTTTTACCGTTGGGGTCTCCACTTTCGTGATAAAAGGCGGAAAAGTCGGCATCGGCACAGCGTCGCCGGGGGCGAAATTCGAGGTCGCGGGCGGCAGCATGACGGTCCGCGGCAGCGACAGCGATTCGGCGATAGCGGGATTTACGGACGCGGGCGGAAGTTACAAGGTGATGATTTCCACGGGCGGCAGCGTCGGGATAGGAACAACATCTCCGGGAGCAAGGCTGGATGTCGGCGGAGGAGTCAAGATGGCGAATGATGAGGGCGCCTGCAATGCGGCGAAAGCCGGCACTATCCGGTTTACCGGAACTAATTTCCAGGGCTGCACCGGCACGGCCTGGCTCACCCTGGAGAATTCCCCCCCCTCCGTGGCAAGCGTAAGCCCCGACAACGGCGCCATGAGCGGACTATATACTATCACTATCGCGGGTGCCGGCTTTGGCTCGCCCGCCGTAGTAACTATCGGCGGGAACCCGGCGACGGAGGTAACCACGGTCAGCGGCACGCAAATTACCGCTATCGTCCCGGTTAGCGCCTCAAGCGGCGCCAAGGATGTGGTAGTCAGGAATCCGGACGGGCTGCAGAGCACCTTCTCCGCCGGGTTCAGATACAATCCGGGTGTAACGAGCTTAAGCCCGGCCAGCGGTCCGATCAATGCCGGAACTGCCTTCACTCTTACCGGCAAAGGCTTTGTGAGCGGCGCGACCGTGAAAATAAATGAAGTATCGGCAACGAACGTGACCTGGCTCTCCACCACCCAGCTCACGGCTGCCGCGCCGGCGGGAACAGCTTCGGGCGGCGCCAAAGACGTGAAAGTCACAAATCCCGACGCCGGCTACGGCGTTCTTGCCGCGGGGTTCAGGTACGACCCCGTAGTTACCTCCGTAAGCCCGGGCAACGGGCCTATCAATGCCGGGACCGTTCTCACTCTCGCGGGCAAGGGCTTTACAGCCGGGGCGGCCGTAAAAATAAATGAAGTGTCCGCGACGAATGTGACGGTGAATTCCGACCTACAGCTGACGGCGACAACACCGTCGGATACCACCTCGGGCGGCGCCAAAGACGTGAAAGTCACTAATTCCGACGCCGGCTACGGCGTTCTTGCCGGCGGGTACAGATACGACCCCGTAGTCACAGGCGTAACGCCTGCGGCGGGCGCCACCAGAGGCAACTATCCGGTTACGCTCACGGGGGCCGGTTTTATTACCACCCCCGGAGTAACTATCGGCGGATTTACGGCGGCGGTAACGGCTGTTTCTAACACACAGCTCACGGTTACCGTTCCCGCAAACCAGCTCTCGGCCGGCGCGAAGAATATCACGGTCACAAATACGGTCGGCGGGGCGGGCACGCTTACCGGCGCGTTTACCGCGCAGCCCTCCGGAGAAAGCCAGGCGAATGCCGGGTTGAGCTGCAAAGGCATCATTAACACTACGGGCGGTTCAGCGGGCGACGGCACTTACTGGATAAATCCGGCCGGCGGAGGCGCCTCGCAGGCATATTGCGATATGGCCTATGATGGCGGCGGCTGGACGAAAGCAGTTTCATACTATAACAGCACAACTCTGGACGGAGCCGGAGCGGTAAACGTTAACGGCGCCTGGACGACCGCCAAAAAAGGCTTAGCGGCGGGGAAATTAACCACGGCAGAAATAACCGCGCTAAACACCTCCAATTCCTTCCTGTTCAGAGTACAGGGAGGGACCGACAATATGCTGAACTACGGGGCGGGCACCGGCAAATTAGTATATTCAGGCGCTTTGACGGCGTGGGGCACGGATCTGGACCCGACGGCCAATTACACTTTATACGGAGACAAAACCAGCACGGGCGTTTACGCCTACTACTCTACCTATACGAACGACACGAGGGCAAGATGCGGCACCTCGGGGATCTGGATCACCGATCACAACTATAATGGTTCGGGGAATTACCCGGCAGGCCTGGGCGCGCCGATATGCTGGTATTTTACCGCAACTTTTGTGAGCACGAACCTGCATTGGATGTCGCTGATCGACAGCGCGGGAAGCGCCGGCAACGTGATCTGGGGAGACGCCGCTTCCTCTTTTTCAATTTATATCAGATAACTCGGTGGAACATCGGGAGGATCGGGCCTTGAGAAGCGGCGATTCACATTTTTTCAGCCGCCGTCCCTGGTTCTGACGGCTGAGCGGATGCGGCTTATGAGCTCAATAACCGGGCTTTTATTTTCGGCGCTTCTAGCTCCTCTTGCGTGGGGGCCGCAGCTCCGCGCCGCTGAATTCGAAGTGCTGGACAGATTCTCGGTAGACGGCTATGCGGTGCTCAGAGGCTCGGCCGATATCCAGGGAGGGAGTTTCTCCGTGGGCGGGTCCGCCCTGGTAGTAAAAGACGCCAGGGTCGGCGTCGGCACGGCCGCGCCGGGGGCGAAGCTGGACGTGAACGGCGGTTATTATCTGCAACGGCCGCCGGCTCTTGTGGATGGCGGCAATACCCTCGGCGGAGCTGTTATTTTTGCGAATACGGACCTGGCGAACGGAGCGAACGGATACCTGACCCTTTCTTATCCGGACACCTCGATAATTCGCTTCGGGACGGCCTTCGACGGGAATCTGACCGGCAGCGTTTACCGGGATATTCAATTCGGACGCTTTAATGATCCCTACCTTACGCTCAAAGACGGCGGCAATGTAGGCATCGGGACTACGGCCCCGGCAAGCGCATTGCATGTCGCGGGGAACATTACCGTCAATTCCGGGGGTCAATTTATAGCAAGATATTCCAATTCCGACAATACGTACAGTTCTTCTCTTTCCTGGGCGACTATGCAATTCGGCAATAACGGACTGAATACCATAGCCGCAGGCCGGACCGCCGCGGGCGGCTATTTGAGGTTCGTAGTCAACAACACGAATTCACTTATCAGCGACGGCTCAAATGCCAACGGCACGGAGGCGCTGAGGATCGCCGGCAGCGGCTACGTCGGCATCGGGACTACGAATCCGGGGACCACTTTGGACGTGGGAGGAACGGCCGCCATCAGGATACCGGCCGGCACCACCGCGGAGCGGCCTTCTGGCGCCGCGAACGGCATGATGCGGCTGAACACCACTACAGGAAAGATAGAGTATTACAATGGCGGCTGGAACAGCCTCGGCGCCGTAGTCGCGACGGGCGGCGCGGTTACCGACATCGGCGGCTATCGCATTCACACCTTTACCGTCAGCGGCACCTTTACCGTCGCCAGCGGCGGCAATGTTGAAATTCTCGTGGTTGCGGGAGGAGGCGGCGGCGGACAGGACACCGCCGGCGGCGGCGGCGCGGGAGGCTTGATCTATTATCCGTCCTATACCGTCATCGCCGGGGCCGGGATGGCGGTCACCGTGGGAAATGGCGGAGCGAGAGCCTACTCCAGCAGGGGCTACAACGGGCAGGACAGCGTCTTCGGCACGCTGACCGCCATAGGCGGAGGAGGCGGCGCCGGCAGCGCCCATGCGGATTCAGCCGGCAATGGCGGCTCGGGCGGCGGAGGCGGCGCCAACAAAACACGGGGGACCGGCACTTCGGGGCAAGGCTACAATGGCGAACAATCCGCTGGTGCCGCCGGCGGCGGCGGCGCCGGAGAGCCGGGCGGCACGGACGGAGCAGGCTACGGCGGCGATGGTCTCACTTATTCAATTTCAGGCAGCCCTGTAACCTATGCCGGCGGCGGCGCCGGCAATACGGGAACGGGCGGAGATGGCGGCGGAGGGACGAATAACGGTTATCAGGGATCGACGAACAACGGGGTCGCCAACACGGGAGGAGGAGGCAGCGCTTATTCCGGGGGCTGGGGCGGCGGCGGCAATGGCGGCTCAGGCGTAGTAATTATCCGCTACCCGAACTAAGGGGCGGAAGGCGCAGATTTTTTCCTGCGGCGGCGGCGAAGTTATGAGAAAAAGGATAAAAAAACTGGCGGCGATTTTGCTCCTTTCCGGCTTCAGTCTGGCGGGCGGATCGTCCTTTGCCGCGGAGTTCGAAGTTACGGACAGGTTTTCCGTCGACGGCTACGCAGTGCTCAGAGGCTCCGCCGATATCCCGGGCGGAAGTTTCACCGTGGGCGGCTCCACTTTGGTGGTAAAAGACGGGAAGATCGGCGTAGGAACGGCCGCGCCGACACAGAAGCTCACCGTAAAAGGCGAAATCTCTTTAATGGACAGCGGCGGCCGGGACAGCTCCAGAATCGCCGTCGCGGACGATCTTGCTTCCGCTACCGACGCCCGGTTCCTGTTCAGGAACGGAACCGATACTTACGGGGCTCTCCGCCTGGTTTTGAACAGCGCGACCGCGGTCTCTTTCGACGCCGTTCAGGCGAACAATTCGGCGGCGACA
>CAIQNV010000152.1 GCA_903873295.1 uncultured Elusimicrobia bacterium
CTTTAGAGCGAAGCATAATTATGCTTCGCGTCCGGGCCGCAAGGGCGGAGGCGGTTTTCTGCGTAAGCAAAACCGCCGAGCCGGGACCGCGCAAAACCGCTATGCGGTTTATGCGTGGCTGGCCCCGCTTCGGGGGGAACCGCGCAACGGTTCCTGCGCGGCGGAATGGGCAACCCCATGACCGACCCATACCCTGCTAAACCCGGAAGCCCTTATTATATAATGAATTTATCCGGTGAGAGGGAGTTATGAATAAAAACATATTTTCAGTTATTTGGCTTTGTTCGGCGCTGGCGGTGTCCGCCGCCGCACAGGTGCAGGTGGTGTCTAAAACGCCTTACGGGCCCATTGCCGACATGAACGCCGCGCGCGCCGTGGCCGCCACCTTCAGCCGGCCCATGGCCGCCCTGAGCTCGGCTGAAAAAATGGGCGCGGCCTGCCCGCTGGAAGTCATCGAGATAAAAGACGCGCTAACGGCGGATAATTATAAAGGGTTTTCCTCCGCTGCCCTTGAAAGTTTTAAGGATATAAAGCCGGTGGAAGGCCGCTGCCGCTGGCAGGGCACGCAGACCGTGTCTTTCGAACCCGCCGCGCCGCTTAAAACTTCTACCCTCTACGCCGCCCGCATAAAAAAAGACTTTTCCGGAGGCGGACAGACCTTAGAAAAGGACATCGAATGGTTCTTTGAAACCACGCGCCCCGCCATAAAAGAAAGCGCGCCGCACGACCAGCAGCGCTGGGTGCCGCCGGATACCGTGCTTTACGCCGCCTTCACCCTGCCGATGGCCTCCGCCCGGGCCAGGGAATTTATAAAGCTTGAGGAAACCGCTCCGGACGGAGGCGTTAAGGAAGTTCTTATAGGCGTGCGGCTGGCGAAAGAGGAGGAAGTAAAAAAACTCTGGCCGCACCCCTGGCAGAATATCTCCACCGGCACCGTTCTCGCCGTGCGGCCCGCCGCCGCGCTTAAGCCCGATCACGCCTACGCGCTGAAGTTAGGCGCCGGTCTGACGGCCGCCGGGGGGAACCTGGGCCTGGCGGCGGAGCGGGTTATTAATTTCGAGCCTTATTACACCTTCCGGTTAAAAGAATTGCCGCAAAGCGCCTGCCTGCCAGAGTCATTCAGCCTGGGGTTTTCCAACCCGGTTAAATATTCAGAGCTTTATAAACAGATGTCGGTAGACCCGTCCACCGCCCTGCCGCAGTTAAAAGAGGGGCGTGAAGACTACGAAGGCTACCGCGATGACCGGAAGCGCACCGCTTATCTTGCGCTGCCTAACGGCATGTTCAAGCCGGACACTCTTTACACTTTTAAAGTTTCTCCGGAGCTCGCCGACATTTACGGCAATAAGCTGGGCAAGGCTTTTACTTTCCAGCTGGGCCCGATGGATTATTGCCCTTATTGGAGCATGCCTTCCGGCTTCGGCATCCTTGAAGGCTATCTGCCTGCGCGCCACCCTTTTACCACGATGAACGCCGGGGCGCTGGACATCGTCAAAGCACGCGTCAGCGAGGATAACCTGATCCCTTTCTACCGCGGCAACATGAACGACGAAAGCCTGCTGAGCGGCCCCGTTCAAAAAAACTGGAACCCCTCCGAGGGCCAGCGCAACTTTAAGTTGTCGACCTTCCTGGACTATGCCGGGATCTTCGGGCCCGAAGAGGGCGGTTTCGGCTACCTGCGCGCCTCCGGCATGCACGATTATCCTTATCGAGCGCTGGATAATCTCACCCGCGTCGGCCTGACGCTGAAGAGCTCACAGGATTCCACGCTTATCTGGACCAGCTTCCTTAAGACCGGCCGCCCGGCCGCCGCCGTGCCCGTGGAGATACGGAGCGACGAAAATAAAGTGCTGTGGACAGGCGTTACCGACAGGCAGGGCTTCGCCGACGCGCCCGGCTGGCTTAAGCTGGGCATCACCGGCTGGCCGCGCTGGCAGCGGCCCGCCCTGTGGATCTTCGCCAGACATAAGAACGGCACCGCCGTAATGAATACCGGCTGGACCGGCGGCGTGGAGCCATGGCGCTTCTCGGTTAATTATGATAATTACCCGCGCCCGAGACGGTACTCGGCCGCTTTGTTCACCGAGCGCGGTGTTTACCGGCCCGGAGAAACCGTGGATATGAAAGGCTTCGGCCGCAAGCTCGCCGGCGGAGATTGGGAGGCGCTGGACCTGCCCCTGGTGCAGCTATCGGTAAAAGATTCTCGCGGCAACCGGGTTTTCAAGACCACGGTGCCGGTCAGCGCCGAGTTCTCGTCATTTGACTACGCCTATAAACTTTCAGAGGCCGCGCCCACCGGCGTGTGGACGCTGGAGGCCTCCGAGCCTTACGAGGATGATCCTTCTACGGTCCGCGCGGTGGAGGGAGGCGAAGAGGACGAATACCGCAATTACGAGGGCAAAGAACGCCCGTTCCTTTTTACCGAAACTTTCCGCGTGGAGGAGTTCAAGCCCGCGGTTTTCGAAGTGAAGGCCCGCTCGCTTGAGGCTTCATATCTGGCCGGCGGCAAGTTCCGCGCCTCGGTCGAAGGCTGGTATCTTTTTGGCGCTCCCATGAGCGAAAGCAAGGCTGATTGGACCCTGCGGCTGGAAAGCTCCCATTATGAGCCGCCCGGCAAAGAGGGCTTCAGCTTCGGACGGGAATTCCGCGAAGGCGCTATAGACAAGCTGGCCGGCTCCGGCGGCGCGCAACTGGATTCCAAGGGCAAGGCGGCGATAGAGGTGCAGCTGGAAAAAAGCTATAAGGGCGGCGGCAACGCCCTGCGCGCCTCCTTTGAGGCCGCCGTCAGCGATCCCGAACGCCAGCGGCTGTTCGGCCGGGCTTCGGCTTATGTGCACAAGGCCAACCTGTATTTCGGGGTTAAGGCCTCCGGCGGCTTTGTTGAAGCGGGCAAACCCTGGGCGGCGGAGATCGTTACGGTGCGGCCCGACGGTTCCCCCGCCGCGGGGCTTGCCGGCGCGGGCAAGATGACAAAGCGCCAGTGGCTCAGTTCCCGCCGGGCGGGCCTGGGCGGGCGCCTGGAATGGGTGACCGAGACGAAAGACACCGTTGTCTCCAGCTTCACCTTCACCGCTTCGGGATCCGCCGAAACCTGGGGCTTCACGCCCGACCAGGGCGGCTATTATATCTTCAGCGTGGCCGGCAGGGACGAAGAGGGCCGGGAGACGGAGACCGCCTTCAGCTTCTATGTGTTCGGCAAAGGCGACGCCTGGTGGGCGCGCGAGGATTCCGACATTATAGAGCTGGTGTCCGAAAAATACGACTACAAGCCGGGCGATGCCGCCAAAATAATGGTGAAGTCGCCCTACGACGAGGCGCAGGCGCTGGTGACGGTCGAGCGCGAGGGCGTGCTGGACCGCTGGCTTACTACCACCAAAGGCGGGGCCGACTTTATAAACGTGCCTATCAAGGAAAAATATCTGCCTAACGCCTATGTCAGCGTGATACTGCTGAAAGGCCGGGCCGGGGAGCAGAAATTTTCCGAGGACGGCGAAACCGACCTTTCAAAGCCGCAGGCTAAGTTCGGCTATCTCTCGTTCAATGTAAGCCCTGCCGGGCGGAGGCTGGCACTGGAGCTGAAGAGCGACAAACCGGATTACCGCCCGGGCCAGGAAGTTAAGCTGGACATAAAAACCCTGGACGAAGCGGGGAAACCCGCGGCCGGAGAGCTTACGGTGTTCGCCGTGGACGAGGGCGTGCTGAGTCTCACCGGCTACGCCACACCGGACGCTTTCTCCGCCTTCTACGGGCCGCGCCCGCTTAATATTCTTACTACGGATTCGCGCCTGCATGTCATAGGCCAGCGCAGCTACGGCGAAAAGGGCGAAGCTCGCGGCGGCGGCGGCGGCGCGGGGCTGGCGGGTATAGATCTGCGCTCCAACTTTGTGCCTACCGCCTATTGGAACCCGTCCGTAAAGACCGGGCCGGACGGAAAAGGAAGTGTAGCGTTCAAACTGCCGGACAGCCTCACTCGTTTCCGTCTGATGGCGGTGGCCAACTCGGACAGAAGGTTCGGCTCCGGCGAGGCTTCAGTGACGGCGTCAAAGCCGCTGATGCTGCGGCCCTCCCTGCCGCGCCTGGCGCGCGCGGGCGACACGTTCGACTGCGGAGTGGTGGCGCATAATTACGCGCCGGCCGCCGTGAATATCTCGGTCTCTCTTGAAACCGCCGGCGACGCAGTGCGGGTTAAAGGAGAGTCTTCCCGCGAGGTTTCCGTGGAAAGCGGCAAAGCCGCTGAAATAATTTGGAACTGCTCGGCCGAAAAGCCGGGCGAGACGGTCTTTAAGTTCCGCGCCTCGGCCGGAGGAGAAACTGACGGCTTAGAGTGGAAGCTGCCGGTCAGGACCTGGGAGCCGCGCGAATACGCGGCCACCAGCGGCGTTGCGGCCAATACGACGGAAGAGGCGCTGTTGCGGCCTTACCCGGGAGCGGAGGGCGAACTGACGGTGGGAATTTCCCCGACGGCGCTCTCCGGCCTTAACGAGGGCGCGCGCTACCTGCTGGAGTATCCTTACGGCTGCCTTGAGCAGAAGCTATCGCGCGCGCTGCCGGTTATTACCGGGGCGGAACTGATAGAAACTTTCGGCCTTGGCTCGCTGGGCACGCTTAAGGCGGAGGTCCAGAAGGTCTTCGACAAGCTCGCGGATTTCCAGCACCCGTCGGGCGGTTTCTGCTACTGGCCGGGCGGTTGCTGGAAACCGGATCCCTACCTGAGCGCCTACGCGCTTGAGGCTGCGGCTCTCGGGCTGAAGGAAGGCTACAGGGCGGATGCGCAGGTTCTGAAGCGGGACGCCGATTGGCTTGAAAAGTTCCTGGCCTCCGAAAAGACGGACTGGGCCTATCCCTACAGCCTCAGCGAGGATTACGCGGCGCGGGCCTACGCGGTTTACGCGCTGGCCCTGAACGGCCGCAATATGAGCGCCTACTTTAACCAGCTCTACCTGAAGCGGGACCAGGTTCCGTATCTGGCCAAAGGCTATATGGTGAAGGCGGCAAAGCTGCTGGGCTTCGACGCGCAGGCGGCAAGAAAGTTGTCGGCTGAAATTATGGCGCAGGCGCGGTATTCTCCCACTCAGCTGCATTTCGAGGACGCGGAGCCTATGCCGTGGATACACAATACCTCAGTTAAGACCACGGCGGTGATGCTGGACGCCCTGCTGGAGGCGGAGGGCGGGTTCCCGGGCGACGAGAAGGCCGTCAAATGGCTTACTGTCGAAAAGAAGAACAAGGGCCGCTGGCGGACTACGCAGGAGAATTCCTGGGCGCTGCGGGCTTTCGAAACCTTCTATCGGCGCTACGAGAAGGAAGAGCCGGACTTCAAGGCGGTGGTTTCGCGCGCGGACGAAGGCGGCGCTCTCTCCCCTCTGATGGAGGAGCATTTTTCCGGCCGCGGCCTGGTGACGGTGGACAAGAGTTTCGGCTTCCCTTTGGTGTTCGGCGGGGGGGAGAAGGCAAAGATCATGTTCGACCGGATCGGGACCGGGCGGCTGTATTATTCGCTGCGCCTGGGCTTTGTTCCCGAGAAGCGGGAGAAGCCGGCTTCCGAGGGGTTTGAGCTGAGCCGGGAGATCAAGCCGATGGACGGGGGAAAGGTGTTTAAGGCCGGGGCCCGGGCCATTGTGACCCTTACGGTCAAAACGCCGCAGGACCGGACTTTCGTGGCGGTCAACGACCCCGTGCCGGCGGGCTTCGAGATCGTCAACACGGAGTTCGCCGTGGAGGGCGCGGAGGACGCGAGGGCGCTGGCGAGCAAAGGCGGGCGGGGCGGCGGCTGGGGGGAATTCGAGCGGGCCGAGCGCTACGACGACCGGATGCTTATTTTCGCGGACTTCCTGACGGCGGGAACGCACAAGTATTCTTACGTGGTGCAGGCGACGAGCCCGGGCGTGTATTACAGCCCGGCCGGCCTGGTGGAAGGTATGTACGAGCCCGAAATCTTCGCCCGTACCGCCGGCGGCGCCGTGGAGATAATAAGGTAAAAGAACGGTTTTAATGTTTCCTGCGGATTCAAAGACGGACAAGGTGTCTGACAAATCCAGCTTCAGCGGTCGTTTTGAGAAGCTCGAACTTTAAATCGGACAGCCCGTCGGTTCCCGGATCATAGGGAAGCCGCTCACCCTCCCCCAGGCGGAGGCAGTTCTTTTGATATTGAGGATTTCCCCTGCGCTTAACATCCTCGTGGGCGCGGGGATGGCCAAAAGCTACCTGCTCAATGCAATGATACCTTCCCATCCTGTGGGCCAAGGGGAGAGTCCGGGTCTGGTCGAGCCTCTTTCTTAAATCGTCGTCTTCCGCTCCCCACCCCCAGTATTGATTGCTAAATCCGTTGACCTTCAAAAAGTCCCCTTTGTTAACCAAAAGAACACCGCCGAAGCAAAAAGGATCGAATTGATATTCGAACTGAGAACAGTAAGCGGAAAGGTGTGTCGGTATGACGGGATAAGAGTAATCGCAGGAGGCTGATTCCGGCAGCATATCGACATCAGGAAAACAAAAATAGGCATTCGCGTCCCGATACAGACTAAACCCCGCGTTCAGTAATTTAGCCCTGTTGAACAAGCCCTCCTCCGTCTGTTCGATCACTACGATGCGGTGCTTTAGGTCCTTCAGGAAATTATGCATGTGTGGAATAAATTGTTTAAGATTCTCTTCGCGGTCTCGAAAAGGAATGACCAGTATGAGTTCTTCCTGCTTTTTCATTATCGGCCGCGCAATCGAGGAGCGAAAAACAGAAACTAACGTTTTTACTGAATGGCGCACCCTGGTTTTTAATCTTTTGTAGCGGACTCTGCCGGGCAGGAAAGATCGAAGCCGGGCACGGATATCTTTCTTAAGCAAAAAAGGCGGATAGATAAAAATAGTCGGCTCTTCTCCCTATCGTGTGGGTAATTTATAGCCTAATAACCGGTGGCTTCATAGGGGAAACGGCTTGATTTAGGGGCTGGAAAATATGGCATGATTTGGGTATGCGAAAAAAACTTCAGTTGCGTGACGC
>CAIQNV010000153.1 GCA_903873295.1 uncultured Elusimicrobia bacterium
AGCTTGCGTAAGCGCGAGGGCTGAGGCAGGCAGGCGCGGCCACGGTGTGGCCGACGCCGGTTTTGCGTTCTGGCCCCTGCGGTAGGCCCCCGACTTCACATCTCGCGGTTCCCCTTCTTTATTATCGGATTTACAACATTATCTCTATAGATATAGAATATAGGCAGGACAATCCACGGAGGAAAATATGAACAACGCCGAACTTATTCGCAAGGCCGCGCAGAACTATAAGAAAGACATCGTCGCTTTCGCCCGCAACATCATCCGCACCCCCAGCTTTTCCTGCCAGGAAGGCAAACTGGTAGACCTGATAAAGAAAGAAATGATCAAGGTCGGCTTCGATAAAGTGAAGATCGACCGCATTGGCAACATCATCGGCTATATCGGCAGCGGAAAAAAGAAAATAATGCTCGACGCCCACATCGACACCGTAGGGATCGGCGACAAAACAGCCTGGAAAATAGACCCCTTCGCCGGCCTGTACAAGAATGACACGATCTACGGCCGCGGCGCCACCGATCAGAAGCTTTCCATGGCTTCCATGGTTTACGCCGGCAAGATCATAAAAGACCTGAAACTCGAGGGCGACTACACCCTGATGGTGGTCGGCTCCGTGATGGAAGAGGACTGCGACGGCCTGCCGCTGCTCCATCTCATCAATAAAGAAAAGATCCGCCCCGACTACGTGGTGATAACCGAGCCCACCGACCTGAAAGTCTACCGCGGCCACCGCGGCCGCATGGAGATGAAGGTCGTCACCAAAGGCCGCTCCTGCCACGCCTCGGCCCCCGAGCGCGGCGATAACGCCGTGGTGAAGATGTCTGATATCGTGAAGGAAATAACCGCCCTGAATAAGAAGCTGAAAGTGGACAAGTTCATCGGCAAGGGCACCGTAGCGGTCACCTGCATAGAGTGCAAAACCCCCTCGCTTAACGCCGTCCCGGACGAATGCACCATTTACCTCGACCGCCGCCTGACCGTGGGCGAGTCCCTCAAGAGCTCCGTGGCCGAGATACAGCGCCTGCCCTCCGTGAAAAAGTACGGCGGCAAAGTGGAAGTGCTGCAGTACGACGCCGTGGCCTGGACCGGGATGAAAGTCAGCCAGGAAAAATACTTCCCCACCTGGGTGCTGCCCGCGGAACACAAGCTGGTGAAAGCCGGGGTCGAGGCCGGGAAGGTCGCCCTCGGCCGGAGCCCCGTGGTGGATAAGTGGGTGTTCTCCACCAACGGCGTGGCCACAGCGGGCCGCCTGGGCATTCCGACCATAGGCTTCGGGCCGTCCAACGAGATCTACGCCCATACGGTGAACGAGAATATGCCGGCCGAAGACCTGGTAAAAGCCGCCGCGTTCTACGCCGCCATTCCGCAATACCTGTAAACGGTAAAACTCCGAAAGATCCGCGCCGCTTATCTTCCCGGGAGCCCTCCCGGGATAAGCGGTTTCGGCTGAAGCCGCCGCTTTTTGGCCGCGCCTCCGCGCTATCCGTCCCCTGATCCCCGCAGAACCGCGCTTTCCGCCCCCGGTTCCTCCTCATCGCTCCGCTCCTCGGCCTCTTCGCCCCGGTTCCGGCCTGCCGTATATGTTAAGCCACCGGCTTAATTAAGAACGCGACCGTTAAGCCGCCGCTCCTGGGTCAAAAAACCGGGCTTATTTGGTTCTTCGGCCTCAGGGAATTTATCGGCAAACCGGGTAAACTTATAGCATGAGGTTCCGGGACAGCGCAATAAGCGCCGGCCGGAGCGCTGCAAAGAGCGCAGGGAAGAGTCGACGGTACAGGGAGAAAAAATATGACGACAAGACGATCGCTGGCGGTAATTATGGTTCTGGCGGCTTCAGTTCTGCCGCTGCGCGGGGCGTATGCCGATGAGCTGTCTGTACTTTCCTCTCTGGCGGGAGGAACTGCGGCCAAGGAAGTCCTTCCGGCCGCCGGCTCGCCAGAGGTGCCCTCTCCTGCGCCGTATGAAGGAGCTAAAAGAGCGGCCGGTCTCGATGTCACGGCTGAATACAGGGCCACTCTCAGCGCGGTCGCTTCAGCCCGCGCCGGGTCGGACAGGGCGGAATACAAAAAGCTTTCCGGCTACAGGCTGCTCTTCGTCCCCGGCTTTATGACAAATCCTTCCGTAGACCCCCTCCTTCTTTATAAAGGGGACGCTGACGGCAACAAATCGGATAAAAGCTTCATGGCTACCTACTTTGACGAGCAGATCTCCTGGCTCAGGGCCAACGGTATTGACGCCGGTATCGTTAGAATAGAGTCGGAAGCCGGGATCAAGTACAATGCCGGCCTGGTAGCCGCGGAAATCGCAAAATCACCCAAACCCGTCATAATCTTCAGCCACAGCAAGGGCGGCCTGGACACACTGGAAGCTTTGATCCAGCGGCCTGACCTGCGCCGCAAGGTGCGGGGCCTTGTTTCCATACAGAGCCCTTATTACGGCACGCCTATAGCCGACTGGGTGCTGTCCTACCGGCATTCCCTGTCTCCCGCGGCCGCCGGAGCTATGAAATTCATGGGCGGATCCCTTGAATCCGTACAAGACCTGTCGGTCAAAAGCCGCCAGGAATATCAGGCTAAGAACGCCGGTGAAATAGCCGCGATCACCGCGGCCATCCCCACAATATCGTTCGGCGCGTGGAAGAACGAAGAGAAAGGCTTTATGGACACGCTTTTTGAAACCACCCGCGACCTTATGCTCAAGTGGGGGGTAAAGAGCGACGGCCTGGTTCCGGTCGACAGCGAGATGCTGCCCGGGGCCAACCAGATAGCCGTGGAAGGCCTTGATCACCTTGCAACTGTCATTAAGGTCAAGAAACCGGCTTTTAACAGAGTGGATTTCATTAAGACGCTGCTCACGATGCTGGTGAATAAAGGCGTCCCGGCCCTTGAAGCCGCTCCGAAGCCGGAGTCGGTCGGGGGGTTGATACACACCGGGGATCCGGCGGAGCCGATGCATTTCGGCCGCGTAGATATCTCAAAAGACTCGGACCTGCGCGGGATAGCGTATCGCGGAGGCATGCCGGCTCCTGCGACCTACGGTTTCCTTAAAAAGCGGGGCGTAGAGACCATCATCAATATCAGGAACATGACCAAACCCAATTGGGATCTGTGCAAAGGGCTCGGCATAAAGTGTGTGAACCATCCTGTCTGGGCTTTGGACCCTGATATTTTAGGCGGGGTCACGGTCTATGACAGGGAGCTGGGCGGCATTGTCCTGCACGAGAACAAATACTTCCTGGACGCCTTCAACGCCGCGGTAGCTGAACTCCAGGCCGGCAAGACGATATACATTCACTGCCAGGGGGGAACGGACAGGACCGGCGCGCTGGCGGCGGCGTTAACTATAAGGAGCTATGCCTGCGGAAAGAATTTCCAAAGCAACGAATTAAGGGACAGCGTTATGGACACCATGCAGACCTTCGGCTTCTGGAACCATGTTTTTCCGACCTGGGGAAAGGAAATAAAGGGCTGGGTGGACAATTTCCCCCAGAATAAGGAGTGGCTCTGCAAGTAAGGTCTGAAAGAGCGGTCCTGTAAGGTGGTTTGTCTGAGGCGAAGAGTGAACTAAAATCACATATCAGGAGAAAAATATGATGACAAAAAAATCACTGGCGGTAATTATGGTTCTGGCGGCTTCGGCCCTGCCTATGCGCGGGGCGCATGCCGACGACCTGTCCGCGCTGTCCGCCCTTGCGGGGGGGGGTATGGTCAAGGAAGCCCTGCCGTCCGTCAATGTGCCCGAAGCGCCCGCCCCCAAACAGGAGGCGGAGTCGCCGTACTACGACGGCCTGGAAGTATTTCTGGCATACGCCAGGATCTCCGCGAAGCCTCCCGCCGGCAATGACCTGTTCCAGGATACCGTGGCCCGGTTCGGCTATGAGCGCCCGGCGGTCAACAAGGATAAATACAAATTCCCCATCAAAAACTTCGGCGTGATAAAACTTTCGGCCAGCCCGGCCGCCAGGATGATGGAGGAGACGGCGTTCCGCGGGGGCCCGCTGGAAGGCGAGCCGAACGAGATGGGGTACAAATTGCTGAAGGCCGTGGGAGTAAAAACCATAGTCAGCCTGCAGACCATACATTCGATGAACCAGGCGCAATGCGCCAAATACGGCTTTACCTGCAGAAATTTCGGGAAGCTGCCTATGGACCTGTTCACCTGGCGCGACAGCTCCAACTTCCGCGAGGGCTTTCAGTTCGCGGCGGACGAGTTGAAAGCCGGCAGAAAGATCTATGTCCATTGTCTGGCCGGCAATGACAGGACCGGGATCTTTGTCGCGGCTCTGACCATCAGGGCCCGCGCCTGCGGCCTGGCAAAGCTGGAGGGAGAGAACAAAGAGGTTGTTCGCGCGGCGGCCCGCGACGCCTGGAAAGAATTCAGATTGTGGAACAAGTGGTTCCCGAAATGGACGACCGAAGTGGACAGCTGGGTCGACAATTTCGAGGAGAACCGGGAATGGCTCTGTAAATAAGCGGAACTGATTATTTAAGGTGAAAAATTATGAAAAAAATATTATCGATAGCAGGCTTGATCGTGGCTTCGAGCCTTTTGCTGCGCGCGAATGGTTCGGCCGCTGAAACCCGGCCGGCGGCTTTCGGGCAATTGGAAAGTCTGGCGGCCGGATCCCCTTCCCAGGTTCCGGCTGCTCCGGCTGCCGGGCAGGATCCGGGCGGGGTCATCACGGTGTACGCCTATCCGCCTACCTATCCGCAGGATTGGTCATCCCCCAGAGGCATGCTTGGCAGTATGCTCAGTACCGACCTAAAGAAACAGATCTATTCGAGAAAGACGGAGTTCGTTTCGGATTTTAAGGAGGACGGAACGGTAGCCACCAATTACAAATCCGCCGTGGGCCATGTGGAGGCCCATGTTAAATGTACTCTTCCCGAGGGCGGCGTTTACGATGTCTGGACCGGCATGGTAGGCCGTAAGCAGATAAGCGCCGATATCGATGTTCTGTTCAAACAAAAACTTGGGATGGGCTCGATGTTCCACGCTTTTGTGGACGGTTATCTGGCCAATGGCGAGGAGAACATCTGGCGCCTTGTTAACTATAAAAGTTCGTCCGATGACGCGCCCCGCTACTGGGAACAGGAAATAGACTCCCAGGCTTGCGGTAAAGTGAAAGAGATGGTGGAGTTTTACAACAGTTTTCATTACAAGCCCGGGACCACACTGGCCCAGCTTCAGGCCCTTCCGCCGGAAAAGATCTTTTACTTTGACACAACTAAGGACCCTTACGAGACCTATATGGCGCGCCGTGCGAATGGAGATAATACTCCGGTCGGAGGCGTTTGCGCTTCTTACGGCATGGCCTTGCTGAAAATAGCCGGGAAATACGACTATTCAATAGACACGCATTTTAGGGCAAATATTGAGGTTTCTGAGCGGCTGATCGGCGGGATCCCCGACGAAACCGGCAAGATCCGCGAGGTAGAGGTGTCGGATCTGCTTTTTGGCAGTCTTGGCGGGAGCTGGACCTATCCGGGTTACAAGAACAGGTTATACGACAGTTATGACCCGGAGCATATCTGGAAATTTATCGGCGAGATAAGTGACTGTTCCTGGGGCGGGCCGGCCTGCTCGGTTGCCGCGAGCGAATGGTACAACAAGAACAAAAGCAGGGTCGTGTATACAATACAGAAGGCGGAAGAGCTTTTACCGTATGCCCGCGCCGACCGTAAAATTTCCTCTAAGTTCCGCATGGAAGGCATACATGTGCAGTAGGAGGCACGGCTAAGGTGAATGGACCGTATGTAAGCGACAAATCCGTATTATCAAAAGGAGAATCCAACCAATGAAGAAGTCAGCTAAACTATTAAATAGTATCGCTCTTTTACTCTCACTGGCTGTTCATGTCTCGGCAGGGGCCGTGGATGAACTCAGCTCTTCCGCTTCAGGCGGCACGGGAACCGGAGTGGCTGTCGCTCTGCCCGCGCCGGAGCGCGTAGCCCTTTCCAGGCAGGAAACAGAGGAATTGCTGCGTAATTCGTCGCCAATAGATAATTTCAGAGTGGCGGTCTGGTCCCGCGAGAACCTCGCCGGCGGGCCGGACGGGTTGCTGTTCACCGGAGCGACGCCGAAAACGAAGGCCGACTATGAATTCCTGTCCGGGCTGGGGGTGAAAACCATTCTGAACCTGCAGGGGGCGCATTCCGACAACATCGACTTCTGCTCGGCCTACGGACTGGATTGCATCAGGTACCCTATTATCGCGTTCCCGAAGAACTTCTCGGATAATTCTTTCTTTCGCGACGCGTTCCACCGCCTGGTCAGCGAAACTACCGCGGGCGCCAAGATATACGTGCATTGCCTGGGGGGCAAGCACCGCACCGGCGCGCTCGTGCTGGCGCTGAAAATACGCAACACCGCCTGCGGCAGGCAGTTCGACAGAGCCGCCTTGCGCGGCGAGATCGACGCCGGCCTAACCCTCTACGGATACGACGGGAAAAAATACCATGATATCCTTTTCAACTGGCGCAATGATGTGCTCAGCCTGGTGGATGATTTCGAAAAGAACCAGTGGCTTTGCGAGTAACGTCGGCTATCGGACCCGATTAAGCCGGAGGCTTAATTAAAGGCGCGATCGCTAAGCCGCCGCTCCTGGGTCAAATTAACGGACAGCGCTGGTTCTCCGGCCCCAGGTAAGTCAAAGCCGGGAGTGATAAACTTAAGTTAAGAGAAGTCTTAAGCGGCGCCAGAGCGCGGCCGGAACCAGGGTAATAGCGGCGTTCCGAACTTAAGGGAGATCAAATGAAGTTGATCATAAGCTTGGCAATGGCGTTGATGTCTGGTGCGACTGTTCTTTTTGCGGGAAGCGCCGGCCCCTCGTTCGACGGCGTTTCCGGCAATGCCGGGTTCTCGGGGCGGGAGCTCCTGGAGCGCTCCAAAGCCGACACCGCTGTCCGGCCGCCCGTCCCCTCCACCGTTCCGGTTTCAAATGAACTCATTAATTTCTGGTCGAACCTTGAGACCAACGGACTGGATAAGCTTTGTAAAGTCGCCCAGCTGAAGCTCAACCAGAACGTCAGGCTGGTCAATGTGGTCGGCCTGGGCGGCGGTGTTAAGCGGTATTTGAAATCGTTCCCCGACCATCGTCTGGCCTTGGTGGACGAGATAGAGCTGAAGCTCGGTCTTTCCCTCAGCCAGGCCGTGCTTCAGGTCCCGGGCCTTGGCTCTCTTTCGGTGGGGATAAGCGGCGGCGTGGAAGGCAGATCGGTGGTGGTCAGACCTCTTGAGAGCGAACGCTACTGCAAAGAACTGGGCACTCTCGTGAAGCTTTACGATGCTAAGACAGTGCTCCCCATCACCGCCAAACGGATAGTTAATATGGAGAAGGGCGAGATCTGGAAGCTGCCAGTTGTCGTGCGCTACAGCATCAGCAGCAGCGCGGGCACGCCGGCCATCGAAGGCGTAGTGGTTTCCATCGGCGCGGGCTACACCAAAGAGCGCAAACCCTCCGTCAGCCTATATAGGATGGCTGAGAACGATCTGCGGCTGCGCATCAGGATAGACCAGGTGACGGTGAAAAGTCTTGGAGTATCCGCCGGCACGATGGAGATCCCGGCCGGGGACATCGGCTTAATGCCTGGAGAGGATTTTCTCTCCAGGACCGTCGACCGGAACGTGGCCAGACAGATAAACAGGTTCATCGCCCTCAAGTTCGGTTATAACGAAGCCAGGACCAGCGGGAAAAAACTGCTGCTCGAGTTCCATCTCGACCCGAACGACGCGGAGCAGGTCGCCAGGCTGGTGGAGTTCCTGGAGGGCGATTTCGACACTATCCGGAAGTTCATCTCCATGGGGCTGAATTTCGAAACTTTCGCCGAGGAGGCCGCCCCCCTCAGCGGCGCGGAGATAATAGAGGACCTGGCCGACTCGGCCGGAGCGGCGGTTAACGGGACCGCCGCCTTCGCCGGCACGGACCATTACGACGGCCAAAGCGATAATTTCAACATGAACATCCCGGTCGCGTACTCGTACCGGCACAGCGTGGCTACGGGCTATCACCGCTATCAGGCGCTCAAAACAAACGGCTCCATAGTGCACATCCAGCAGCGGACCCGCGTTTCCAATGGCGACACGCTGAATATCCCTTTCGCCGGTACGCGGATGAGGCATAATTCAGAAAAAAACATCTATGTGGTCAACAAGCAGTCCCTGGACGGCAAGGTCACCGGGCCGGTGCTGCTATTTCAGCAGTATGAAGGCTTGGTCGGCAAGGAGGCCGGCAGAGCCCGCGATATGCTGCATAACGCCAACTCCGTGCTGGAATACGCCGGCAGGCGGGGGAATGGCGTCACTTATGAGAATATGGTCCCGCCCTCCATCTTCCCCCTGCTGCCTCCGGAGGGCGGAGCGGCCGGCGGCGATGAGGACGAGCCGGAAACCGACAGGCGCTACAAGGCCGTGGTGATGTCCTTTAAGCTTGCGTTCTCGGAAAAAGCGGTGCAGGAGATAATTTTCGCCGCGCCCGAACTGATCCTTAAGGCCTATATGAACGTTATGCGGCAAACCGCTGGTCCCGTCGCCGCTAAAGCTATGGACCTGTTCACCGTAGGCGGGAACGGCAAGGTGGAATACGACGCCGCGGCCATGCGCGCGCGGCTGGGCGTGACCAGCGATCACCTGGCGGATGTCACCAACCCGATGAACGTTGTCAGGAGCCTGGCCCGCGCGGCGGGTAAATTCCTGGAGAAGCTCGCCGGCGTCAGGTCGGAGCCGACCTGGAAGGGACAGGCCGAACAGCTCGCTAAAGCCGCTTCGAGAGGCGATATGAAATACGAGGACTTTCTTAAGGTGGTAATACAGCTGGTGGATACTAAAGACATCTCTTCCGACATCTACATACACGCGGATAAACGCGTTAAAGGCGAGCCGGATGTAACCCAGAATTATACGATGTTCAACAACCGGGACAATGGCTACGACGGCACGATAGCCGATGTCACCGCGATGAGAGAGCGGTTCGCCGAGCCCACTGACCTGACCGATTAAGGGGCGGCTGCAGCGGGATAAGCCGTAAGCTTAACTAAAGGCGGTTTCGTTAAACCGCCGCTCCTGGGTCAAAAAGTAAGGCTCCGATGGTTCCTCGGCCTCAGGGAACTAAGCCGGAGACAGGGTAAACTTATAACATTAGGTTTCGGAGCTGTACGATAAGCGGCAGCCTGGAGCTAAGGAAAACGATAAAAGTATGAAAAAAATAATTCTGCCTATGATGCTCTTTCTGTGCCTGTCTTCCGGCGGCTTCGCCGGGGAGTTCGGGCTGGAGTCCGTATCCGTTTCCGATCTGAAGGGTTCAGCCGGCGCCGCCCTCGCTGCTGTACCGGTCCCGGACGGGCCTTATGCCGTCATGTCTAAGGGCACAAGTATGGAGCTCGCCCTGGATATGAGCGTTAAGATCCCCTTTTCCGAGATCAATAAGCGGATGGTGAATTTTGTGGCGATGATGAAAGTTCTGGACCAATCCAAGCCGGTATTTTCCCGCCGGGGCAAGAATATAGTGTTTACGAATGTGGGCATCAGCTACAAAGGCCTGGACGCCGAGCCGACGGTTTTGCTCGACCCCTCTTTCGAGGGAAATAACCGCCTGGCTATCCGCTTCCCTCAAGTGGACGCGAATATAGTTTTCGGGCCCAAAGTGCTGGGCGCTACAAATAAAGATGACCTCATAGCCGCCATAGCCGACAGCCTGACCGCCAGTATGCTTGAGTCTATGGACGAAGCTTTAGCGGCCAATAAGGTCCAGCTCAAGGCAAAAGACGTGCTTTCCTTCACTTATGACAAGGCTTCCTGGACCCTGCGCGCCGCCGTCTCCCCCGATTTTGTGACGCCTCTGCTGCCGGGACTTGTCAGCAATGTCAACCTGACAGCCTTCAGTTTCGACGACAAAGGTTTCACGCTGGCCGTCAGATCAGGCCCCGGCGCCGCTATGGGCAGGATGGCCGGCTACAACCTCGCTCTCTCCGACGGCCTGGTCACTGATTTTTTGCGCAAATGCGCCGAGGGCGGCGATTATGATCTGAACCCCAAAGGCTATGACGGAGGGATCAAGTTCCGCGCCGATGGCCGTGTTGTGGTGTCTTTGAGAGCTACCTTTAGGGATATGCTTTTGAAACCCGATGTCTACGCCGCGATAGAGTTCCTTCCCACGCTGGTCTCGCCGAACACCGTAACTCTGCGCTTTGAAAAGGTGACGCTGGATCAGGCCTACGGCCTAAGCATTCCCGGTTCTGTAAGCAATATGCTGCAAAGCAGGGTGCTTGCGGTGATCCTGAACGGTATTATGACCAATAAAAACCTCGCCCAGACGATGTCCGCCAGAAAGGTGGATGAAAGAACCGTGGAATTTAAGCTGAAGAACAGCGCTTTCATGCCTTCTTTTGCCAAGGGCGTGCTCATAAATAAAATAAAGATAGAGCGGGGCCTCATGTTCCTTGGATTTGAATTTTAAGCCGGCGAAGCGGAGACAAAATTATGAATAAACTGATAAAAAGAATAATAGCGTTGAACCTTCTTGCGGGCGCCGTTCTCTATGCGGGCGGGGCCGCCTCGGCTTCGGAATTCAACCTCTCTTCGGTCTCGGCCGCCGAGCTGCGCGGGACCGCTTTCAAGGCCGCGCAGGTTCCCCGTCCCGGCGTTCCCAAGCCCGCCGCTGGCGAGCTGGTGGAAATGGGGCTCTCTATAAAGATCCCGTTCAAGGCTATCAATAAGGTGATGCTCATGGAGAGTATGCTTTCCATAATAGATCCCGCCGAGCCCGTGCTGGAGCGGTCCGGCGACCTGCTCAAGGTCGTAAATATCCGCCTGGACGTCAACGGCATAATTATTGAGCCGGTCATTACCCTCAAACCCTATTTAGAGGGAAAAGACAGGCTCGCCGTCAGAGTCCAGCGCGTTCAGATGCACGCGGCGGGATCGCCTACCCCGGGCAGCGTCGGCGTCCCGGTCGCGATCCCGGCGCCTGCTACAGGGCCCGACTTTAATATGGAAGATACGATGGCCGATATCATGGACCTGATCATTTCCGGCATCAGGCGTTCGATCACCGAGAGTCTGGCGGCGAGTCAGAGCACGCTTACCTCCCGCGACCTGATCAATTCAAATTACGACAAGACCGCCTGGACGCTGCATACCGTTATCGCTCCCTCGGTCCTGAAGCGCTTTCTGCCTGAAGGTATGGTCGGGGATATCCACATGACCGGCTTCAGCTTCAACAATAACGCGCTCCTCTTAAAATTAGAATCTGAACAATAGAACCGTAAGGCCGCGCAGCCGCCGTTACCCAAAACCTGCGTGACGGCAGAGCCCCGCCGCACTCCGGGTTGCCGGAGAGATCAGCCTGCTTCTTCCGCTCCAAAAAAATTCCCTTATCGCCAAGTCCCGCATGGACTGCCGCTCCTAAATTCTTTTATGGCGGCATCCTCCGCTTTCGGCTCCCCGGCCCGGCACCAGCTCAACGCTTAACTCATTTTTCTATTTCCGGCTGCCCGCCAGGCGTGCCTTGCGTCGGCCGACCTTCGCACCGGTGTTCGACACTCAACGGTCAGCGGCGCTCTTTTATAGTTAAGCCAAAAGCTTAACTAAAGTCATTTTCAATAAGCCGCCGCTCCTGGGTCGAATAATCAGGTTATTCTGGTTCTTCGGCCTCAGGGAATTCTTCTCCGAACACGCTAAACTTATAACATGAGGTTCAGAAGGCTGCACGGCAAACCCCATGGCAGGCGAAATAAAGAAGGAGAACAACAAAAATGAAAAGACCGGCACTTTCAAACACGAGTTTCACTTACGATCCGAATTCCGCTCCGAGGGTTATCGGCCAGAGGCGCCGCACGGCCATGCTGCTTTGTTCCTTACTTATAGCCGCCCCCGGCTTCGCTTTTTCCGGGCAGACCGCCCTGGAGCAGCTCCGGGCGCTGGCGCAGGACGCGCCCGGGACGGCTTCGGCCGAACCCGGCCCGCAGTCCGCCGGCCAGGACCCCGCGCCTTCACCGGCCTGGGCGAACGCGGAAATGGAGATCGGGATCTCCGCCGAGCAGGGTTTTTGGGAAGCGTTCGAGGAAGGCGCCAACCTGCCGGACATGTGCCGGTTCGTTTCGCTGCCATTGAGCTACGATTATACCTCGGTTATCGGGACCGTGGGCGGTTCCGCCAACAGGCGGTTCACCAGCTATCCCAACGGCCAGCTGGCGCTGGTGGACGAGGTGGGTCTCTCCTTAGGTTATGAGCGCGAAGCGGGCAGGGCACTTTATGAAGGCGGTGGAAACCTGCTTGCGCTCGCCTCCTCCGGGTTTTCAGTAGGCGGCGGGGTGAGCCTTAAAGGTTCCTCTATGGTGGTGCGCCCCCTGGACGGTAAGAAATCCTGCGAGCAGGTTAAGAATATATTGAACATTCCCCAATTCAAGACGGCGCTTCCGTTCCGGGCCAAGCGCTTTTCCGAGATGCAGGTGGGCGAAGTGTGGAAGCTGCCTGTTTCCTTCTGGATGGGCCTGACCCCGACCGTAAGCGCGGGCTACGCCAATGTCAGCCTGGGGATCTCGCTCGGCGCGGAAAAAGAGCTCGACCACAGCGTCTCTATCTATAGGATGAGCGAAAGCGAACTGCGGGTCCGGATCCGCCTGGACCAGGCCCGGATCATCAGCTACGGCGCCGAGGTCACGGCCACCGTGGTTCCGCTGGAAGACACTTTCGTCACGGCCACCGACGCGATAATAAAGCTGCTGGGCCCGACGGCGGGCCAGCTGGGCATCGATATGCTGATGCCGTCGCTCGAGAAATACACTTATGCCAGCCTGGGCGTTTCGCAGGAGCGCGTGAAGGGGAAGAAAGCGCTGCTGGAATTCATCCTTGACCCGAAAGCTCCCGCGCAGATGGAGAAACTCGCCGAGCTGCTGAACCACGGGCAGCTGGGCACGATCGCGGAGCTGGCCAAGCTGGCCGTGAAGCGGGCTTTCCTGCCGGATCATGACGGCAACCTTACCGAAGCGAGCCTGCTGCAGGCCACCAGCCGCTGGGAGGCCAGGCTGGGCGTCCAGTCCTCCTATAACGGCGTGGACAGGATAAGGGAAGTAAACACGAATATCCACGTCCATGTGCCCATACTCGCCGACTATCAGCGCGAATACGGCAGCAGCTATCAGAACATCCATACGCCCGGCTCGAAAGAGACGCTGCACATCCACGAAAACACGCTCGAGCGGAGCGGCGGCTATCTGGACGTCCCCTTCCAGGGCACGACCTATAAACATAACCGCGCCAAGGCGGTGGCAGTGTTCAATAAGGAAGTCTCCGGCGCGATGAGCAAGCCGGTGTTGAAATACGAGCACTTCGAAGCCGAGATGAGGCACACCAAGGATTCGGCGCGCAGGATGCTGGAGAACGCCAACTCGGTGATGCGCTATGCCGGCGCGAAAGGCGGGGCGCTGAACCCGGCGGCTTCCATCCCGCTGAACGAGCTGCAGAAAGAAGCGCCCATGCATGCCGGCCGCACCAATAACTCGGCCTATATGACCTTCGCTATGGTAGTGAACGAGAAAGGCGTGCAGGACATCCTGAACGCGGACGAGCAGCTGGTGGTAAAAGCGTATATCAACACCCTGGGCGCGGACGAGAAAAAGATGATGCGCGCCCAGATCCAGGCGAACGGGCTCATAAACTACACGCCCGTGGCCGGCAGCTCGAAAAGCACGGTGGAGCACCATCTTAAAAAAGCCCTGAAGATCCTGGGCGATATCCAGCAGGCGCGCATCGGGCCCGGCGGGCACGCGGCCAACTGGAAAGAGCAGTCGGAGCGGCTGTCGAAGATAATCAGCGGGGACAGCAGGAGCGACCTGAAATACGACGAGGTGCTCAAGGTGCTGGTGCAGCTGACCGACCTCGGCAACGTGCAGGCCGAGATAGGGTATTACGAGCTGTCCGGCGGCCAGACCTATGTGTCGGCGGTAAAAGAGTTCAACGGCGACAATCCCGCCTTCCAGAGCGCGGGCGAGTATGACCAGACCGTGGAACATTTCGACGACCCGGCCGTGAATACGGACTAACTT
Source organism: uncultured Elusimicrobia bacterium (assembly GCA_903873295.1). GTDB lineage: Bacteria > Elusimicrobiota > Elusimicrobia > Elusimicrobiales > UBA9959 > UBA9959. The sequence continues at coordinate 14,043 of CAIQNV010000153.1, forward strand.
AAAGAAGCGACCCGCGCCCGGCACGGAAGGCCAGGCGCGGCCCGGTAACTGAAATTTGAGAACCAGGAGATATAATGAAAACCAATAAAATGAAAGTCGCGGTCGGGATCCTCGCGGTCTACGCCGCGGCGTCGGGCTCGGCGGCCAACGCCTGGAAGAGCGCGCCCCTGCTGGCGCATACGAACATCATGCACGCCGCCCTGGACAGGCTCGACAAGTCGGAATATCCGGACCTGGCCGATTTTAAGATAAATCTGCTCGAGGGCGCCAATGACGAATCCTGGCATACCATAGACAGCCTCAACGGCGGCAGGCCGGAAGAGATCTGGCGCGGCGCGAAGACCGACGCCGCGGGCGGCGTGCTGGGCAACTACGCGGCCTTCGATCTGGAGCACGCCTACCGGCGCATCGGCTCCATCTGCCACCTGACTGAGGACCAGGCCGCGCCGCCGCACGCGGCCAATGTGCAGCACGCCCTGTTCGACCGGTTCGAGACCGCGGCCGGCGATTATTCCGCCCCGCTGTACAGCGTGCCCGCCGAGGCCGGCGCTGAGGAACCGTACGCCTATTACCAGCAGATGCAGGACGCCACGCGCCGCCTGCTCGACACCTGGGTTAACCCGGACACCAACAGGCCCTACTGGGTAGAGGACCCCGACTCAGGCGTCAGGCTCGGCGAGGATTCCACGTTCGGCGTATTCGGCGGCTACGGTTCCGGCAAGGATTCTTTCCCGCTCACCCACTCCGACAGCCGGATAGAGGCGATAGTGGACGGCCAGTTCCAGTCCGCCGCCCGGGCCACCTATAACATCCTCGTCTCGGCCTCCAAAAAACTGCCGCCGCTCGTCTCCGACCTGGCTGTGGTCAATGCGGGCGGGGTTATCGGGATCAGCTTCAATGCCGGCGATAACCGCTCGGCCGCGCTTAAGTATCAGGTGGAGGTTTACCAGCACAGCCAACTGCTGGGGCTGGCAAAAAGCGGCGAGGTGAAGCTCGGCCGGCCCGGGGCTTACGGCCTGCCCCTGGGCGCCAAGGTGGCGCTCCTGTGGGACGGAGCGGTGGGCGGCGTGAAGCTGCCCGCGGGCGACTATCTGCTGCAGGTGAAGCTCACCGACGGCGACAATAACAGCACGCCGGACGGGGTGAACACGGATAAATCCCGCGTCAACGGCACGAAAGCCTACGTAACTTTGAACTAAGCGAACTAACTTTAGGCGCTTGCCGGAGGAAAAATAGCGGCGTAATGGGCAACCCCATACCCGGCCCTAGGTTAAACCAGGAGGCCCCGAGCTTTCGGAAGAATCGGAATAAAGGAAAAGAATGAAAAAGATTATTATAGCAGCTGTCGTAATGGGAATGTCCGCCGCAGTATATGCCGCCGCGGCAGTCCCCGGCGCTCCGGCAGCGTATCCGGGCGGAGCGGTGAGCGGGATATCCGGCGGTAAATATTTGACCGGGCGGAGCGGGGCGGCGCAAATCTACGGGCAGTTCTCCTCCCTGGCCGTAAGCGCGGGGGAGCTGAAAGCCTCCGGCGCTTCAAATGACAGCGCTATTAAGAACATAGAGCTGTCTAAAACGCCAGTGGCGGTATCGCCCCTTCCCGCTTCACCTATTAATGCCTCCGGGCCTTCCGACAGCGCGGCTTTCACCAGGCATGAAACTGATTACGCCAGGACCGACCCCAAATATTTCACCTTGAACCCGGCTTCCATACAGGTCACCAGGCTGGCGGAGGCGGAAGAGGATTTCTCGTACTTGAACGGGGTAAGAACGGACTTGGGCGTTGTTCAGGTGCTCCTTGATCAGGTGATAAATATCGGCGCCAAGCTCTGGGACATCATCAAGCAGAACGCGCCCGTGGTGAACGTCTCCACCAGCTACGCCGTGGCCGTGCCGCAGGGCATTACCGAGTGGAACCAGCTCTCCGGTTGGAAGAAGCCCAAGTCCTATACTTACGTGTTTTCAGCCAGGAACTTTTACGGAGCTAAGGTGGTAGACGTCAGATACAAGGTGATCTTCACTTACGGCGGGGCTTATAAAGGGAAAGGGCAGTATCTCACCGGCGTGACCATGATCCCCTCTACCACCAACGTTTCCTGGGGCTACCGGTTCTCTCTCGCGGCGAAGGTCCCGGACTCGACTATCGTTAACACCGGCACCGACTCCGATCCCGTCGCCGCTATGCAGCTTAACGCGGTGTGGCAGATAGCCACCACGCTCAAGGAAAATAACGGCACCAGCGTCTATTATATACAGGGCGACGGTTATTTTGAAGAACTTTGAGCTAAAAGCAACTGTTTTCAGGACGAACAAAACACCGGAGAATAAAAGGGGATACTTATGAAGAGAATATTAGTCGGTATGACAATGTGCGCATCGGTATTATTGGCGGCAGGCCGGGCCTCGGCCGAGCCCGCGCTGGGGCAGTTGCCCGGGAGCGATGCGGTCAGCGTAAGCGTTCCCCTGCCGGAAGCGGCGGCTGCCGAGGCCATTGAAAGCGCGAAGTCGTCCGGGCTCTCCGGCGCTTCGGACCTGGCGACGATAACGAAACTTGTCGGTTCCGCGGCCGCGGTTCCCGCGGCGGGGGACGCCGCGCAGGGTCCCGTAATAGTGGCCATTTCCGGACTGAACTTCGGAGAAATAGGGTGGGGGCCGCTTGAGTTCAAGCATTTCATCAAGCTGGCAAACGTCCTTTTCCCCAAGAAACGGCACGATCCCAAAGCGTTCAACACGTCCTTTGATACTTATAATTCCCAGTTTTCTAATCTGAAAACTATCGCCGAAAGCCCGGAAGTGCAGCAGGAGGAAGCTGCCGGATTGGATGAGCCCTTGATCTCAAGAGCCTCCGTCACCAACTATGTGGCGGACAAAGTGAAAAGGGTCCTCCCCGCTGGCTCCAACGCCACCATCGTTCGCTTCAACTGGAGCCGGGATCCTGAAGACACCGAGACCGTTGTCGCCAAGTTCGTCCCGCAGCTGGCCAAGGTGTACGACGATAATCCCGGCCGCCCGATCTGCATCCTGGCGCACAGCTGGGGCACTGTCATCATGCACGAAGTGCTGCACAAGCTTGAGGTGGTACGGCCCGACGTGAAGATAGATAAATTCATCACTATAGGCTCCCCGCTCATGCCGGGGAACGGTGTCGTCGGTATATTCAGCAAACTGGAAATAAGCAAAGAAGACCTCACTGCCGCGGTTACAAAGCCGGGCAATGTCCGCTACTGGCATAATGTCTGGGCTTCAAGAGATATGTTCTCCAATACCATCGCGGCGGCCGACAGCAATGTCCAGGTGGATAATGGCGCGGGCGTGGAAGACGCGGCGTATGAATTAAAAACCTCCCTGTTCAGCGCGGATTTAATCCAGCTGAAGCGCGACTTCGTGATCCTTGAGAGCGTCCGCAAGTGGCACATGTCCTACCTGTTCGGCTATAAAGCCGACCTTAAGTCCATAGGCACGAAGCTGAAGGTTACGGTGTTCGCCCCCGTGGTCGCTCCCCAGCTATACGCCGCTCCGCAGCTGCAGTAAAGAAAATTAGTTCAAGGGCCGGGCATGGGGTTGCCCATTCCGCCGCGCAGTTGCTTGCGTGGTTCCCGCCGAAGCGGAGGAACGCTGAAAATAAAAAACCCGGCCGCCGCGAGGCGCCGGGTTTTTTATTTATGCCCTTCTGCTTCCCGACGGTCAGCCTCTGGGAATGACCTTGAATATGCTGGCGTCGACAAGGTAGATGGCCGAGTCCTGCCTGCTCTCTTCGGTATTGGTGTAAAGGCCGGACAGGTCTACGGCTTTTTCCAGATGCTGGCGGTACAGGTCCAAATTGGCCTTCGTCATGCGGACGGTCAGCCTCTTCATCGCGACGCGCTCGGACTCCTTCAGCCACGTATCCCAGTTGTTGCGTATCGTGGCCCTGATCGCCGCCGTCGCCGGCGTAGTGGGCAGCAGTTGGATCAATTTCCCGGTAAACAGGCTGCGCGCTTTATCTTTGGAAAGCTCAACCAGACCGCCGGCCGCCAGCGCTTTGAACGCCTTCTTTACCGCCTCAGGCTTAAACTTGGTCGCCTCGGCTAATTCCCGGACCGTGACCCAGCCCGCCGTGTTGACCAGGTAGCTCTGGCAGATGTGGGTCACCATGTCGCCGGTGCGCGCTTTCCATTGCTCCACCGTCAGGTTGACGGTGAGCTGCGCGAGCGCCTTATGGGTCGCCGCCTCCGCCAGTTCCCTGCTGGGGAGATCGGGGTCGGCGGAAACCGGCGGCAACAAAAACGGGATCAGCTCTTCGGAGCCGGAGAGCGCCCTGAAATAGGCCCTTACCAGCTCCCGGGCCTTGGGGGAATACTGCGCGATGCCAAGAGCGGCCATGATCGCCTTGAGGCGCCAGCTCTTGGGTAATTTTTTACCGCGTTCCATATCCCAGTAGCTCATGAAGGCAAGCCCCAGGCTTTTGCTCCCGCCGATGCTCTTGAAGAACTTATGCGCGGTGGAGAAGCCTTGCTCTTTCCTTATCCTGGACAGGACGCCGCCGAATACCTTGGAGTTATTCATGCTTCTAGTATACCATATCGGTTCAGCCATAGGCTTAACAAATATCAATTTTGATAAGCCGCCGCTCCTGGGTCAAAAAACCCGGCCGGCCTGGTTCCTAGGCCTCACGAAATTAATCGCCGAACGAGGTAAACTTGTATTGTGAGGTCCCGCACGCGGGGGACCCTGCGGCAGCGTGCATTAAGTATGGTGAAGTGCCGGGAACGGCGCCGTATATTTCGGTATCTTAACAACATAAAAGGAAAAATATGATAAAAAAAACAATATGTCTGGCGGCTATCTTCGCGGCGGGGCCCTGTTTTGCCGCTTCAACCCCGCTTGAACAGCTTGAAAACGGCGCCGGAGTTCCTATGACCTCGGTGCGGGCGGCCATCCCCGCGGCCGTCGCGGAGCCGGCGGGCGCTCCCGGATACGCGGAAGCGGTGAGCGAATTCAACGCTTACAGGGAGTCGAAGCTTAAAGGGATAAAGAACGAGGACAATTTGCCTTTCCTGCTGGTGCATGGAGCCCGGGCGCGCAAAACCGTCCTGATGATCCACGGCCTGACCGATTCTCCCTGGTACATGCGCGAGCTGGGGGGGATATTGTATAAGCAGGGCTATAATGTGGTTTCCGTCCTGCTCCCGGGCCACGGGACAAAGCCTGAGGATCTTACTACCGCGACCAAGGCGGAGTGGCAGGATGAAGTAGACCGCGGGTTGCGCATCGCCTCAGGGCTCGGGGAAAAAGTCTCCCTGGCCGGGTTCTCTACCGGCGGCGCCCTGTCTTTGGACGCCTTGCGGAGGCACACTGAACTCAAGATTGATAAGCTTTTCCTGTTTTCACCCGCCATCGCCATTAACGAGGGCAGCCAGACTTCGGTGACGCTGGGCTGCCAGTCTCTGTGGCTCACGACCAAGATAAAAGGTGACTATAATGAGCCGGCCGATACGGCCGAGGTCAGCCCTTACAACTACAGCAAGATGGCCATCAACGGCGTCTGCCAGCTCAGCGACCTGATCAGCGATAATAATACCTGGCGCGCGGAGATATTGGAAAGCCTGCGCGCTTCCGGTACCGGGGTCTTCGCGGTGGAATCCGAGGCGGACACAACGGTCAGCCCTGTCGCCGTAACTGATTTCATGGGCTCGCTCCCTGCGTCCTCCCGGAGCGAGTATCTCTGGTATCCCCCGACTGAAGGCATAGCGCACGCCGCCGTGACCAGGTCGGAAACCAATCCGCGCTTTCCCGAACTGCGAAGCAAGCTGCGCGAGTTCGCGGCGCAGGAGTAACTGCGGGGCCGGGCCCCATTCTGCCGGAATAAAGTTTGTCGGAGATCTGGAATAAAGATTATAGTATTCGGCGCCGCCCGCTCCACAGCCGCCTATCCCGGCCGCCTGAAGGGCTGCGGATATCTCTATACCGTTATCGGAGCCCCGCAGCTCCGCGCTGTTGCCCGGGAATAAAGACAGCCCGGCGGTTTCGCGTCCGCCGGGCTGCATTTGGATAAAACAGCGTGCTGAAGTTTTAGGCTACCACCATTAAGACCGTTTCCGCAGAGCCTGCTTCGTTAACCTGAAAGTTGCAGTTGCAACTTTCCGCCCGCATAGCGGACGCCCTTCGGGAGGCATACACCTCGTCGGGCCTGTCGCGCATAGCGCTTGGCCCTCCGCCCGCTTAGCGGGGAATCCTGCAGAATAATTCTATTCCCTGATTTTTCCAATGAAACCTGTCTTGAACTGCAGGATTCAGGTTAATAAAGACCCATTTATTCCGCGCGGCTCACTGAAAGCCGCCGCTAAAATACCGGCTGAGGTCATACTGCCCGGGCTTTATCTGCCGGGCTGCGTTAATATCCCGGACTGACGGCTCTTTGGCCCTGTCCGTTCCGGCAAGCTCCGGGATAAAAGACTCGAGTACTGAGATCTTGGTAACGTCTTCGCCGCGGCCGCCGTTCTGGGGGCTTGCGGCCATGGTCGTGCAGCCGGCTTCAGGGCTATATGTAAAATCATTGTCGCCGCGGACCAGTATGCCTTCTATCAGCCCGGTCGCGGCGTTAAAGACGGGCGAGCCGGAATTGCCGCCGAAAGTGTCGAGGTCGGTGACGAAATAGCCATGCGGATAAACGTCCCTGACCGTGGCGCCGGCGGCTATCTTGAGCGGCAGGCCCACCGGGTGGCCGATGACCATAAGCTTATCGCCGTTCTTAAGGCCGCCGCCCCTGTTTATTGCCAGGGGTTTGTGGCCGGCGACCTTTCTGTCAAGCTGTATCAGCGCGTAATCGGGGCCGTAGGGTTTGGGGCCCAGAAAGCCGGGTTCCCCGCCGAGGAAGCGCGAGACCACTTTTTTGCAGGTGTAGACGTCCTCCTGTCCTATCCTGACCGCTGCGCCGGCGTTCCGGCTCTTCAGCGCGAAACCGAAGACGAGCCGGGCATCGTCGCATTCCGCCTGGTTCACTATGCAGTGGCCGGCGGTCATGATCAGATCTTCACCCACCAGCGAGCCGGAGCAGAAAGCGCCCATGGGCTGCCCGCTAAATTTTTCACCGGGACAGAGATCGTGCGCGTCCGCGAACTTTTCGGTTTCAAGCGAAACTGCTTTATCGCCCGGAGCGGACCGCACCTGGGCGGATTTCCAGAACGAGACCACCGAATCCGCAAGCCTGCGCGTTTCAGGGGAGGCGTTGTAGAGCTCTATGCGGTTGTCCTCGCCGTAGATGCTCTTGTCGGCCGCGCAAGCCGGAGCGGACAGCAGCGGCGAGATCATCGTCAGGGCAAGCATCGCTTTAAGTGTTTTCTTCATAAGTTTTACTTCCTCTTATGGCGTACCGCTTGCCTGATACTTTAGGGGCGCCTTCCTGCGCCGCTCCGAAACCTCATATTATAAGTTTACTCTGTCAGCGGCCCGCTTTCCTGAGACAGGGGGACCAGAGCGGTCCTGTTTTTTGACCCAGGAGCGGCGGCTTATCAAAACCGCCTTTAACTAAGCCGCCGGCTTAAATAGAACGGCGCCCGCGGCCGCGCCAAAGGTCACCGGATAGACCTCGCGAGACGGAAACCGATAGTGGCGTCACTGTAAGACACGTACTTAGACGGGCGGTAATCGTTCCGCATGGTCACGCCCATGCCG
>CAIQNV010000154.1 GCA_903873295.1 uncultured Elusimicrobia bacterium
CGGCATGGCCATAGGCCTAATGCGCATAGCGCTTGTGCGGCACTGGCATAGCCTTGAGTTTTTCGGAGACAAAAGAGCCCAGGAACCCGGCGCCGCCGGTCAGCATTATGCGTTTTGAGGAGAGGTCCATAATAAATCAAAAATTGAGGGTCTGGCCCAAACCTTTTCTATATCTATATTATGGCAATTTGGGCTAAATGGGAGAAAGATAAAGAGGATACATTGGGCAGAGGGAGAAGGGATTCTCCAATCGAGGGGTACTGTATTGAGTTTTTTCTGGCCACGAACGCGACACGCCCTTGACGGGGTAGTCTGCTATACTTTTTATATAGTGGGGCTTGACAACCGGTAGCTTATAAGCTACTATATAAGGAGGGGGTATGGATATTTCCCCAATAGATGTTAGGTACTACCAGACAAATACTGGTCGGTGTCCTTTTAAAGAGTGGCTGGATTCGCTGGGAAGCGCTGAGCAGGTAACAGTGGACGCCCGGTTGACAAGGGTACGCAGAGGGCTTTTTGGGGACGCTAAATATCTAGGCGGAAATGTTTATGAGCTTAAATTCCATCTCGGGCCAGGTTACCGGGTCTACTATGCCAGGGAAGGGAAAACCGTTATCATATTGCTTCAGGCGGGAGATAAAAAAAGTCAGTCAGCAGATATTGAGACTGCCCGCGTTTTCTGGTTGGACTATTTAACGAGGTCAAAAAAATGAAACCATCAAAAAGTTACCATGACGATTTACTGCAGCGGCTGGCTGACCCAAAGTATGCGGCGGCATATTTAAACACCTGCCTTGAAGATAAGGACGAAGGAGTTTTTCTGCTGGCCTTGCGCGATGTTGCTCAGGTACATGGAGGCATTTCGCAGCTTGCAAAAAAAACCCACCTTAACCGAGAGCATCTTTTCCGCATGCTTTCTAAATCCGGCAACCCGCAACTGCACAGCTTGCGACAGATAGCAGGAGCCATAGGTTTCAAATTTACTTTGAGCCTGCTTTAAAAAGGGTCTGAAATTCTGAAAACTGGGGAAGAAGAGCGGGAGGGCAGACCGGAGTATGTTGCAAGCAAGTTAAAATGTCAGGCTCTGCCGGCGGTAGGCCTGGGACTGCACCAGGAGCATCTTTTTGGCCAGGCCGTAGGGGGGGCGCTGGTTTCTTCGGGACAGCCGTTCCAGAGGTCTTCTTCTTTGAGCGGGATCGGGGCGAATTTGGGGCAGGCGCAGATGGTGCCTAAGGCTACGGATTTTTCTGCGCGTATTGGCGGGCTCGTTCTATTAACTTCCTAAATGGTTCTCCAGGATCCATTGCGTGAAGGGAAAGCTTCCAGTAAAAGCGGGACTGACGGCATTAAGGATATGAGTGCTAAACTTGTCCCCCTCTACGACAAAATCCTGGACAAGTTCAAATGTCTCCGTATTAAGAAGCTGAGCCCGTATTCCCGGCCTGCTCCATTGGTCAAAATCGGAAGCGTTTATTTTATTAACCAATTTCGCCCCGAGCCCTACGAAATACGGTTTATAGTATTTTCTCATTTCCTCAAACGCCAAAGACCTGAAGCCGAAAGCATTAGATAAAAAAAGGCGGGCCTCATAGGAGCCGATCTGCAACAGTTCCTTAAAGGAGAAATTATCGAAACCCGTATAATTCTCACGCCAGAAAGCGGGGATCGCCGTCGGGCCGATCTTAACATGCCCATCAACAGTTACAGTATAATGAACGCCGAGGAACGGGTTTTTAAGGTTCGGAACCGGGTAAACATTAACTGTCAGCGGAGCTTTTTCCCCGGAATGTTTTAGATATATCCCTTTAAACGGGATAATCACATACTTTTCAGAGAAGCCAAAGTCTTTGGCTATCTTGTCCGCATAAAGTCCGGCCGAATTAATTAGTCGCTCCGTACTTATACTTCGGCCTTTAGTTGTTTTAACCGTATTATTGCCAACAAACTCCTTATAGCCTTCTGAAAACAACATTTTAACCCCTGACCGGACAAGGTGGTCCTTAAGAGAAGCGCAGACCTGGATTGGGTCAACCGTGGCGGTAGTTGGAGAATAAAGGGCCTTCTTATAGGTCTTAGCGTTGGGTTCGATTTCAGCCAATTCTTTTTCATCTATCAGCCGGACATCTACGCCATTAACCTGGCCGCGCTTTTCCAGCTCATAAAGAGCCTGGAGTTCGGCTTCATCACATGCCACAACCACTTTGCCGCACTCATTCAGTGACAAATTGTTGTTACGGCAGTACTGCCGAAGCGCAAGATTTCCGTCTTTAGTGAACTTGGCTTTAAGTGAATTGGCCGTATAATAAAAACCGGCATGCAGAACTCCGCTATTCCTGCCGCTGCCGTGACAGGCGACATCGGATTCCTTTTCCAACAGCAGGATCTTCTTGCCCGGCATTTTTTCCTGGATATGCTTTGCAAGCGAAAGGCCGATTATCCCGGCCCCTATTATCAGATAGTCAGTGTTCTCGGTAGACATTGGAAGTAGCCCGCTGAAATATCCCGATATTCTTTACTTGGATGCGGGACGCTGCACGATAACTCGATAACTCTAAGTTATTGCGCGGCTAAGAGCGGCGCAAGCCCGGGGCTGCGCCGGGCCGGTCAGACTTTTACGGCGGGCGTTTTGCGGTGCTGTTTTTTCTCGCCCTCGGGCGTGTCGGGGCCGTAGTTGTAGTTGTACTGGTAGTAGCCGTAATAGGAATACGACAGCCCGCCGAATTTGGACATGTTCACCACCGCGCCCAGCACTTTTATGCCGGAGGCCGCGAAGCGCTTTATGGCCGTTCTGATAAGCGGCACGCGGGTCTTGCCGAAGGCCGCCACGAAGATGCAGTTGTTTATGTACTTGCCCCAGAGCAGGGCGTCGCTGATGGGGAACATGGGCGGACAGTCCACTATTACGCGGTCGTAATTCCCGTTCGCCCAGGTGAGGAAGGCGGAAAGCCGGGGGGTGTTTAGCAGCTCGGCCGGATTGGGCGGGCGCGGGCCGCAGGTCAGGATGGAAAGGTTCTTAACGTCGGTGGGCTGTATGAGCGGGTGAATGTCTTCCACATTGCGGCCGCCGGCGAGGAAGTCGCTGAGGCCCTTGGCGTTAGACAGGCGGAAGACCTTGTGCAGGTTGGAGCGGCGCAGGTCGCCGTCCACGATCAGCACCTTCTCCCCCGCCTGCGCGATGGCGGCGGCCAGGTTGCCCGCCACGTAGCTTTTGCCCTCGCCCTGCACCGAACTGCTTACGATGAGGGATTTGCTCTTGCTGCCCACCTCGGCGAAGTCCACCATGGTGCGCAGATTGCGGATGGATTCGCTTATCAGCGAATGCTCCTGCAGGATAAGGTGGTTGTAGCAGGTCTGCTCCTTGGTCTGCCGGGTAAGCGGCACAATGCCCAGGAAGGGCAGGCCCAGCTTGTTTTCCACGTCTTCCTGCGTGCGCGCGGTCTGGTCTATGAATTCCACCAGCACGGCGGCGAACAGGCCCAGCACCAGGCCGCCGATGAAGGCCAGCAGCATATTGAACGTCTTGCGCGGCTTGATGGGACTTAAAGGCGGCATCGCGGCGTCGATAAGGCGGATATTATTGCCCATCAGCTGGCCGGAAAGATCTATTTTAAGGCTCTGGATAACCTTGTCGGTCTCCTCTTTGATCTGGCTCTGCAGCGTCTTCAGGTTGGCCGTCATGGACAGCACCTGGGGGTGCTTGGGCGTATAGCGGCCGGAGGCCTCGGCCACCTGGGCCTGCAGCTTGGCCGACTCCTGCTTCAACTGCTGGATGAGCACATTGTTCACCACCGCCGGGAGGGATTCGTAAATGGCCCGCGACTCTCCGCCGGGCCGGTCGCTTTGCAGGGCGTTGAGGACGTCTTTTGAGATGAAAAGCTGGTTGCTCAGGTTCTGCTCGATGAAGACCTGGGCCACGGTATTGGCGATATCCGCGGCGAGCTGCGGGTCGTAGGAATCCACCTTGACATAGACCAGGCGGCTGCGCGGGACAGGGGCGATGGCGACGGGCCCGAGAAGCCTGCGGTAGCCGTACACGCCGGAGAATTCGGGTATCTTCTCCAGGTCGAGGCGCTTATAGACCGTTTTGAGCAGAGCTTCGCTTTTAAGCAGCTTGTACTGGGTCTGGTAATAATCGTCGTTGCCGCGCTCTACGGTGGGGCCGCCCTGGTAAATGACGTTATTGCCGCGCTCTTTTTCTATCACCAGCAGCGCCTGCGACTGGAAAACGGGGCGCGTGTTGAAGGTGACGAGGGCCACCACTATCACCACGGAGATGAACACCGAGAGGGCCACCCAGCGGCGCCGGAGGATAAGCTCGACGTAATAGCTAAGGTCGAATTCGAGTTCGTTGTCGGAATTATTATCGTTCATGTTATGTCCATTGCCCGGACCGCCGGCGGCCGGTGGCCGGGCGGCCGGAAGCACCGCGATTTAAAAGAAGCTTTGGGGGACGTAGACGGTGTCGTTGGGTTCCAGGAAGATGTCGGCGCTTTTGTCGCCCTGTTTGGTTATGCGGCTTATTTCCACCGGGATATTCTGGCTCGAGTTGCCGGTGCCGCGCAGCACCTTGGTGCGGTCCTGGGCGGCCAGGTCGGTGAACCCCCCTGAAAGGATGATGGCCTCAAGCACGGTAAGGCGGCGCTCCGCAGGGATCTGTATAGCGCCGGGCTTTTTAACCTCGCCCAGGACGTAGATCTGCTTGTTGCTGTACTCTTTTATCAGCACGGTGACCTGCGGCTTTATCAGGAATTCGGAAAGCTTTTCAGCCAGCAGGGCCTCGGCTTCGGGCACCGAAAGATCGGCCAATTTTAAATTGCCGGCCAGCGGGAAGGTTATGGTGCCGTTGCCGCTGATGCGGGCGGAGCGCAACATATCGTTTTCTTTGAAAACGGTTATTTCGATGAGGTCGCCGGGCTGTATTTTATAATTAAGCTGGCTCTTGTTTTTAAGATCGAGGGCGCTTTCTATCAGGCGCTGCTCCAGAAGGACCTGCTGCTGCGGGGTCTCCGGCTTTTCCGCCGCCAGAGCGGCGGGAGAAACGGCGGAGGCCGGCGGGGTAAAGCCGGGGCTAAGCCGCGCGGAGGGGCGCTGAGGGGCGCAGCCTGAAAACAAAATCAATGAAAGGACGCAAAATACCCCTGATTTCATAAAGGATATTATAGCAAAAACAGCGGGACGGCTAGGGACGGGAGGCGCCATTGGTGGGAGCGGGAACGGGGAAAAGCGGGGGCTTGCGGGCGGTCCCGCTTATAAGGGCGCGGCGGCTGCAGTGGGTCAGTTGGAGGCGGAGGTAGCGCTCCAGAAGGCCGAGCCCGGCGTTCAGCGGGGCCCGGCGCAGGTAGGGCCCGGCCACATCGTCCGCCGCGGAGAACAGGCGGCAGTGGGCGGTTCCGTCTTTCAGCCCCTGGTTATAATACTCGGCGCTCAGCCGGAAGGCGGTACGCGGATCAGGCTGCCAGTTAAGAGCCTCCTTCCGCAGTTTTATTTTCTCTTCAAAAGAGGCGGTTTTAGCGAGCTGGTCGTACTGCCAGGCGGCGAACTGCGGCACGGCGGCGGCCGTAAACAGCGCCGCGAGGGCGTAGGCGGCGTATGCGTATTTTTTAGGCGGCCGCGCCGGCTCGGGTTCCTCCTCCTCCTCGTGCGGCAGCAGGCCCCGGCCGTGCACGGCGGGCTTCGAGGCCAGCGCCCCCAGCAGCGCGTAAAAAGCCAGCGCGTTCGCGGGCATTTGCGAGGCGAATTCCACGAAGCTGTGCGACATGGCCACCAGCGCCGCGCCCAGCGCCCCGCCGTAAACCGCTTTTACCGTGAACGACCGGCAGCGCAGCCAGGCCCGGTAAAAACCGTAAAGCGCTGCACCGAGTCCCGCCACATAAATAAGCCCGCCGGCGAGGCCCGCCTGCAGGAAGAGCTCGATCCAGTCGCTGTGGACGTGGTTGACGATATTGTCCGTGACGAAATCCGGGCGCTTGTAAAAAGGGAAGGAGTGTTCGACAGCGCCGAGGCCGGTGCCGAAATAAGGGAAATCCCTGAACATGGCCAGGCTGCTCTTATACATCGAGAACCGCGTCGTTACGGAACCGACGAAATTATCGCCTTCGAGCCCGAGGAGGATCCTGTATTTTGAAAGAAGCAGACAGTAGCCGGCCAGCAGCAGCAGCAGCGCGGCCCGGGCGGAGATCTTTCCGGCCCTGGTCCTGAAAAAGCCCGCCGACACGAAGCCCATGAAGGCCGAGGCGCAGACAAAGGAATGCAGCCCGCCGCGTGACCCGGTTTTCACCAGCCCGGCCACTATGGCCACGATCATTATGAATTTAAGGAATTGCACGGCCAGAAGGTCGAAAAGTTTGGTGTGGCTCTGGTGGGCGAACAGGCCTTTGAAACCTCCGAAGAAAAGGCCGAGCCCCGCCATGCCCGCCATGGCCAGAAAATATGCGCCGTGGTCGCGGTTGACGAAAGGGCCGAAGGGTTGGCCGCTTACGCGGCGCAGGCCGTAAACCATGGTCTCGTCGCCGGTCTTCTGCAGCATCCCCATAAGGCTGACTACCACGCCCATACCGAAGAGCGCCCAGAGCAGGCGCCGCAGCTGCGCCGGGGTTTTAATGGCCTTGGCCGCGCAGTACAGCACCGCGGCGTAGAAGAGCCAGAGCAGCACCGCATTAAGGGTGGAAAGCCGCCAGGCGGTGAAAATGAGCGGGGTGGGCCCGTTCACCGGCGCCTGCCTTAGGGCCTGAAGCAGCCCTATAAGCGCCACCGCCAGCACGGCGGGGAGCAGATTTTTATAGATAGGATTAGCGTGGCGGGTCTCCCCCCGCGCGTACAGCGCCGCGGCCCCGAAAAAGAATACGCCGTAAAGCGGCACAAAAGCCCAGGGCTCCACCGCCGCGAAAGCCAGCGGGGCGAAAACCAGGGAAATCAGCAATAAAATCTCCATCGATAGGTAAATTTTACCTTATTTCCCTTCCCGGCAAGGCGGGGCCGCGGCAGAATAAGTTAAAATTATAGTATGAAAGTACTTTTTGTTTGTACGGGGAATATGTGCCGCAGCCCCGCGGCGGAGAAGCTGCTGGCCCATTACGGCGGAGCGGCGGGGTTCGAGGCCCGGTCGCGCGGCACGGCGGCGCAGCCCTATTGCGCCATGCCCCGGCAGATAACCGCTTTTTTAGCGCGGCAGGGCGTGACGGACCTCGCGCACAAGCCGGCGCTAGCGGCCGAGGCCGACATCGACTGGGCCGACCTGGTACTTGTGATGGAAGGCGTACACCGCGAGATCCTTGCGGATAAATTCCCGCAAAGCATGAGAAAAACGCAGATGTTCCTGGATCATTGCGGGAACGGCGGAGAATTGAGGGACCCGATGGGGAAGAGCGATGAGGTGTTTGAGGAAGTGTTGAAACAGATCAACGACGGGGTTAAAAAAATTATTGAAAAGCAATAAGAACGGGAGGAAGGGGATGAGAGTCGGGGGTCGGGGAAGGAATTTGGGGAAAGAAAAAGGCCGCTGAGTTTTCAGCGGCCCTTTCTTTGGTTCGGCAGGGCTTAGAACATAGCCTTGAGGCCGAGGGCGACTATATTGTCTTTATATTCCCAGCCTTTCTCGTTCGAGGTGCGGTCCTTGTAGGTGTAGCCGAGGTCCGCTTTGAGCCATTTCTGGATATTGTATTCGGCGGTGAGGCGCACATTGGTGTTCTTGTCCAGGCGCTTAGCGTTGGTGCTGACGTTTTTCTCAGGGTACTGCACGCCTTCGTAGCTGATGCCTACGCCGGCTTTTATCTTCTTCACCTGGCGGGTTACGGTAATGTCCGTAAGGGTGCTGGTGTAGAAGCGGCTGTCAAGGTAAGAGGATTCCACGTTGGCGCGCTTGGCGAAGAGGATGACATCGGTCTTTTCCAGCGGCTTCCAGACGGCCTGGGCGCTGTAGCCGCCGGTGGTCAGGGTGTTCTTGGCGGTGGCGAGGTCTTTGGCATAGTGGCGCATCTGCACGCCGGCTTTTACGGTGCCTACTACCTTGGGGGCTATATTGCCGGTGATACCCAGGTCCATATTATTGGAGATGGCGTCGCCGTTATCGCTGGTCCGATAATTAAGGTTGCCGTAGCGGTAGGAAAAGAACAGCTTGGTCTTGGGCTGCAGCTTGTAGCTTAGATCCGCGCCCACGAGGGTCTCTTCGCGGTCCAGAACGTTATAGGAGCTCTCAAGGTAATTATTATAGACGTGCTGCAGCGCAACGGTGAAACCGAACTTGCCGCGCAGCGGGGATTCGACTTCCAGCCCGGCGGTGTTCTCAACGCGCTTGGCGCGGGTGGTCAGCTCGGAGGTGGCCTGGTCGGTGGTCTGTTTGTAGCTGTCGTCCACGGTTACGGTGATGCTCTTGGGGAGCTGGGCCGAGGCGGAGAGGTTCGCGTTGTGGTGCACGGCGTTGTTGATGGTGGTAGCCCGGGAGTAGCCCAGGATATCCATAGAGTAGCCGCCCATAAGGTCATAACGGGAGCCCAGTTTTTCAACAAGGTTCACGCCGATGGAGGAGCGGTTGATAGAGGCCGATTTCGCCAGCTTCTTTTCAAGGTAGATATTGCTGTCGTAGCTCTCCTGCGTGCTTACGAAGGGATTTATTTCGAGGTTGCCGAACTTGATGTTCTGCTGCGCGCCGGCGGCGGCGGGCATCAGGAGGACGGCTGCGATTATAAGATTCTTCATTATTAATTATCTCCTAAGTTTAGTTCGTTAGTTATATCTGCGTCGCTCACGGGCCTGACTTCAGGGAGTAGAGGGACTGAGTTCCTGTATGGGGTTCACGCCGGTATCGGGGATCGGAAGCGGTTCGGGCAGAGGATCAACAGGCTTGAGTCCGGGATCTACGGGAGCCGGAGGCGGCAGGGGATTGACGGGCACTACCACGGTCTGGCCGGGCTTCACGGTCTGCGTGTCGCCGCCGGAAGAGTTGGTCACCACGGCATTTCCTTTTTCCATGGAAATTTCAACCTTGCCGTTGGCGTTGACCAGCTTAACTTCGCTGTTGGCCGTCAGGATGACATTAAAGCCGGATTCGGTCTTCACTGAGACCGGGGTGCCGGCGCCCAGGGAGACGTTCACCTGGCCTTCGTTGGAGGTTACGGTAAAGTTGGAACCGGTCGCGCCGGAGATCTTTTTGCCGCCGGCTTCGACTTCCACGGTGCCGTCCACTATGACGAAGGTGACTTTATTGTCGGTTATTTCCGGGATAGCATCGCCGGGCCTGAGGGTCATGATGACCATGCCGTCTTTCATGACGTTGACAGTGCCGGTTATTTTGGTGATCTTAATGCTTTTAGCGAGCCGGCCCGGTGCTACCGGCTGGGCAAACACATTAGCGCTGAACGCGGCCAGGATTACCATCGCTGCGAGATGAAACAATTTCATTCTGCCTCCCTAAAGTTTTGAACGTAATAATATATTACATAATTTATTTTTAAGCAGTCAAGGAGATGTTCAGAAAAGGGAGTTTAATTTTTTGCGGGATTTGATAGAATTAAGATATGAAAACCTTAACGCTCTCTTTTTGTTTAGCTGCGCTTTCCCCCCTTCTGGCGGCGGCGGGCGATTTTCCGCTGGGCTTTTACGGGATAGGCGGCCCGCAGGAGCTGTCCGTTCTGAAGCAGGCCGGGTTTAACTGCTTCCACACCTACGCGCAGGACCCCGAGCGCCTGGCCGCGCTGGCGGCGGAAGCAAAGAAACTCGGGCTAAAGATGGTAGCCGCGCCCGACCGGGTCATCGATTCGCCTTACGCGAAAGAGGCTAAAGGCTGGCCGGTGCTGGCCTGGTATCTTTACGACGAGCCGGAGGTGCACAAGCTCCCGCCGGCGGAGCTGGGGAAGCTGGACAAGCGCGTTAAGGACTGGGCCCCCGGACAGAAAACGGTTTTTGTCATGGGCGAGGGAGTATCGGCCTTTACCTACTCCGGGGCGGCCGACGCGCTGATGGTGGATTGGTACCCGGTGCCGCATCTGCCGCTCGGCTCCGTGGGCGAGCAGGTGGCGCTGGTTAAGGCGGGCGCGGCCATTATGGACCCGGAAAGGAAGGACAAGCCGGTCTGGGCGGTGCTGCAGGCTTTCGACTGGATAAACTATCCGCAAAGAAGAAAGGACCGCGTGGGAGGCTTTCCCACCTTCGAGCAGGCGCGTTTCATGACCTATCTGGCGCTGGCGCGCGGCGCCGAGGGGATCTTCTACTTTACCTACAACGGGTCCGACGGCGTGCCGCTGCCCTCCCGGCCCGAGCGCTGGGGCATTTATCAGCGCCTCGCCGCCGAGTTGAACGCGCTGAGGCCGGTCCTTGAAAAAGGCAGGCCCGGAGCGCTTCCTCCCGGTCTTGAACCGCAGCTGGCCTCCCGCGCCCTCCGCCAGGGCGGGAAGGATTATCTTATTCTTTTGAACCCGTCGGCCGCACCGCTCCCGCTGAACGCGGAAGCGCTGGGCGGCTACCGGCCCCTCTTCAGAGAGAGCCGCGGCCTCCCCCCCCACCTGGCTCCGCAGGAAGCTCTTATATTGGAGAGATAGTATCCGATAATGTATCTATATAAAGCGGAAGAGCCCGGCGAAACTTCGCCGGGCTCTTCTTTTGCCGCCGCGGGCGCTACTCCTGGTACGAGGAGACGAGGGCTTTTTCGGCGGCTTCGGTTTTCGCTTTGGCGATGAACTCATCGAGGCTTACGCCGAAGACACTTTTATTGCCGCGCAGCCGCAGGGTTATGGTGCCGGCCTCTTTTTCCTTCTTGCCGACTACCACGAGGTAAGGGAGCTTGTGCATGGCGGCGTCGCGCACCTTGGCGTTCACGGTGTCGTGGCGCAGGTCGCCCGCGACGCGGAGCCCGGCGGCTTTCAGTTTGGCCATGACCTCTCGGGCGTAGCCTTCCTCTTCCTCGGTGATGTTGAGGACCTTCACCTGGACGGGGGCGAGCCACATGGGGAAGTTGCCGGCATAATGCTCGATGAGCACGCCGAAGAAGCGCTCCAGCGAACCCAGCAGGGCGCGGTGCACCATATACGGGCGGTGCTTCTGCCCGTCGGCGCCGGTATATTCCATGCCGAAGCGCTCCGGCTCGTTGAAGTCGAACTGGATGGTGGTCATCTGCCATTCGCGGCCGATGGCGTCTTTGACCTTCAGGTCTATCTTGGGGCCGTAGAAGGCGCCGCCGCCCTCGTCGAGCTCGACGGGCACGCCTTCCTTGTCGGCGGCCGCGCGCAGGCTTTTCTGCGCCTCTTCCCAGCGGGCGGGCTCGCCCACGGCGCCCTCGGGCCGGGTGGCCAGGTAGGCTTTTATATCGGTGAGGCCGAAGGCCTTCAGCAGGTTCATGCTGAAGCGCAGCACTTCTATGGTCTCCGCTTCTATCTGTTCGGGCGTGCAGATGATGTGCGCGTCGTCCTGGGTAAAGCCGCGGACGCGCAGGAGGCCGTGCAGCACGCCGGCCTTTTCGAAGCGGTACACCGTGCCGAGCTCCGCCCAGCGCAGCGGCAGGTCCCTGTAGGAGCGGGCCGAGTTCTGGTAGATCTGGATATGGAACGGGCAGTTCATCGGCTTGGCGTAATACTCGATGCCGTCGATATCCATGGGGGAATACATGGAGTCCTTGTAGAAACCCAGGTGGCCCGAGGTCTCCCACAGGCCGGCGCGGCCGATATGCGGCGTGTTGACCAGGTCGTAGCCGCCTTTAAAATGTTCGTCCTTCCAGTAGGTCTCTATCTCGTGGCGGATGCGCGCGCCGTTGGGGTGCCACAGCACCAGGCCCGGCCCTATCATCTCGTTGATGCTGTAAAGGTCGAGCTGTTTGCCCAGCTTGCGGTGGTCGCGCTTGGCTGCCTCTTCCTGCTGCTTCAGGTAGGCGTCCAGCTCGGCGGGCGTCTGAAAGGCCACGGCGTAAATGCGCTGGAGCATGGGGTTCTTCTCGCTGCCGCGCCAGTAGGCCCCGGCGATGGAGGCGAGCTTGAAGGCTTTGAGCTTGCCGGTATGCTCGACGTGAGGGCCCTTGCAGAGGTCCTCGAAGGGGCCGTTGCGGTAGACGCTGATGACGCTGCCCTCGGGCAGGTCGTTGATCAACTCCACTTTATATTTTTCCCCCTTCTCTCCGAAATGCTTCAGGGCGTCGGCGCGGGAGAGTTCGACGCGCTCGAATTTCTGGGCCTGCCCCAGGATGTGCTTCATCTTTTTTTCGATGAGCGGCAGGTCCTCCGGGGTGAAATGGTGCTCGAGATCGAAGTCATAGTAAAAGCCGTTCTCGATGGCGGGCCCTATCCCGAATTTAACGCCGGGGAAGAGCTCGGCTACGGCCTGGGCCAGCACGTGGGCCAGGGAGTGTCGCATTTTCTGCAGCTGCTCGTCATTGTTCTCTTCGGACATAGGTTCCTTAATTTAAAAGCCCGCCAGTACCCGGAGCGGGTTCCAACGGGCTCTCTGATACTTAGAACTGGTGCCCAGTACAGGGATCGAACCTGTGACCTTTCCCATGTCAAGGGAACGCGCTACCGCTGCGCCAACTGGGCCTGTTACATCTCCGTTTATTATATCAAAAACTAATGACGCCTTTATTTTTTGTACGGGTATTTTGCTTCTATTACCGAGCGCAGACCGCCGCGCGGGGTGAAATCGCCGGTTACCGTGCAGCTCTTGGGCTTTACGGCCTTTACCACATCGTCCAGGACGCGGTTGGCGATGTTCTCCATGAAGATGCCGCGGTTGCGGTACTGCAGGAAATAATATTTCAGCGACTTCAGCTCCAGGCAGAGCCTGCCGGGGATGTATTCAATGGTGATGACGCCGAAATCGGGCAGGCCGGTCTTGGGGCAGACGGAGGTGAACTCCGGGTGCACTATTTTTATGGTGTAGTCGCGGCGGTACTGGTTTTCCCAGGCTTCGATCCCGGGCAGCTCTATATGCCTGACGCTCTGCGCCTGGTCCGAAGTGTAGCCGAATTTGGTGGAAGTATTTTTCATGAGCAGCTCCTTTAGATCTTCATCGTTTTAAGCCTCAGGGAATTCATGACGACCGAGACCGAGCTCAGCGCCATGGCGGCGCCGGCCGCCGACGGCGGGATGAGCACGCCCCAGCGCGGGTAAAAAGCCCCGGCCGCCAGGGGGATCAGCACGATATTGTAGGCGAAGGCCCAGGCCAGATTCTGGTTTATGACCTTTTTGATGGCCTTTGAAATTTTCACGGCGGCTATCACGGAGCGCAGGTCGTTGTGCATGAACGTGATGTCGCTGGCGTGGGCGGCCACGTCGGTACCGGAGCGCATGGCCATGCCGAGGTCGGCCTCCGAAAGGGCGGGCGCGTCGTTAAACCCGTCGCCCACCATGGCGGTGCGCTTGCCCAGCGCCTTATAGCGCATGACGAGCCGGCGCTTCTCCTCGGGAAAGACCTCGGCGTGAAAGGTCTTGATGCCGATAGCGGCGGCGGCATGGGCGACCACGGCCTGACGGTCGCCGGAGGCCATCACCGGCTCTATGCCCATGGCCTCCAGCTCCTGCACCAGGCCGGCGGCCTCGGGGCGCAGCGCGTCGGCCAGGCGGGCGTAGCCTTTGAATTTGCCGTCCAGCGCTACCAGCAGCATGGAATCGGAGGAGGCGGTTATCTCCGCGCGGGAGGCTGCAGGCACCGCTAAGCCCAGTTCGTCGAACCATTTAAGGCTGCCGGCCAGGATCTCGCCCTGGGCGGCGGCCGCGCGCACGCCCTTGCCCGGCACGGCCTCGAAGGCGGTAAGCGGCAGCGGCTTTACGCCCGCCTCGGCCGCCTGGAGGCGCACGGCCTCGGCGAAGGGGTGCTCGGACTTTTCCTCGGCCGAAGCGAGCAGCTGCAGGAAATCCTTTTCGCCGGGCTCGGGGTGCAGGCCGTCCAGGCGCAGGCGGCCCTCGGTGATGGTGCCGGTCTTGTCGAAGATCACCACGTCCACGCCGGAGGCCTGCTCGAGTACGTCGGCGTTGCGGATTAGGATGCCCGCGGAGGCGGCGCGACCGAACCCGACGGCCACGGCCATGGGCACCGCCAGCCCCATGGCGCAGGGACAGGCCACCGCCAGCACCGCGGCGAAAACCCCGACGGCCCTGCCGGGGCCCGCATAATAAAGCCAGAACCCCCCCGACACCGCCGCCGCCAAAAACACCAGGGGCACGAACCAGGCGGAGATCTTATCCACCATGTGCTGCACGGCGCTCTTTTCGGCCTGGCTTTCCTCCACGGCCTTTATGATCTTCATCAGCACGGTTTCTTCGCCCACGCCCTCGGCGGTAAATTCGAGCGCGCCGGTCTTGTTTATGGTGCCGGCGTACACGCGCGCGCCCGCGGCCTTCTCCACCGGAACGGCCTCGCCGGTAAGCAGGCTCTCGTCCAGGGCCGAGGCGCCGCCCGTGACCCGGCCGTCCACGGGAACCTGCTCGCCGGGGCGCAGCAGCACCAGGTCGCCAGGCATGATCTCGGCGACGGGCACGGTCTGGTCGCGGCCGTCCTTGAGGCGGCGGGCGAATTTGGGCGCTATTTTAAAAAGTTTTGCCACGGCCTCCCCGGCCTTGTTCTTGGAGCGGGCCTCCAGCCAGCGCCCCAGGTTTATGAAGGTCACCAGCATGCCCACTTCGTGCCACTGGGCGCGGTAATGCGCGTCCCCGGGGAAAAGCGTGACGAAGACGCCGTAGAAATAGGTGACGCTGGTGCTGAGCGACACCAGCGAGTTCATATCGGCGGTGCGGGCTTTAAAGGCGCGCAGGAACCCGGCGTGGAAATGCCAGCCCGCCGCCCCCCAGGCCAGCCCGGCCGCGGCCAGCATGGTGTACTGGGAAAAACCGAAAATAAGATCGAGGAACAGAAAGCCGGTCAGGAGCAGCCCCAGCAGGAAGCGCCGGAGGAACATATTTTTTTCGCGGTCCAGCTCTTTAAGGGCCGTGTTCTCGGCCGCGCCGGCCGATTCGGAGAAGGCCAGCGCTTTATAACCCAGCTCCGCGATCCTCGCGGAGATAGTCTTGCCGTCGGCAAGAGCCGGGTCGTAGGAGAGAAAAGCCGTTCTGGAGGGGAGGTTCACCGACACGCCGGCGATCCCGGGCAGCGAGCCCAGGCCTTTTTCAAGCCGGGCCACGCAGGAGGCGCAATGCACGCCTTCGAGCGGAATTACCGCTTTTTTTAATTTTACCTCCGGGAAGACTTCAGCCATAGGATTTGCCCGCGGCTAGCGCTGTATCTCCAGCAGCCAGGCTCTTTCCACGTCGGAGATATTCTTCCACAGCCCCGCGTAGGTGTCCTCCAGCGCCCTGTCCACCGAGGCGCCGTCGCGCAGCTTCGAGAGGAAAAGGGAAAAGCTGAAGGAGCCGCCCTGCCTTATCATAAAGCCGGCCACCGACCCCGCCTGCGCGTACCAGCGGTCCACGTTGCGCTGGCTTTCGCTCTGCGGCACCAGGTTGATCATCTGCGAAAAAGGGATGGGGTTGGGCCGCACCGCGTCCGCCACGCGCCCGGCGTAAAAAGAGGCCGAGACCTGGTTCGAGCGGCTTTCTTCGTAGACCGCCACGCCCTCGTTAAGCCAGCGCAGCCCGGAGGACTGGGAAAGCCCCATGAACTCGTTGAAGACGAGGTGGGTCATCTCGTGGCCGATGGTGGCCTGCAGGCCTTCGCCCTCGTACAGCAGCAGGGCGTTGCCGTAGGCCGCGCCGCCGGACCAGTCGGGCTGGCCGGTCTTCTTGTGGTACTCGGCGGCGTCCTGGTAGATCACCACGTTATACGGTCGCGCCGGCACGAAGGAGTATAGCCCCAGGTCCTGCATGATGCGGGTGTAGTTCTCCTCGCAGAGCCCGGCATAATGCGAGGCGGAGGCGGAAGAATAAGCCTTCAGGGCGAAGTGCACCGTCTCCTCGGTCTTGTAGCCGGGGTCCAGGCCCTGGTAAGGCGATTCCACGGGCTGGCTCAGCGCGGCCGCGGGGGAACCGTCCGTCGGCACTTCCACGCAGGCGCAGCAGCACGCCAGCAGGGGCAAAATCAAAAGTCTCTTCATAGTTTCCTGGTGAAAGCGCGGACTTAGTTGAGCCGCGCGCTCCCCGCTAGTAAAGTTCTATCATCCGGTTGCTTATGCGCAGACCGAAAATTTTGATGCCATAGGGATTGTCGGTGAAATCCAGCCTGAAGGTGAACAGTTTAAGCAGATAGGGCGCCAGGGTCACCGGCCCGTAAGAGAAGGACAGCGGCTTGACCTCAACCACCCCCCCGTCCTTCATGGACAGCGCTAATTCGGCCTCCAGCCTGCGGCCGCGGGCGAGAGCCGAAATTCCCAGGCCGCTGTCGAGCGTCACTTTTAGCTCGGACAGGAAGGGGTAGCGTTCTGCCAGGAAGCGCTCCGCCGCATATTCGGTGATCTTCGCCACGCGCACTTTTACGCCGGCGACCCCGGCGGGCACGAAGGGGTCGAGCGAGATGCTGCCGGCGGACAGGCCGCTGATGTCCAGCGTTAAGCCGTAGATGTCCGCGCCCAGAACCACGGCCGCCGGTGCGAAAAGCTTCGCCGAGGCATAGATCCCTGTGGCCGGGTTGAAGCCGGAAAGCCTTAGCGAGGCTTCCTCGATGATGAGCGGGCCCAGCGTCAGATTCGTCACGTTATAAAGACCCTCTTCCAGGAACTTAGCGGAGGAGGGGAATTTAATGTACACCTCGGCCCTGGAAGTGTCGGCCAGCTCCAGATCGGCTTTTTTATCGAAGACGGCGGGGAACCAGGACTTCGCCCTCAGCGCGGCGAAGGCCCTTTCTCCTTTCGAAGGCTTTTCCCCGGCGCGCGGAATTTTATGGATCATGACGAAAACGCAGCCGGGACAGGAGGGGTTGTCCACGAATTTAACCGGCACGGCGGTCTTTGAAAGGGCGAAGCGCAGGCCACCGGCGTTAAGGTTCGCGTCGCCGTAAACCCCGGCCAGGCCGCCGCCGGCTGGGGTGTTGGTCTCCAGCAGGGCCATCAGCTCGGCGGAGCGGTAATCGCCCACGGACGGAAGCGGCAGGCCGGCCAGCGGATACCCGCCGATACCGAGGGGCCGCAGCAGCCCGGACTGATTCACGGCGCCCAGGGCCAGGACGAAAACGAGCAGGTATTTGCGGGCCTGGTGAGGCGTCATCACGGGCACGGCCACGGCGAAAGGCAGCAGCGCCGGGTAGAGCAGTTGCGGGTGGCTGCCGCGCACCAGCCAGGCCAGCAGCAGGTAGGGCGTCCAGAACCAGGCCGCTACCACCTTTTTTTTCCCATAAGGCATGAAGACCGAAAAATACATCCAGAACAGCCCGGCGAAACCGATCATAAAGAGCGGCAGGCCCGCAGCGGCCGCGCCCAGCTTGAAATAATGCCAGAAGCCGTGATATTCCCCCCACAGCGGCACCAGGCCGACGGCCAAGGCGGCCAGGGCGAACAGATACCAGGGCAGGTTCAGCAGCACCCCCGGAAAAAAACCCTTGAACAGCTCGTCGCGGGTGTAGGGGCTGGCGAAGCCGGAAATTATAAAGGGGACCAGCGGCAGGGCGTAAAGCCAGAAGAACCGGTGAGAGAAAAAACCGAGGCCCAGACAGACGGCGAAAGCGAAAGTCCATTTAGGATGCTCGAAATCGTCGGAGTGGATATAGCAGGCGTAAAGCGCGGCCGCCATGGCCATCAGCGCCATCTCGGGAGCGGGGCGGCGCGCCGTCTCAAGCACAAAGGGAAAAGCCAATGCGAAGGCGGCTCCGAGCCAGCCGGCGCGGTTGGGGCGGTTTTTGCGCACGGCCATGAAGATCGCCAGCGCCAGCAGCAGCAGGAAAAAAGAATTGACCAGGATAAGCGCCAGGTTGAGATCGGAGGTGAGGTAGTTCAGGACCGGCACGTAGGAAAAATAATAAAGCGGCGGGTTAAGAGTGAGGTCGGAGAACTCCGGCTTGAACAGCGCCCAGAAGCCCTGGCTTTTAAGGTAGGCCGCGTAGCGCAGCACCCCGCCGAAGCTTTCCGCGTCGGCCTGATTGAAGAAATAACCGCGCCTGAAGGCCCACTGCGCCAGCAGCAGCGAATGGAACAGCCAGATGCCGCCCAGGACCAGCAGCCCCGAAGAAAGTTTCTCCCGCTGCGGGTTCAGCAGCTCCCGCTCGAACAGGAGGCTCTCCAAAGTCATCCTGTTGGCCAGGAATCTCTTACGCCAGGGGGATAATTCGCTATTGTCGTCGGACATTTACAGTGGCTCCGTCTCCGGAAAAATATTCTGCTCCGCGGTTAATATCAGCGCATGTCTTTAGCTTGCCGCCTGCTATTTCCCCCTTTTTTTCCTCAGGGGGGCGGCGGGCCTCTCCAGGGCGGCCAGCCTGGACCGGTAGACCGAGGCGAACTTCGGCGAGAGTTCGGCGGCCAGCCGGTACTGTGCGGCGGCGTTCTCCTTGTCCTTCAGGACGGCGTAAATATCGCCCATTAAACCGCGGACCTGGTAGGACGCCGGCTTAAGGGCCGCGGCTTTGGAGGCCGCCTCGAGCGCCCCCTCGGGGTAGCCGGCCTTGTAAAAGGCCAGGCTCAGCCAGTACGGGTAAACGGGGTCTTCGGGCTTAAGCTCGGCGGCCTTAGCGAATTCCTGCGCGCCGCCGGCATAATCGGCGATGTAATACAGCGCCTTGCCGCGCTCGAAGCGGGCCAGCGCGGCGGCGGGGTTGAGGGCCAGCAGCGCGTCCAGATCGGCGATGGCCGCGGGCAGGTTGCGGGCGTTGCGCGAGCAGAGGGCGCGGTGATAATAAGCCATCTCGAATTTATTGTTAAGCTCCAGCGCCCGCGAGAGGTCACCGGTGGCGGCGGCGCAGTCGCCCAGTTTGTAATACGAAAGGCCCCGGTTGAGCAGCGCGTAGGAATAGTCGTGTTTGGCCGCCAGCGCTTCCGTGAACAGCTTTTCCGCCTCGCGGTAGTTCCCGCCGTCCATCAGCAGGGCGCC
The DNA here is from genome assembly GCA_903873295.1 of uncultured Elusimicrobia bacterium. Taxonomy (GTDB): domain Bacteria; phylum Elusimicrobiota; class Elusimicrobia; order Elusimicrobiales; family UBA9959; genus UBA9959. The sequence goes on from CAIQNV010000154.1 coordinate 18,924, forward strand.
CAGGTTGTTATAGGCGGGCAGGTAGGCGGAGTCGAGGTTGATGGCTTTGCGGTAGTCCAGGCCGGCCTTCTGCCGGTCGCCCTGCCGCTCGAAGAGCAGGCCGCGCGAGGTGAGGGCCTCGGGGAAATTCTTTTTGAGCAGGAGCGCCCTGTTGTAGTTCTCCAGAGCCTCCGAGTCCTTGCCGGCGGAGAACAGGTAGTTGCCGCGGGAGAAATAGAACTCGGGCGACCTGTTGCAGCCCGCCGCCCCCGAAGCTATCAGCATGAACAAAATTATTTTTTTCATAATTTCCCCGGTCCCCGCTCCCCGGCTTTTCCCTTCCCGTCTTTCATGCCCAGCGCCATCAGCGCCGCCCCGACGGTGATCGCGCTGTCGGCCACATTGAAGACGGCCGGAAAGAACGAGAAATCGAAATAATCCACCACGAAGCCGTAGGCGATGCGGTCGTAGAGATTGCCGAGCGCCCCGCCCAGCACCAGCGCCAGCCCCGCCGCAGCGGCCGGGCCGTGCGCCTGTATACGCCGCCGCAGGTAGAGCAGCACGGCCACCAGCCCGGAGCTGAAGACCAGAAAGAACAGGTTGCTGTCCCTGAACATCCCGAAGGCCACCCCGGTATTTTCCGCGTAGGTGAGGCGGAAGAAAGGCAGGACCTTCACGGTCGTGAGATAGAGCGCCTTGAGCGCCCAGACCTTTGACGCCCGGTCGAGCAGGAAGACCGAAAGAACTATGGCGGGAACGGCTGAGTTCTTCATCCCTTGGGCGCATCCTCCATAGCTTTGGCGCAGCGGCCGCAGACGCCGGCGCGGGCCGGGCTGGAGCCTATGTCGCGGCGCCACTGCCAGCAGCGCGGACATTTCGCGCCTTCGGCCTTGCTCACTTTCACTTCCAGCTCTGCCGCGCCGGAGTCGAATTCCACGGCGGCCTCCGAGACTATGGCCACCTGCGGCCAGAGCGGCAGGGCGGATTCGAGGAAAGCTTTCATCTCCGGCTTGGAGGTGCGCAGGACTATGCGGGCCTCCAGCGAGGAGCCTACGGCGCCGGTCTTGCGCACTTCTTCGATGGCTTTCGTTATGGCTTCGCGCGCCGCCATGATCTTCTCCCAGCGCTCCAGCAGGGCCTGGTCCGCCCAGGCGGCCGGGAATTTGGGATAGTCGGACAGGAAAACGCTCTCTTCCAGCGACGGGTCTATCTCGGCCCTGGCCGTGAGCCAAGCTTCCTCGGCGGTGAAGGACAGCACCGGTGCCGTCATTTTCAGCACGGCGGTCAGGATCTCGTAAAGCACCGTCTGCGCCGAGCGGCGCTCGGGCGCGTCGGGGCTGAAGGTGTAGAGGCGGTCTTTCAGCGAGTCGAGATAGAAGGCCGAAAGGTCCAGGATGCAGAAGTCCGCCACGGCGCGGATGGCCTGGCGGAACTGGAAGTTCTCGTAATGCTTCTCCACGGCGGCCGCGGTAACGGCCAGGCGCGCGCGGATATAGCGGTCCGTCTCCACCAGCTTTTCGTCGGGGACGCGGTGCAGGGCCGGCTTGAAGTCGGCGAGGTTGCCCAGCAGGTAGCGCAGAGTGTTGCGGATCTTGCGGTAAGTATCTATGGGGCCGGCGAGGATCTTTTCGGAGATCTTCACGTCCTCGGAGTAGTCGCACAGGGCCACCCAGAGGCGCAGGATCTCGGCGCCGTACTTGCCGACTATCTCCTGCGGGGCGATGGCGTTGCCCGCCGACTTGTGCATGGCGTGGCCTTTATCGTCGAGGATCATGCCGTGGGTCAGCACGGCGCGGTAAGGCGGCTCGCCGCGCAGGGCCACGGAAGGGATAAGCGAGGTCTGGAACCAGCCGCGGTGCTGGTCGGAGCCCTCCAGGTACATGTCCGTCGGGAGGAAGTCGCCGGGGCCGAGCATGCCGTTCTTGACGACCGCGTACCAGGAGACGCCGGAGTCCAGCCAGACGTCCATGATGTCTTTTTCCTTGGAGAAATCAGCGCCGCCGCAGGAACATTTCGAACCCGGGGTCAGCAGCTTCTCCACCGGTTCGGAGAACCAGAAGTCGCTGCCCTCGGCTGTCACGCGCTCTTCCATCCGCATGAGGAAGGCTTTGTCCTCCTGCACCTTGCCGCAGTCTTTGCAGTAGACGGCTATTATCGGGGTGCCCCAGTAGCGCTGGCGCGACAGGCACCAGTCGGGGCGGGTCTTGAGCATGCCCGCCATGCGGTCGCGGCCCGCTTCGGGCAGCCAGCGCACGCCGTCGGCGGCCTTGAGGAGTTTTTCGCGCAGGCCGTCCAGGTCCACCTTGAGGAACCATTGCTCGGTGGCGCGGAAGATGATGGGCTGGTGGCAGCGCCAGCAGTGCGGGTAGCTGTGCTCTATCTTCTTGTGGGCGAGCAGCAGGCCGTCGGCCCGGAGCGTCTCCACCACTTTGTCATTGGCCTCGAAAACCTTCATCCCCTCGAAGACGCCGGCGTCGGCGTTGAATTTCCCGTCGGCGTTGACGGGGCAGAAAATATCCAGGCCCCATTTCTTCCCGGCGTGGAAGTCTTCCTCGCCGTGGCCGGGGGCGATGTGCACGATGCCGGTGCCGGTGGACATATCCACGAAATCGGTGGAGATGACCTGGCGCGGGAAGCGGCGGGCCTCCGGCAGATGCGGCGCCAGGCAGTGGCTGTATTTAAGCCCGACCAGCTTTTCGCCCGGAATAAGCGCGCCCTTCACCGCCTCCAGCCCGGTCGCGGCCAGGAAGGCGTCGGCGAGCTTGTCGGCGACGAGCAGGTACTGTCCGCCGGTCTCGAGCACGCGGTAATCCTCGGCCTTCGCCACGGCGGCGGCCATGTTGGACGGCAGCGTCCAGGGGGTGGTGGTCCAGATAACTATGGAGGCGCGGTTCTTCGCCACGGCCGCGAGGCCGTCGGGCAGCGTCTCGAGCGGGAAGCGCACGTAGACGGACGGGGAGGTCTTGTCCTTGTACTCGACCTCGGCGTCGGCCAGGGCGGTTTCGCAGGAGACGCACCAGTAGATGGTCTTTTTGTCGCGGTGGATGTGGCCTTTCTCGAGGAGTTCCCGGAAGGCCTTGATGACGGTGCCTTCGTACTCCTTGGACATGGTGATATAAGGGTGGTCCCAGTCGCCCAGGAGGCCGAGGCGCTTGAACTCTTCGCGCTGGATGTCTATGAAGCGGGCGGCGAAATCGCGCGCGCTCTGGCGAAAGGCCGGGATGTCGGCGATGTGGCGCTTGCCCATCTTCATTTCTTTCAGCAGCGCCTGCTCTATGGGAAGGCCGTGACAGTCCCAGCCCGGCACATAGGGGGTGTAGCGGCCGAGCAGGGCGTGGGATTTAACGACCATGTCCTTCAGGATCTTGTTAAGCGCGTGGCCGATATGGATGTGGCCGTTGGCGTAGGGCGGGCCGTCGTGCAGGATGAAGGGCCTGGCGCCGCGGCGCTTTTCCAGCATCCTGCCGTAAAGGTCCATTTTGGCCCAGGCCTCAAGAATACCGGGCTCTTTCTTGGTAAGGTCCCCCCTCATGGAAAATGAGGTATTGGGCAAAAAAACAGTTTTTGAATAGTCCGTATCTTGGGTAGTCATTTGAAAGAGTCCTTTATAATACATATTAATTATACAAAAAAGCGCTCCCGCCTTTGCAAAAAGGTGCCAGCCTCCTTTTGGCCCATTTTAGCCTCTTTTTAGTCTAAAAACATCAAAAAGGTGCCTGCCTCCTTTTTGTGGTACAATTGTGGGATGCCCAGAGGACATAGAATTTTTTTTGAAAACGCACATTACCACATCACGGACAGGGGAAATGACAAGAAGGATATCTTCTTGAACGATGAAGACAGGATACACTACCTTTCTCTGCTGGAAAAGGTTAAACGCGACTCCGGCCTTCTTTTACCCGCTTTCGCGATGATGACCAACCATATACATCTTTACCTTGTAACGCCCAGGGCGAACCTTGCGGAGGCGATGTTCGCTCTAAACAATGCTTATTCACATTATTTCAACCAGACGCACGGCACTACGGGGCATCTTTTTGAAGGGCGTTACAAGTATAAATTGATACAGACCGACAAATACTCCCTGGCGCTGACACGCTATATACACATCAACCCTGTTAAGGCCGGCCTCGCCGCTAAGGCTGAGGATTACCCCTGGTCGAGCGCTGCCCAGTATCTGGGCAAGTATGAGGGGTGTGCCGATAAAAACATAGTCTTGGAGCCGCTGTCGGACGATCCGCCAACCGCCCTCGCTAAATATCAGGAATATATGGCCGAACCGATACCCGGGAAATTATGGCGCCCTTTCGACAAAAACCGCAATGCGGTATTGGGTGACCGCGAGTTCCGCGCCGCCCATTCCCCCCACGATAACGACGATTAAAAGGAGGCTGGCACCTTTTTGATGTTTTAAGGCCAAAAAATGGCAGGAAATGGCAAAAAGGTGCCTGCCTCCTTTTTTAATTTTATATACTTTGTAGAAATACGGGCGCGGAGGTTTATTTTATGGAAACAATACTCACTGTTTGCGCGATCATCGTTACGCTGGCTTTTGTGGCGCTGGTGGTGCAGGCCGTTCTTACGCTGCAGCAGGTGCGGCATACTGCCAAAGCCGTTGAATACCTGGCGCTGAACGCCGACGGAAAACTGACCGCCCTCGACCCGCTCATCGGCGCGGTTAAGTCGGTCTCCGGCGCGGTCAGCAGCGGCTGGTTCAAAATAGCCCAGACCGTCTACGGCCTCTTCTCAAGGAAATAATGAGACTGCTCAACCTCATCAACCGCATTTACGACGAGGACATCCTCGCCAAGCTCGGCTTCCTCAAAAGCATAAAGCTTTTTGACGGGATAAGGAAGCGCCAGCTGATACACGTGCTGGAAAGCCTGCAGGAGCGCACCTACCTGAAGGGCGAGACCCTTTTCGCCCAGGGCGACATAGGCCGCGCTCTTTTCATCGTATTCTCGGGCAAGATAGCGCTTTCCCGCACGGACCCGGCCACGCAGAAGGGCGAGATGATAGCCCAGGTGCACCCCGGCGAGTTCTTCGGCGAGATGGCGCTGCTGGAGGAAATGCCGCGCACTGCCACCGCCCACGCCACCGAGGACACCAAGGTTTTCATGCTGTTCAAGATAAAGCTGGAGTCGCTGCTTTTCGCGCGCCCGATCATAGGCGTGGTCATAGCCACGCAGCTGGCCAAGATCCTGTCCGCCCGCCTGCGGGCGGTCATAGAGAAGCCGGCGGAGGAATAAGGAACGGCATGCCGACCGAGACGCAACAGAAAAAGAATTACACCCAGTTCCTGCTGCCGGCCTTTATCGGGCTGGCGCTGGTGTATTTCGTGGTGCTGGCGAAAGGCGCCATCTTCCCCTTCATCCTGAGCGCGGCGCTGGCCTATATCCTCAGCCCGATGATCAAGTACTTCGAGGTGCGCGGCATAAAGCGGTCTTACGCGGTGGCCGGGCTTTATCTCGGCGCCGGGGCGCTGCTCTTCATAGTCGTCTACCTGCTCATGCATTTTCTTTCTTTCGAGCTGGAATCGCTGCAGCAGTCCTGGCCCGAATACGCGGAAAGAATACAGCTTTTTGTGACGAAACTTAACACAAAACTGGTGAAGGACTATCCCTTCGTGGCCTCGCTGCGCCTGGAGCAGAAGCTGGACCATTTGCTGGAGCTGGCGCCGCAGATGATACTTTCCCTGCTGCCGATGCTTACGCTGCTCTTTATAGTCCCTTTCATCACCTTCTTCATGCTGGTAGGCGGCTCCGGCATCATCGATTACCTGCTGGACCATCTCCCGTCGCGCCACGCTGAAATAATACTGCACATCGCTTCGCGCATCGACGGCTCGCTGGGCAATTATCTGCGCGGCATCCTGACGGAAGCCTTCATAATTTTCCTGATAGCCTTCAGCGGCCTGCTGCTGATGGACCTGAACTACGCCGCGGTGATCGCGATACTGATAGGCTTCTCGAGCCTGGTGCCCTATCTGGGCGCCATCGTCGGGGCGGTGCTTTCGTCCATAGTGGCGTACCTGCAGTTCGGCACTATAGTTCCGATAATCAAGATCATGGCGTTCTTCACCGGCATACGGTTTTTCGACGACTGGTTCCTGCAGCCCTACATCATGAAGAAAGCCGTGGACCTTAACCCGGCGATAATACTGCTGGCGCTGATGGCCGGCGCCGAGATAGGCGGCATCTGGGGCGTGATCTTCTCCATCCCGGTAACCTGCATAATCAAGGAAACAATGCAGATAGCGGTGGAACTGCAGGAGACGGAATTCCGCTGGAAGCCCAAGCCGGAGCCGACCCGCATAAGCATCCCTTACACGTAACTCCCGCGGAGGGCATAAAAAAAGAGGCGCTTTGAAGCGTCTCTTTTTTTATCGCCCGGCCGGGCCGCCGCTATTTAAGGGCGAGAGCTATCTGCGAGCGGAGCACTTCGATGGGGCAGGGTTTCTGCAGGAAGCCTTTCACGTTGGATTCCTGCTTGAAGATCTGCTCGGTGGACGGGTCGAAGTGGCTGGCAGTCATCACCAGTATAGGTATCCTTTTGACCTCGTCGTCGGAAAGCAGGAGGCGCATCATCTCAAGCCCGGAAACGCGGGGCATCATGACGTCCATCAGGATGATGTCGGGCTTGACCAGCCGGGCCTGATCGAAGCCTTCCTTGCCGTCGGCGGCGGTGTAGACCTCGTAGACCTCGGAGCCCAGCGCCATCTGCGCGAGCTGCAGGAAGTTCTCATTATCGTCCACGATAAGCACGCGTATTTTAGCCATACTCCCCCTGACACACCGGATATTTTTGGGCAAGGAGGGAATCGAACCCTCATGATCGTGAGATCGCAGGTTTTTGAGACCTGTGCGTCTACCAATTCCGCCACTTGCCCGCCTCTTTATTCTACAAAATAACTTACTTCGTTTTAGGCCCGCGCAGCCCCAGGAGGTCGTCGACGCGCACCGGCTTCAGGCCTTTTTTAGCGGCCTCGGCCAGGATGCTCTCCACGATGCGCAGGTTTTTCTCTTTAACCCTGCCCCCCCCGTCGTGCAGCAGCAGTATGGCGCCGGGCCTGACCGCCTTGAGGTATTCCGCGGTCATCTTCTCTTCGGAGGCCTTCGTCCAGTCGCTGCCGTAGGTCCAGTTGACCAGGGTATAGCCCAGGCTCCCGGCCAGCCGGCGGACCCAGGGCTTGTCGTAGCCGTTGGGCATCCGCGCTATTACGGGCCTGACCCCGGCGGCTTTCTCTATGGAAGCGCCGGCTTTCTCCAGCTCTTCCGACAGGACTTTTTCCCTTTCGGCGGCATTTCCCAGCTTGAACCAGTTCTGATGCGAATCGGTATGATTGGCCACCAGGTGGCCTGCGGCGGAAACCTTTTTAGCCCTGTCGGGATAAGCCCGCGCGGAAGAGCCCAGCATGAAGAAGGTGGCCTTGACGCCGTGCTTTTCGAGCAGCTTGAGCAGGTCCTCGGTGATATACCCCGGTCCGTCGTCAAAGGTAAGGGCGAATTCGGCCTTTTCAGGGTCCCCGTCGGCGTAAAACTTGCCGGCGTAAGGGTTGGCGGCCAGGCAGGGGCCGGCCGCGAGGGCGGCCAGGGCAAGGCACATGATGAGATTTTTTTTCATAAAGATCAGATCTCGTGCCTCTCCAGGTTGCGGAGGCCTATTTTCCACGGCACGTACAGCGCCGTAAAATTCAGCGCCAGGAACACGGCGGCGCAAAGCGCCACGGCGCGCAGATCCCAGGGATTGGCGCGGCCGAAGCGCTCCGAAAAATGCATCTGCACCGGCCAGGCCTCCACGCCCACCAGCAGCGCCAGATAGCCCATGGAGCAGGCCATATAGAGGAAGCCGCCGTAGGAGGATTCGAGCTGGTGGATGTTCTCGACGTTGAAATCGGGAAAGACGGCGCCGAAGCCTATGCCCATCACCGTGATGACCACCGCGGCCGCCACGATAGTGAAGGTGGACAGCACGGAGATGAACAGGTCGGCGTTGAGCAGGCGGTTGGAAACGGTGATAAGCAGCACGCCTATAAGCACCGCGGGCAGCAGCGAAACCATAAGCTTTTCGCGCATGACCGCGGCGGCGGTCACGGGCGAGGACTTAAGCAGCCAGTAGCTGCTCCCCTCCAGGCTGACGGCCGGGAAGGTGAAGCGCAGGCCTATGGCGGCCATCACGAAGCCGGCTACTCCGACGTTGAGGAACGAGATCATGCTCTTAAGGTCGGGCGTGTCCAGCGGCAGCTGGCGTATGCTGAAGAGGTAAACCGCGATAAGCGCCGCTATCAGGATTATCTGCGACCAGTAGCGGGCGTCGCGCGCCAGCATCAGGCGGTCTTTCCAGTAAAGAGTGAGGAAGGAGCGCAGGGCGGGAAAGCGGGCGGCGAGGCGCTGCTCCGGCAGGGGGTCCCGGCCGCCCTTGAAGCGCGGCGAGCTCTGGGCCCCGCTGAAGCCGCGCATGTAGACGCGGCCCGAGACAAAATAGATCAGCGCGTAAAGCGCCGCGGCGGACAGGCACAGCACGCCGGCGCTCGCGGCGAAAGCCCCCCAGTGCCCCGCGGAGTAAGCCACCATGGCCTTGGTCACCCACCAGGACGGCATGTAGGGCGCGGTGGGCGACTGCAGGTACTGTATGTACTGCGCCACGATCTGGAGCGAATCCGGGCGCAGCAGTTTTTCCGGCTTGGAAAAACGGAACATGACATAGACGAAAGCTACCGACAGGCTGCCCAGCAGCCAGGTGATGTCGCGCGTCTTCGACGACGGAAAGGCGTACATGACCAGCATGCTGAAAAAGATGCCGAAGGCGCCCGCAAGCAGGACGAACGGGACCATCAGGAAGCCGTAGGCCAGATAGAAGCCGGCGCCCAGCGCCTTGACGCGGCCCAGGGCGATGATGTACGGCAGGATGGCCAGCACCAGCGTCCACGACGAGTAGAACACCGTCTCCAGCGCCTTGTCCATGAAGATGGAGCGCAGGTTCAGCGGGCAGGAAAACAGGAACTTCAGGTCGAAAGAATAATACAGCGTGGACATGGAGATGATGATGGAGGAAACGATGACCATGGAAAAGGTCATGAGCAGCACCATGGAGGTGAGCTTCCAGGAAAGCATGGGCCCTATAAGCTGCACGCCCTCCAAATAGGTGAGCAGGCGCCAGAAGGCGGCGTAAAGCGCGGCCAGCATGAGCAGGCCCACCGCTGCGAACATCAGGTTTTTAACCAGCTTCCAGCCCCGCAGTCCCCGCAGGGTGTTGGCGAATGTCCGCGCTTTCCTTTCCAGGAGAATATTGAGCATGAAAAATATGGCCGGCGGGCGCCGCTACTCCGTCAGCTCCAGGAAGACGTCCTCCAGGGAGCGCTCCCCGGCGGCGCCGGAGGCCATTTTTTTTACTTCCGCCACGGTGCCCCTGGCTATCAGCCGGCCGCGGTAGATGATGCCCACGGTATGGCAGAGTTTTTCGGCCATGTCCAGGATGTGGGTGCACATGAAGACGGCGGCGCCCCCGCGGGCGATGTCGGCCAGCAGGCCCTTGAAGCGGCGGATGCTCTTGGGATCGAGGCCGACGGTGGGCTCGTCGAAAAGCACGACTTTGGGCCGGCGCAGCAGGACGCTGGCGATAAGCAGCTTCTGCTTCATGCCGTGCGAGTAGCTTTCAAGCAGCTCCCCGGAGTGGGCGGTCAGTTCGAACATTTCCAGGAGTTCCGGAATGCGCTTCTTCTGGCCGGCGGCCGGCAGGGAATACAGGTCGCCGATAAAGCGCATGAACTCCCAGCCGGTGAGCTTGGGATAGACGAAAGGCTCGTCGGGGATATAGGCCATGGCCCGCTTGGCCGCCAGCGGGTTCGTGGCCAGGTCGCAGCCGGCCACGCTTACGCTCCCGGAGGTGGGCCGCATGATGCCGGAGAGGATCTTTACGGTGGTGGTCTTGCCCGCGCCGTTGGGGCCGAGGAAGCCGAAGATCTCGCCGGGCTCGACGCGCAGGTTAAGCCCGTCCACGGCTTTGAAGGAGCCGAAGGTCTTGGTTAAATTATTGATCTCTATCATCGGGGAAAATTAAAATCCCCGGCGCGGGGATTTTAATTGCTGAGACTTAAGGAATAAATACCGGAGCGGGCTTATATCCGTTCCTTTTACCGGCCCTGTTCGCGCAGTTCCAGGTAGCTCTTGACTTCCTGCTGGGAGGTGAGCTGGCGCAGCAGATAGTTCGCTATGTTGGCGAATTTATCGCGGGCGAGCTCGTCGGAATATTTGGCGCGCTCTTTTTCGAAATTCTTCAGGTCCTTGTTCTTGGCCAGGTAATAAGACCGCGCCTCTTCGGGGGTCACTTTTACGCTGGTATAGATGAACTGCTTGAACTTGGAGGCCAGCCGGGCCTTCTTGCGCCAGGTTTCGTACTCGGAAGGTGACATCTGGTACTCATTGAAGATCGCCTGATAATATGCTCGCGGGCTGAAGACGCCGCCCTCGCGGAACTGCGGGGTGTTCTGCACTTCCACCGCCACTTCGAAGTCGGGCACCAGCATGCCCATTTTCACGCCCTGCTGGCTCAGCAGCTCCTCGATCACCATCTCGCGGAAGACTTCCTGCTTTACGCTCTTGGACAGGGCGTCGTTGACCTCGGTGCCCGAGTCCTTGACATTGGACATCACCCTGTTGACCTGGGTAATGAAGCGCTTGTACGGGATCTTGGTGCCGCCCACATCGGCCAGCGCGTCCATGGAGGGAGAGGTGAACACGTAGGCGCCCAAGCCCACGAACACGCCGACGAGGAAGATGGAGACGGTAGCGATGAAGACTATCCGCCGGTGCCTTGAGAAAAAAGAGATCATTGTTGTTTAGCCTCTGCTTTTGAAGTTTTTGTATGCTGCCGCTCTTCGCCTTTGGCGGAAACGCTGCTCATGGAGCAGTTGCCGTTGAACAGCGCGCCCTCCTCCAGCATTATGCGCGGCGCGCGCATGTCGCCGTCCACGCGCGAGCCCGTAAGCGCCTCGATATGGTCCAGCGCCGTGATATTGCCCTTAACCTCGCCGCAGACATAGCAGATCTCGCAGGAGATATCGCCTTTTATTTTGCCGGACTTGCCCACGGTGACTATCTTGGCGTCCACGATGGAACCGTCTATGCGCCCGTCTATGCGCAGCGAACCTTTAGCCGTCAGCGTGCCCTGAAAATAGGCCTCGTTGCCGATGACGGTGTCGCCGTTCTTCGTTTCAAAACTTATGTTAGTATTTTTAAAAAGCGCCATTGTCTCCCCCTTTTACAGCCCGCCGAAAATACCGTCGAAAAGCCCGGCGAAATTGCCGGCGTGCTTCCCCCCCACCTGCAGGAACTTCATGGGGTCGCGCGGCAGGCCGCCGGTCCAGACCTCGTAATGCAGATGGTTGCCGGTGGAGGTGCCGGTGGAGCCCATGCGGCCGATCACCTGGCCGCGCCTGACCGCCGTGCCTTCCTTGGCCAGGATCTCGCTCATGTGGCCGTAAAGCGTAGAATAGCCGAAGCCGTGGTCCACGAGCGCGCACATGCCGTAGCCCTGCGCCCAGCCGGAATGCCTGATAACCCCGTCGGCGGCGGCGTAGATGGGCGTGCCCGCCTCGTTGGCTATGTCTATGCCGGTGTGGTATTCGCTGGCGGTACGCAGCGGAGCGATGCGGTAGCCGAAATTAGAGGTGATGCGGCCCTCGGTCGGCCAGATGGACGGGGTGGCGCGCACGCCGTTATGGCGGTCGGTGAGGTAAAGTGTGATCTCGGTATAGCTGGAGAGGCGCTTGCGCGACTCCTCCTGCATTTTCTGGATGGAATTGTTAAGCGTGGCCTCTTTTATCTCGGAAGCCTTGGCGCTGAGCAGCTTGCGGAAATCGGTCAGGTCGGACTCCTGCGGGCCGCCGAGCCCCTGCTCCCGCTCCAAAGCGCCGGGGTCCATGCCCAGCACTTTGCGCAGCTGGTTGTCGGTGCGCTTGGTCATCTCAAGATAGGCCATGCCCCTATCGACCTGCTCGGAAACGTAAGCCATCTTGGTGCGGAGGATCTTATTGTCCGCCTTGGTGACGTAGTAATCGAAATGGCGCCCCGCGATATAGCCGGCCCAGATGGTCATGCCGGTCCAGGTCGCGCCGAAAACAAGCAGCAGCAATACGGGTAGGTTGAACCGCATTGACGGCATGCCGTTATGGGGAATGATGAATACGCTGACAGGCTTGGCGACGTTCTTAAAGAAGCGTGTAAGGGCTTTTAACCGCATATTTGTATATTAAACCTATATTATCGGCCGCTGTCAACCGGCGGCGGGGTTTTTTTTGAGCGGGCCGCGGCCGGTTTGGCCGGGCCGCTTATAACGGACGGGTCGAAAGTAAGTTCGCCGTCGCCATTCTCATCAGCGGGCCGGGAGGAAGCCGGGGGAAATCCGGACGGAAGCTGTACGGGGACAGCCGCCCCCTGCGGCATGCCGGAGGGCATTCCCAGCCCCGCAGGCAGATTTTTCATGAGGGGCTTCATGTCGGGATCGCTCATGACCTCCATCAGGAGCTTCAGGAATTCCGGGCGGGCGGCGTATTGCATTATCATTTTATCCATGCCCTTGGCGCGCTGAACCGCGGACACCACCGCCACCGGGTTGCCGCCTTTGCTGGCGGCGAAAGCCGCGGCCATATCGGGATTTCTCTTAAGGTCGGCGAGAAAAGTCTTCACAATGGGCCTGTCGGCGTACTTGCTCATGGCGTTAACTATCTGCTCGCCCTGCGCGGGATCGAAATTAGCGGCCGCGCCGCCCGGCAGCCCCCCCGCGAAAAGGCCCAGCGTGGAAGCCGGCATGGCGGTTGAGCTGTAAACGGGCGGGCCGAACGGGAGCGTCCTTGTTTCCGGCTGATAGCCGTCCGCCGCCGGCGGTAAAGATTGGAAGGCCTCTTCGAAAGCGGTCTTGGTGGCGGCGATCTTACGGTAGACAAGGAAGGCGACGGCGGCGAGGATTATGAACAGCGACAGAAGGACCGCGGCGACGATCCTGAGAGTGTTGTTCCGGCCGCGGACGCGCGCGAGTTCGGCGCGGAGCTCTTCTTCCGTCCCGGCAGGGACCGGGGTTTTTTCTTCAGCCGCCGGAGCGTTGTTGGTTTCCGTCATAAGCCCCCTCCGCAAGATCCGGCCGCTCGGCCGGGCACAGCCCCCGTCGCGCGCAGTTAATAAGTAAGTTTGACAGTCAGCGCGCTAAATAGTAAACTGTTATTCTACAAAATAAAAGCCGGTTTTTAAGCCGGCTTTTTACGAGTAATAGTTCATGCGCCCCCTTCGTCTAGCGGTTAGGACGCTGCCCTTTCAAGGCAGAGATCAGGGGTTCGAATCCCCTAGGGGGCGCCAAGCTTTGCAGTTGCAGAAATCCGCGCTGCCGAACCCCGGCAGCGCGTGCAGTTTCTGCACTTCCCCCGACGGAAAATTATAATTTAATTTTATTTTTTGCCCGCCCAAAAGGAAGTTCGAGCCGATTTTTCTCATTATTTGCAGGTTTTCCTCCGGATTCCCGGAAACCGCGGACTCTCCGACGACAACACAGAGCTCGTAGAACCTTTTCAAAGGTTCGAGCC
>CAIQNV010000155.1 GCA_903873295.1 uncultured Elusimicrobia bacterium
AGCCCGGCGGCATGCCTGATGGGTGAACCCGGCCGCCCGCGCGGCGGCCCGGCCGCTCATTCCCTCCCGGCTGTCTTTAAGCGCCCGTATAACGGCGATATTGCTGGGGGCTGAAAAGACCCAGTTTAAGGGAAAGTTGAGAAAGCTTGTCTTATTAGGCATGTGGATAGTATACCATCCAATTGGCTACGATGCAAGCCAATAGTGCAGCGATCAAACTACCGAGGATTACTTGCTAGTTGCTGCTTTTGCAGTAGTCAAGTATTCCTTTATAACTGACTTCGGCGTGGTGGACTTTTCGAACCGGCGTACTTTTTGTCGCAGTGTGGAGCCGGATAATGGCGCCCGCGCGGGGGGCAAAAGGAAGAGCCCACGAATCCCGTTTATAAGGGCCGCAGGCTCAAGGATATTCTAGCACAAATTTCCCAACTGTCAAGGCCCAAAATTAATTCTCGTGAAATTCGGACCAGCGGGCGAAGAGGGCGTCCACTTTCGCCAGCGCCGCGTCCAGCTTCTTGTGGCGCGCGGCGAGCTCGCCGGAGTCGGTGGCTATGGCGGGGTCTTCAAGGGACAGGCGGGCTTTGGCGGCCTGATTCTCGGCGGTCTGCATTTCGGCCTCCAGTCTCCGCACGGCGGCCTTCTGCTCCCGGGTTTCCTTGGCCGAGGGTCCCTGCGCCGCGGCGGGCGCCGGAGCCGGCACTGAAGCGGCTTCCGACTGCAGCTGTTCCGTCCAGCTCTCCCATTGCGAAAGGTCGGCTAAAAAACGGGCGCCGCCGCGGCCGTCCAGCGCGAGGAGGCGGCGGCTTACGCGCTCCAGCAGGTAGCGGTCATGGGTGACCAGGACCAGGGCGCCGGGGAATTCCTGCATGCTGTTCTCCAGCACCTCCAGCGACTGCAGGTCCAGGTCGTTGGTGGGCTCGTCGAGAAGAAGCACGTCCGCGGGCTGCAGCATGAAGCCGGCGATGAGCACGCGGGCCTGCTCGCCGCCCGAAAGCTGCCGCAGCGGCATCTCCAGCTGTTCCGGCCGGAAAAGAAAGCGCGAAGCCCATTTATGCACGTGGATGGCGGACCCTTTGTAAAATACGTTCTCGCCGTTGCTGCACAGCGCGCGCTTAAGGGTAAGGTCCAGGTTCAGCTGGTCGCGGTGCTGGTCGAAGGTGACCACGCGCAGGCCCTCGGCCTGCTTGAGCGTGCCGGAGTCCGGCGCCAACTGCCCGGCCAGCATTTTAAGGAGCGTCGTCTTTCCGCTGCCGTTCCCGCCCAGGAGTCCCAGCTTTTCGCCCGGGCCGAGCGTCAGGTCAAGGGGGCCGAACAGCTTGCGGCCGCCCAGGCTTTTCTCGATATTTACGGCGTGGATAAGCCGGTTCGCCTTGCGGTCCCCGGCGTTGAAATCGATCTCCGCGGCGCGGCCCTGGGCGTTGTGGTATTCCAGTTCGGAAAGCTCTTTTATCAGCGCCCCGGCCCGCTCTATATGGGCTTTCTGTTTTGTCATGCGGGCCCTGGCGCCTCTGCGCAGCCAGGCTATCTCCCCCCGCACGATATTGCGTATGGAGCCTTCGAGCGAAGCCTGCGCGTCGAAGAAGACCTCGCGGTTCTCCAGGAACTTGCTGTAATTGCCGGAGCTGTTGAAGTGGCCCTCGGGGTAGCGCTTGTTCAGCTCTATCACGCGGTTGGTCACGCGCTCGAGGAAAGCGCGGTCATGCGTGACCACGAGAAAAGAAAATTTCAGGTTAGAGATGAACCGTTCCAGCCACAGCACGCCTTCGATGTCCAGGTGGTTGGTGGGCTCGTCGAGAAGGAGCAGGTCCGGCTCGCGCGCGGTCTGGGCCAGGATGGCGAGGCGCTTGCGCCAGCCGCCCGAGAGGACGCTCACCTGCTGCGCGGGGTCGGCGAAGCCCGCGGCGGCGAGCCCTTCGCCGGCGCGCCTGTCCGTTTCATAATCTTCAAGGCCCAGGTCTGCCAAAGCTTTTACGATCTCGTCGCGGACGCTCCAGCCGGGCGGGGCGGCCTCAAAGCGGTCCTGCTGGGCCAGATAGCCCAGCCGCAGGCCCCTGCGCGGCGTTACGGCGCCGGAGTCGGGCGTCTCGCGGCCGGCCAGTATTTTCAGCAGCGTAGATTTTCCTGTCCCGTTGGGGCCTATGAGCCCGGTGCGCTCGCCCTCGGAAAGGCCGAACGACAGCCCCTCGAACAGCGGGCGCGCGCCGAAGCTTTTGGAAAGATCCTGACAGCTGAGAAGTATGGCCATTGATGCGATAACTATTTCCTGTTTACCTTAGAAGCCCGGCCATCGCGGCGTCGGCCGCTTTTATGTAGCCGGCGTATCCGTTCTGCACATCGGCCGGGGTTACCGCGTAAGGGATATCCGGCGTCACGCCCAGATTCTCTATGGGCTGGCCGTTCAGGCGTTCGGCTATAGTGGCGGTAAGGTGTATCGCTTCCACGCCCAGCAGGTTGTTTTCGTGTTTGTATTCTTTTACCACTCCGCCCGCGCCGGCGGTGCGCTCGCCGAAGATCACCGCCCGCTTATTGTCCTGCATGATGGCCGGGAAGAAGTCTCCGCCGGAGAAGTCAAGCTGGTTGGTGAGTATCATTACAGGCTTCGAATAGCGGGTTGAGATGTCGGGCGTTATGCGGTCTATCCCGTAGGCCGGAAGCGGGTCGGTTATGGTTTTGCCGGCCCCCCACTGCTTTACGGTGTCGACGTAAAAGGCGATCCATTTATCGAGCAGGGCGTAAGTTACGGGGTAGCCCAGCACGTTGGGGCCCAGCATTTCTATGGCGGCGGCGTCCGTCTTCGCCCCGGCGGTTTCCTGGATAAAGTTAACGGCTTCGGCGATGTCGGATTGCGTCAGCGTTATGTAGTGCGCGGGCACGGCCAGGGGGGCGTCCGTCAGCATGGAAGCGAGGGCGTAGAGGTATAGCACATAGCCGCCCGGGTTATTGGTCTGGTCTATTATAAGGCCGTCGGCCCGCTGGTTGAATTCCCTGACCAGCGCGGCGAAGTCCTTTACCATTACGGCCGTGTCTTTCACGTTATAAGTGGGGATCCTCACGTAACCGATGTTCCTGCCGCCGGCCGCGGAGCGGTAAACGTAGGCCCTGAAAGAATTTTCAGCCGGCGCCTGCCAGAGCTTTTTCCCGAAGTCGGGCAGAAAGCCGTCCTTGTTCCCGAGGCCGTAAGAGGCCTGGCCGTTGCCGGAGGCAGCGGGCAGTTCCATCAGCATCATCCCCAGCCAGGACATGGGGATCCTGATCCCGGCGTTCTTGGAGGCAAAGGGCTGGGGCGCTATAAATTCGGGCGCGTAAGACCAGTTCATCGGGAAGGGCACCGGCTCCGCTCCGCCGGCGGGGATCACGCTTATGGACACCGGTCCCTGCGGCACGGCGTCGGCGGAGGCGCCGCTGCGGTAGGTCAGGAACATGGAGGACATTGACAGGTCGGTGTGCGCGACATTGTTCATGCCGGCCTGTTGTTGCAGGGCGGCCACGATCTCGCCGACGGGCTTGCCGTCGAAAGCCGTCAGTTCGTCGCCTATTTTAAAAGGGAAGACGGTTTCGGGCAGGGCTTTGCGGTTTATCCCGGAAATGAAATAGCGCCCGCCCGCCTCGGTGACGGTGAAAGGCAGAAAAGCGGCCTCCGTGGAGTAGAAGGAGACCGAAACGTGGTAGTCCTTCAGAGAGTTCAGGAGCGTCTTTAAAACTTTCTGGTAGTCCTTAACTCCGAAAGAAGCGGAGGAATTCACCTGGTCTTTGGCTTTCTGGATCTCGGCGTCCAGGTTCCAGCCGAACTGCTCAGCTTTCCAGCCGGCCGGAGCGTAGCGGACGGCTATCATATTCCTGACCGAATCCAGGTCCTGGAGCATCAGCTGCTTAAGCTGCTGCTGCGTCATCGTGGCGGCGGCTCCGGCGGTGGCGGAGGCCAGGTTCTTGTCGAAAACCCTGCCGTAATCCTCCGGGGAAGAGGTGGAAAGGTCCTGCAGCTCGTCAATAGAGGCTGCCGCGGCCTGTCCCGTAAAAAACAGAAAGCCGCACAAAAAGGCAAAGAAGCCTCTGAAGCAATATTTCATGGTTGATCTCCCGTCGCAAGCTTGGCTGCTATTATTCATATTAATGTATTGTACCCGCAGCCGGGAACAGCCGCCAGAAGCGAAAGGCCTATTATTATATAGGCCGTTTGGCCTTTGTCGGCCGGGGCTTAGTTTAAATTTTAAAATTAGTGGCGTCCGCCGCGCTTATGCTTCAGGATATCTTTCTGCGTTTTATCTACGCGCTTGTCGCCGGCCTTGCGCTTCAGCCTTTCCGCGATGTGCATCTTTGCCTTAAGCTTGGATGCTTCCCCGCGTATCTTGAGGTAATTTTCGAAGTGCGCCCGGTCCAGTTTCCCGGAGCCGAGGGCCTCGCGCACGGCGCAGGCGGGCTCGTTAGAGTGGGAGCAGTTGTCGAAGCGGCATTGCCCGGCCAGGGCCTTGATGTCTTCGAAAGTTTCGTCCACGGTCAGTTCCCCGGCCCAGAGTTCAAGCCCGCGCATCCCGGGGGTGTCTATCAGCAGCGCCCCGCTGCCCGGCAGGACGAACATCCGGCGGCCGGTGGTAGTGTGCCGCCCCTTTGCATCGGCCTCGCGCACCGCGGAGGTGCGCTGGGCGGCGCGGCCCAGCAGGTTGTTTAGGATGGTGGACTTGCCGGCGCCGGAAGAGCCGGCGAAAACTATAGTCCGGGCGCGGCCCAGATGCGCGGCCAGCGCCTCGTAGCCTTTCCTGTTCAGAGAATCAAGCGCCAGCGCTTCCGCCCCGAAGCCCAGGGATTCTATCTCTTTGAGCTTGAAAGCGGTGTCGTCGGCCAGGTCGGCTTTATTAAGCAGGATCACCGCTTTGGCGCCGCCCGCGCAGGCGGCGGCCAGGTAGCGCTCCAGGCGCTGCAGGTTGTAGTCGGCGTCCAGGCCTATCACTATAAAGACGGTGTCGATATTCGCGGCTATGACCTGTTCGTCCTCACCCCCGGGATCCTTGCGGGAGAGGCGGGTGCGCCGCGGCAGCAGGGCCTGTATGGTCTGGCGCCGGGCGGCCGGGTCGAACGCGATGGCGACCCAGTCGCCTACCGCCGGAAAGCCGGCCTTGGACACCGCCGCTTTGCGGAAGTTGCCGGAAACTTCCGCGGTGAATTCGCCGAGGGGGCAGGCCAGGTCGCAGGCCATGCGGTGCTCCGCTATTATCCGGGCAGGGAGCAGGCCCCGGAGGGCGAAAGGTTTGAAGGCTTCCTCCAGTTCCGGCGTCCAGCCGAGTTCCTC
The DNA here is from genome assembly GCA_903873295.1 of uncultured Elusimicrobia bacterium. Classification (GTDB taxonomy): domain Bacteria; phylum Elusimicrobiota; class Elusimicrobia; order Elusimicrobiales; family UBA9959; genus UBA9959. The sequence continues at coordinate 5,285 of CAIQNV010000155.1, forward strand.
TATAGTGTGGAATTTGCGCGGCGCCGTCATCAGGCGGGCCTGTGCTCTTCGGTATATTTGATGATCCGGTTCATCATGTCCACGGTTTCGGAGGGATATTTCCCCGCCGCCGTTTCGCCCGAGAGCATGACATAGTCGGTGCCGTCGAGCACGGCGTTGGCCACGTCGGAGACTTCGGCGCGGGTGGGGACGGGATTCATGGTCATGGTCTCAAGCATCTGGGTGGCGGTGATGACGGGCTTCTTCAGGCGGTTGCACATTTTTATTATGCGCTTCTGCAGCAGGGGCACTTCCCAGAGCGGGAACATAACTCCCAGGTCGCCGCGGGCCACCATGAGCCCATCGGCGGCTTCGGCTATTTCTTCAAGGTTCTTTATAGCCTCGCGGGCCTCGATCTTCGCGATTATCTTACAGGCGGGCAGGCGGGGCTTCACCAGCCGGGCCACGGCCAGCACGTCGGCCTTGGACCGCACGAAGGACTGGGCTATGAAATCGGGCCTGAGCGCCGCTCCGAATTCTATGTCCCGTTTATCTTCGTCGGAAAGCAGCGGGAAATCAAGACGGGCCAGTGGGATGTTTACGCCTTTGCGCTCTTTCAGCAGCCCGCCCGCCGCTACTTCGCAGGAGAGCGAGTCGCGGCCGGCGGCCTTGACTTCAAGGGCGATGTTCCCGTCGTCTATGTAGATGAAATGTCCCTTCTTTATCACCTTCAGCGAACCGCGATAGTCGAACGGTATTTCCCCGGGCCGGCGCGCCGCGGCGGCCTGTACAAGATTTACTTGCTGGTGTTTTTTCAGCTCGAGCGGGCTTTTCAGCCGGCCGACGCGTATGCGGTTCCCTTTGAGGTCCTGCAGGATGAGCACATGCCTGCGGAGTTTGAGGTTGAGCTCCCGCACGAGCCTGACGCGGGCGGCGTGCTCGTCGTTCGTGCCGTGCGAGAAGTTCAGGCGCACGGCGTCCAGTCCGGCGCGGTAAAGCCTGCGCAGTATCGCGGGCGTCGAGCTTGACGGCCCCAGCGTGGCGAGTATCTTGGTTTTTATCATCATAGATATTTTACAAAATAATACAAAAAGCCGTCTTTAACCGGAGCCGGACTTAAGCTCCATAAAAACGGCTTTTTGTGCCTGTAAAGGCTGTTACGCGGCTTTGCAGCGGCGGCGCTTGGAGATCAGATATTCTCCGTTGCGCTTGTGCATGCGGGCCACCAGCTGGTGGGTGCCGGGCTGGTAATTGGTCCAGTCGAACCACCAATAGCCTACCGCGTGCCTGCAGGGCTGCCAGGGCTGGTCGTTGACGGAAATGTCGACGCCGGTGCAGTCGCTGGTGCCTATGCGCACCGAATAATTCCTGGCGGTGATGGTTTCCAGGTTCTTCGGATGGTCTACTACGACGTACTCGGTCGTGTCTACGAGCTTTGTCTTAGTGGGCGTGACTGTCTTAGTGGTGGTTTTGGTGTTCTTTTTCACGTTTAGCTTAAGCATTTCGCTTTCCTCCGCTAGTGCGGCAGCCGGGCCTTCTCCAGGCTTGCCTATTCGGGCTATGCGCTCGCTAAGGTAAGCGAGCGATTTGTCCAGGGGATGTTTCAGATGCAGCCTTAAAACGCGCCTGTTCTTCGAATCCAGGGCTTCAAAATCGCCCAGGGCCTGCGCTGTTTCTAGCTGCCAGAAGGTATACTTTTCCCCAGGTATCACTATATCCTTTTTGGCCTGGTTCGTCAAGATGATGAAGAAGGCGTTGTCCGGTCCGCCTTTATGGAGCTGGCCCGAAGAATGCAGGTAGCGCGGCCCGTAGGCCAGCGTGCAGGCCGACGAGGTATAGCGCGTCAGGCTCTCGCGCAGCTTAACGAGCCCCGCCTCCACCTTCGGGTTGTCGGGGAGGTAGGCCAGCAGGCCTATGTATTCTTTCTCTCCCAGCAGGGAGAAGACCGACCAGAACACGTCGTCGTAGCTGGCGATGGCCTTATCCGCGTCCTTCAGCGCGCGCGAGGCGTAAACGTCCACGCGCTCCGCCGAGAAATCGGGCCTGGGCGCGGGCTTTTTTCCCTTCTCGGCGTATTGGGCCAGCACCTGCATCGTAAGGAGCTTCGCCTCCTGCACATTGGGCTGGTCGAAGGGGTTTATCTCCAGCAGGGCGCCGGCCGCGGCCGTGGCGGCCTCCCAGCGGAAGAATTCGGCGCCCAGGTCGTAGGGGTCCTTTACCGTTATGGTGTAGACCGGGTGCCCGGCTTTTTTTAAGGCGGCCAGGCAGGCCTCGTCGCGGGGGCTCTCAAAGCCTGCCATTTTGGTGTGTACGAAGAAGCGGTCCGCCTGGTATTTGTCCGGCTCCATCAGCGGCTCAAGGCAGACCGGGATTATCCCCTTGCCTTCCTTGCCCGTGCTTTCCGCCACCAACTGCTCGACCCAGAGGCCGAGGTACTTGAACTTCTCCGGCATTATCAGCGTAAGCTTGTCGCGGCCCCGCAGGGCCAGCGAGCCCATAAGGGCGCCGAGCAGCGCGCCGGGATTTTTTTCTATTTCAGGGGTCTTGCAGAGGCCGGCCGTATTTATGGCGCGCTCAAGAAGTTTCTTTATGTCCGCGCCGCAGAGGGCCGCCGGCACCAGGCCGAAGTAGGACAGCGCGGAGAAGCGCCCGCCTATGTCCGACGGATTTATGAAGACCCGGCGGAATTTTTTTTCTCTGGCCAGCTTTTCAAGGCCGGTGCCGGAGTCGGTTATGGCCATGAAGTTCCCGCCCGGGTTCTTGATGCCGGATTTTTTTACCAGGCTCCAGAAATACTTGAAGTGGCTGGACGGCTCTATGGTTCCGCCCGATTTGCTGGCGAAGATGAACAGCGTGCGCTTCAGGTCCAGCTGTCCGCGCACGGAATCGATCCAGGCGGGGTCGGTGGTGTCCAGCACGAAGAGGCGCGGGTACTTCGGGTTCTGGAAGACGCCGCGTATCACTTCGGGGGCCAGGCTTGAGCCGCCCATTCCCAGCAGGACGGCCTGGGTGAAGCCGGCGGCGCGGACCTCCTCGGCGAACTCCTCTATCTCCTTAACTTTCGGCAGCATCTTAAAAGGGATGTCCAGCCAGCCGAGCGCGCCGGAGATCTGCTTTACGGCGGCCGCGTCCTTTTTCCAGAGCCCGGCGTCCTTTTCCCAGAGCCTGGCGGCGAAGTTCATCGCGGCCAGTTTTTTAACGGCGGCTGAGGCGTCTATTCCGGTAAGTTCTTCGTTCATGGTTTTCTCCTGTCCGGTCGCGGTCCTTGGTCTTATCTCCCCTTCTCCAAAGCGTTTATTTTATCGAGCCGGCGGCGATGGCGCTCCTCGCCGGTGAAGCTGGCGGCGGCGAAGGCGGCAACTATTTCAAGGGCCAGCGCCTCGCCTATGATGCGCGCCCCCAGGCAGAGCACGTTTATGTCGTCGTGCTCCACCCCCTGGTGGGCGGAGTAGGTGTCATGGCAGAGGCCGGCGCGTATCCCCGCGATCTTGTTGGCGGCCACGCAGGCGCCCACCCCCGAGCCGCAGACTACGATGGCGCGCTCCGCGCGGCCGGCGAGCACCTCTCCCGAGGCCTTGGCGGCGAAGTCCGGATAGTCGACAGGTTTGTCCGGAGAGTCGGTCCCCAGGTCCGCCACAACATAGCCTAAATTTTTAAGATGGGGTATAAGCGCCGCCTTAAGCGAGAACCCCGCATGGTCGCTGGCAATAGCAATTTTCATTTCCTTTCCTTTTTTTACCATCAGCGATAAACCGAAATAATAAATAAAAAACCCCTGCTCAACGCGGTTTTGCCGGAGGGGCGGCTGGGGCATGGGTTCGGAGGGCCCTCGCGCAGGCCGAGGCTTGCGCAGCGCCGAGGCCGAGCGGGAGCGCGGCCACTGTGTGGCCGATAGCGTGCCCGACGGGCCCAT
>CAIQNV010000156.1 GCA_903873295.1 uncultured Elusimicrobia bacterium
AACGGTACGCGTCACGCAACTGAAGTTTTTTTCGCATACCCAAATCATGCCATATTTTCCAGCCCCTAAATCAAGCCGTTTCCCCTATGAAGCCACCGGTTATTAGGCTATAAATTACCCACACGATAGGGAGAAGAGCCTTTTTTAAATTCTCCGGCTTGAACAGCCCGAAGAAATCATTTATTTCTCCCGGGCCTATCCTGTTCCTGAAGTAGTTCCCGTCCACTTCGTGTATGTAGTGGCGGATGTCCGTGAATTTAGCCAGCAGTCCGTAATTGATCTGCCGCACGGCTTCCGCGCGGGTCTCCTCCCCGGAAAAGAAAGGTTCGCCGCCGTCCAGGAAGGCCAGGCCCCGGATCTCCCTGAAGGGCTTTTTGTCGTCGGCGGAAAAACCGGTCCCGTTCAGGACGCCCAGCAGAGCGCTGAACGTCGGCTCGGACTGGCCGATAACGCAGAAATCGATAGCGGAATTCCTGAGTATTATTTTATAAATAACCCCCATTTCTCCGCCCAGCACCTGTATCAGGTCGGGGAATTCTTTCTTCAGGAACAGGGAAAGCGCCTTAAGATACTTGTAGGTCGGGGTAAGAATGGCGCTGAAGCCTATCACCTGGGGGGCCTCGGCCCGGATCTTGTCCCTGATCTGGCCGAACGTAGGACGCAGCAGGTCCATATCGTAGAACAAGGCTTCGCAGTCCAGGGCCGGGTCGAGGCCCTCTATTACCCGTGAAATGCCCACGGGCGGGTAATCCGTGGGGACCCGTCCGCCGGGCAGATTTACGAGCAGTATTTTTATCATTCCGTTAAGAGGCCGCCGCGGTTAGAAATTTATCCGTCTTTCCCTCAGATAAGTCTGGACGGCCTCGTGGTTGGCCATGATCTCGTCCATGCTCATTCCTTCGCCGAACGGCCCGGACTTTTCGTACTCGAAGAAGTGCGGCGTTTTCTCCTCGCCATCGAAGCGCCCGAACGCGAACATGTATTTCTCGAAGGGCACGCTCGTGTCTATCTTCATGCCGAAACGGGCCGGATTGTTCCAGATCTCCGAGCCGGGGATGGGGCACAGGATGGACAGCGAGACGTTGGAGGGGCGGGTCTCCTCTATGAAGTTTATGGTCTGTTGGGCTATGTCCTTCGGTTCGCCGGGAAGTCCAAGGATCAGCAGCAGCTTTATCTCTATTTCGTTCTGCCGCAGGACCTTGAAATATTCCTTCGCCTTGTCGAGGTCGATGTTCTTGTTCATTATCTTGAGAGCTTTCGGGGAAACGCTCTCGATAGCTACGGCTATTTCCACGCAGCCGGTCTCTTTCGCGAGCTTTACCGTGTCCGGGTGGACTCCGTTCGCCCTGGACTGACCACGCCACAGGACGTTCGAGCGGCCGACGGCTTCCAACATGCCGCGGGAGACTTCCCTGTTGGTGTGGATGGCCTGGTCGTCCTTGAACAAGAGCGCCTGCGTCTGGTATTCGCGCTTGAGATATTCTATTTCCTGGGTGATCAATTCAGGCGAGCGCACCCGGGTGGGGCCTTTATACTGGTTGGAGCAGAAATGGCAGTTGAACGGGCAGCCTCTGGAAACCAGTATGCTGGTGCCCAACAGGCCGGCATGCTTGCGGGTCAGCATCCCTGTGTCCGTGACCGCGGCTTTCGGCAGGTACTTCCGGAGGGGGAACGGGTAGGCGTCGAGGTCCATCGTCCGCGTTTCCCGGTAGATCTTCCGGAGCTTGTTGTCGAAGATATCGTTGATCATCTGCTTGATGACCTCTTCGCCCTCGCCGATGCAGATAGCGTCGAAGGTCTTGAGGCTCTCTTCGGGGAAAATGTTCGCGTGCGGGCCGCCGGCAAGATGCAGGGCTTTCGGATAGACGCGGCGGACCGCCGCTACGATGCGCTGGATCTCGGCGATCTCCGGAGTGGTGATGTAGTGCAGGTAAACATCCCGCTCGGGGATATGATAGATCATGGAGTCTTCGCTGACGCCGCGCAAATCAGTGTAGCCGAGGTCCAGCCGGTCCCCGAATTCCTGCTCGAGGATGGTCAGCAGGTACAGCGCGCCGAGCGGGTCGATCCTGAACGGTTTCTCGTTCTGTTTGCCGCTGGTATTGATGAATCCTACTCTCATAAATATTTCCTCTCTGCGGCGATTAAGTTAAATGGCGTGCCCGGGCTCATCGCAGCACCGCTCTTAATCCTTTGCGCAGATCAGAGAAGATCTTTTGGGCCGGCGGCACAATTCCCTTCGGTAATTCGTTAAGCGGAAAAAACGCCAGCTCTTCGCTTTCCGGGCTGCATTTCAATTTCCCCCGGACGATTTCAGCTTCGACCAGCGTGTCTACGAGTTGGACCACGCGCTCGGGGAAAGTGACGAGCCGGGCCCCGCCCCCGGAGTAAACCCCGAAGAGCCGGGTCACGCGCACGGTAAGGCCTGTTTCCTCGCGGATCTCCCGGACTGCCGTTCGCTCCACAGACTCTCCCGGTTCAACGCTCCCTCCCGGTATGCCCCAGAGCCCGCAGTCGCTGCGTTTTTCAAGGAGTATCCTGCCGCGTTCGTCGCGGATGATCACGCCCACGCCGGCGCGCACTACGGTATTGCGGTCCGCTTTGCGGCGGCGGTACATCGGAAGCAGCGGCATAATTCAGCGCGCCCGCCTCTTCTGGACATAGTAGGCGATGCCGCAGTCTTTCGACTGCACGATGCGCCTGATGTCGCGCTTTATGCCGTCGATAACGCCCGAGGAAAGCTGCTTCAGCAGTTTTGGCACGCCGGCGCCTGAAATGCCTGAAACGGCGTCGTGGAAAGCGATGATCCCGCCAGGGGAGACAAGGTGGCTGTACAACAGCCAATCCGCCAGTACGCCCTCGTACCGGTGGTCGCCGTCAATAAAAAGCAGGTCGAGGCCGCCCGCTGGCGCAACATGGTCCCGGACGGACCGCAGGACCGAAGTCGTGTTTGATGATCCGAAGAAGAAAGAGCTCTTGCCGTCGTTAAGCACATGTTTGCCGAAATGTTCACGGCAATTCTCCCTGAAAATGAAGACGCGTTCTTTCTGGTACTCGATAGTGGAAATATGGCGGAACAGCAGGCGCCATAAGAAGTGCGTGCTGCCGAAATAGCCCAGGCCTATCTCGAGGGCCCGGCCGAGTTTCTTGCGGCCGAGCAGAATCTCCGCGAAAGCCCGGATCTCCCCCCGGACCTGCTGTATTCCGAAGTCCTCGGCCAGGCTGAAATCCGAGTCCGCCGAGGCGACATATTCGCCCGGCACATACCGGCCGCTGCCGCATGATGCGACCCAGTTGTCGAGCTCCTGCATTATGGCGTCTATTTTGCGCGGTTTAGTTCGATTCATCTTCGTTTCCTTGTCGCTTCCGGACAATGTCGTCGGTATCGGGCGGGATAATTCATTATAGCCTCTTTTATATTTAAACTTCAATCAGATTTTATGCTTTCCCCGGACGGGTCAGGGCTCTGGCCGCCTGGCGCGGAGGAATTTCCCGGATTTATAAAAACGCCGCCGTTTTTGGTATTATAGCCCTAGGGCGCCGCCCCCGGCGGTTATATGCGCGGCGACCCTCCAGATATGACCATTGAAGAGCTTAAAAAGAAGGCCCGCGAGATACGGGCGACCTGCGTACAGATGGCCTGCGACGGCAAAGAGGGGCATCTTAGTTCCTCGCTGGGGTATGTCGACGTTCTTGTGGCCCTGTATTGCGGCTGGCTGAAAATATTTCCTAAAGAACCCGGGAACCCGGACAGGGACAGGTTCATCCTGTCGAAAGGCCACGGCTGCGCGTCGCTTTACGCCATGCTGGCCGACCGGGGTTATTTCCCGCCGTCGATGCTGGCCGAATACAACCGCGAAGGCTCCTGCCTGCCCAACCATCCCTGCCTGCACGCCCTGCCCGCGCTGGAAATGTCCGCCGGCAGCCTGGGGCACGGGCTGGGCGTGGCGACGGGCGTCCTTTACGGCCTGCGGCTGCGCGGAAGCGCGGCTCGGGCGGTAGTCCTGCTGGGCGACGGGGAGTGCAACGAGGGCAGCGTGTGGGAATCCGCCACCTTCGCGGCCGCGCATCACCTGGACCGCCTGCTGGCCGTAGTGGATTATAACGGCATACAGGCGGTGGGCAAAAGCGACGAGATCATGGGGCATACCTCCCTGGAGGAGAAATTCCGCAGCTTCGGCTGGGGCGCGGTAACGATAGACGGCTCGGACATGAAGTCCGTAGTGGCCGCGCTGGGCCGCTTCCCTTTTGAAAAAGGCAAGCCCTCCGTCATCATCGCGAAAACCAAGATCGGCGTTTCCTTCATGGAGGGAGACGTCCTGTGGCATTACCGGAAACCTTCCGAAGAAGAAAGACTGAAGGCCCTCGCCGAACTGGGCGCCAGGCCGATATACGGGGCCGTCTCATGAGGCGCGCTTTTTCCAATGCTATCTGCAGGGCGGCCGAAAAAGACCCGGCCGTGATGTTCCTGACCGGCGACCTGGGGTACCAGGTCTTCGACGAGTTCATCGCTAAATTCGGCCCGCGCTACGTGAACGCCGGCATCGCGGAAGCGCAGATGGTGGCGATGGCGGCCGGCCTCGCGAAAGAGGGCTTCCGCCCCATCGTCTATTCCATCGCTTCGTTCATGACGGCCCGCCCTTTCGAACAGATCCGCGTCTGCGTCTCGTATCCTAATTACCCGGTATTGATAGTAGGCGCCGGCGGCGGCTACGCCTATTCTTCCGGCGGCATAACCCACCACGCGGGCGACGACCTGGCGCTGATGTCGCTGCTGCCGGGCATGACGGTGACGGCCCCGTGCGACCCGCTTGAGATCGGCGCGCTGCTGCCGCAGCTGCTGAAGCTCGACGGGCCGGCCTACATGCGTATAGGCAAATTCGGAGAGCCGGAAGTCCGGTGCGACGAGCCCGCGGTGCTGGGCCGTGCCCGGCTGCTCATGCGGGGCGGCCGCGTCGCGCTAGTCACTACCGGCGCCCTGGCCGCCGTGGCGCAGGCAGCCGTGACCGAACTGCGCCAGGAGGGGATCACCCCTTCGCTTTACCATTTTCATACCGTAAAACCGCTGGACACCGCCGCGCTCGGGAAGATAACCGGCGAAGCCGGCTCTATAATAGTCGCGGAGGAGTCTTCTCCCGTAGGCGGCCTCGCGTCGGCCATAGCCAACTGGATGGCGTTCGGGAAAAACAAGGCCAGGCTCATCCGCCTCGGGACCCCGGACAGTTTCCTGTTCGGCAACCCGTCTCGCGAAACGGTATTCGAGCGGCACGGCTACGGCAAACAGGCGATGATAGAGGCGTGCCGGGCCGCCTGGCGGCAGGCGGTTTAGGGATCTTTTCCGGGAACGGACTTAAGAGCGTCGTCCTATGGCAGAAAGACTGAACATTCTCCTGGTAAACGTGGGCGGCACCAAGAAAAAGGTGTACCAGGACTTAAGCAAGGATTTTTCCGCGGTCGAGCCCCCGTTCTGGGCGGCCCTGATGGCGGGCTATGTCCGCAAGAACGGTTTCAGCGTCGACATCCTCGACGCGAGCGTGCGCAACCTCGGCCTCGAGGAGACCGTCCGCGAGATACAGGCCCGCAACGCCGAAATGACCGCCATCGTGGTGTACGGCCAGCAGGCCAATACCTGCGCGCCCATCATGGGCGGCGTCGGCGAGCTCTGCCGCCAGTTAAAACAGCTGGACCCGGCGATAAAGATCATCCTTACGGGGTGGCATCCTTCCGCCCTGCCCGAGCGCACGCTCCGGGAAGAAGCCTGCGACCTGGTGATACAGGGGGAGGGCTTCCGCCCCCTGCTGGAGATACTTAAAAAACAGCCGTACGAGAAAGTCCCGGGCCTGTGGTGGCGGGAGGGCGGCGCGATCCGCCATAATCCGCGCGGGGCCAATATCGGGGACCTGACCGGCGAGCTGAGCGACGTGGCCTGGGATCTGCTGCCGCTGGCCGGCGGGGACTACAGGGCCTTCAACTGGATGACGCTGCAGAGCCTGGAGACGCGCAACCATTACGCCTCCATCTTCACCAGCCTGGGCTGTCCCTATAAATGTTCTTTCTGCGCCATCCACGCCACTTTCGGCGAGCGGCGCATCCGTTACTGGAGCCCCGACTGGGCGCTGAAGCAGTTCGATATCCTCGCCCGGCAGTACGGGGTCAAGCACATAAACCTGATAGACGAGCTTTACGTTTTCGACGCCAGGCATTATCTGCCCATAGCCGAGGGGCTGCTGCAGCGGGAATATAAACTTAATTTCTGCGCCTTCGCCCGGGTGGACCGGGTGGACGCGATGGATATGGCGGAGCTGAAGCTGCTGAAAAAGGCCGGGTTCAACTGGTTCAAGCTCGGCATCGAGTCCGGCAGCGCGGCCGTGCTGTCCAAGGCCCAGAAGGGCAAATACGATAAGGAGTGCATCCGCCGCGTGGTAGGCAAGATCCACGAGGCGGGCATAGACCTGTGCGCTAATTTTATCTTCGGCCTGCCCGGCGACACCCGGGAAACCATGCAGGAGACCCTTGACCTCGCGGTCGAGCTGAACTGCGCGTTCCCCAGCTTCTTCTGCGCCATGGCGCCCCCCGGCTCCGACCTTTACAGCGAGGCTCTCAGGAACGGCGTCGTCCTGCCCGAGAACTGGATAGGCTACGCGCAGCAGGGCTATGAGTTCCTGCCCCTCAGCACCGACACGCTGTCCGCCGCGGAGGTCCTGCGGTTCAGGGACGAAGCTTTCACCTCCTACTTCAGCAACCCGCGGTACCTCGCCTCTATAGAAAAAAAATTCGGCCGCGTTGCGCGCGAGCACGTGGAAGCGATGACGAAGATAAAGCTGAAGCGCAAACTGCTGGGGGATTAGTGGAAGGCCGGGGCCGCTAGGCCGCCGGTTTCTCGCCGAATTTGGTCCGGAAAAGCTGGTAGACCTTCTGGAACTCCTCCAACCTGAAGAAAGCGGAGATCAAAACGAAAACAATGAGCCCGGCGCAGCCGGCGGCCGCCAGGGCCGCCGCGCGGCCCGGGACCGTAGTTTGCACCAGGCCGCTTACCGTCCCGTGGGTCAGGAACACAGCCAGGCCCGCCACCACCGCGAAAACCGAGATCTTGGACAGCGACGCGAAGATGGCCAGCCCGTGGAGGTTGGAGATACGTTTTTTCAGCACGATGAAGTAGAGCACGGCCGAGATAACGGAGCTGAGCGCGGTGGCCAGCGCTATGCCGCAGGCCGGCGGGGTCATGACCTTTATTAAAATAAAATTCAGGGCCACGTTCGCGGCCAGGGTCGCGACCGCCACTTTAATTATGCTCAGCGGGTCTTGGAACGCGAACAGCAGCCTGGCCATGATCGCCACAGCGTAGTTGGAAAGGAGGAGCAGGGAGTAGTACACCAGAATGCCCGACGTCAGTTCGGTGGCGGAGGCGTCGAACGCGCCGCGCTGGAATAAAAGCTGGATCGCGGGCTTCGCCAGGATCATCATCGTTACGGTTAGGGGGATGAAGATGAAGCCCGACATCCGTATGCTGAGCGAAATAGTGTTCTTCACGTCCTCCATCCGGTTCTCGGTGACCTGCGAGGAAAGGAACGGATAGATGGAGGTGGCGATGGCGCCGGAAAAGATTATCGTCGGGACCTGCACCAATTTGTCTGCGTACGCTAAGGCGGTTATGCTGCCGCCGGGGAGCCAGGAGGCCATGAACCGGTTGACCACCGCGTTCAGCCCCCACAGCCCAGAAAGTATCAGGAAAAAGAACGCCAGGTTCAGGGACTTCCTGATCTCCGGGTCGTCGGTGTCCAGCGCGGCGGAATGCCGGAGCCCCTGCCGTCCGGCGAAATACGCCAAAAACAGGAACTGCAGGATAGTGCCGGCCAGCAGGCCCCAGCCCAGCACGAACACGCCCCACTTGTCGGCGAAGAACAGCATGAAGAAGATGGTGCAAAGCGTGATGAACATGCCGGAGACCGCCGGCCACAGAAAATTCTCGAACGCGTTGATGACGCCGGTTAAAATGTTCACGGCCCCGGTAAAAACGATGCCGGCGCTGATTATCCTGAGCATCCTGGCCGCATTCGCCGCGGTCCCTTCGTCGAGCCCGGGGCAGGAAAGGCTAATAACCTGGGCGGGGAACACGAAAGCGAGGACGGCGGCCGCGCCAAGAACGAGCAGGATGATGTTGGAGACCGTGCTTATGATGCGGTTAGCCTCTCCCATCCCTTTGGCCCTGTGTTTAACCAGGATCGGTATGAAAATTATCGCGAAGGGGGAGAGGAAGACGCTGTTTATCAGGCTGGGGACGGTCAGGGCCGCGTAGAAGGCGTCCATGGCCTTGGAGACGCCGAAATAGCTGGCGCCGATCATCTCTTTCACCATCGACAGCGCGTGGCCGAGGATGCTCGCGATCACAAGCACCGAGTACGCCCTGGCGATCTTTAAATTCGTGCTCATTTGTCCAGGAGGGCGCGCAGCGCCCTGGCCATGCCGCCGGCGAATCCGGCCAGAAATAGCGCCAGTCCGTGCTTGAACAGGAGAGGAACGGTCCCGAAAGCGGCTTTCAGCCTGCGGTTCTTCGCCATGACGCACATCGAGAAGGTCAGGCTGTTTATTTCCCGGGTCTTGAAACTATCGCTGAAATAGAGCTTGTTGGCGCGCTGGGCGGGGGCTTTCAGCCGGTCGGCCAGGTCTTCCAGCATTTTAGGGATGTAGGCCTCTTCCCGGTAATTCTTTACGGCGTACTCCTGTGCCGCCCGCGCCATCTCCTCCCGTTTCTCCGGGTTGGCCAGGTAGAACCTGACCTTTTCCAGGAGCTCTGCCTTGTCGCGGAAGAAGTCTATCTCCACTCCGGGCTTGAACATTTCCCCAAGGGAGGGGGAATACTCCGAAAGGCAGAACGCCCCGGCGAGGGCTATCTCGCGCGGCCGGCCCGTATTCTGCCTCACGCGGTTCAGCAGCGGCTCGTCGGAATTCTTCCAGTCGAGAAGGCCTATCTGGCTGAAATTTAGGTTTATCCTGCTTCGGCACAGGTATTCGGAGATCTTTTCCGCCGGCAGGTAGCCTAGGGCCGCTCCCTGCCCGTAGACCGCCACTTTTATGCCGGCCTTCTTCAGGAAGTCGATGTATTCTCGCCGGCCGCGCTTGCGCAGGTCCCCGAGGAAGCAAACGTCGATATCCTTTTCTATCTTGACGGGGCAGACCCGGTTTTTCGGGTTAAGCTCCTGGTAGACCAGCGCGGGGATCTCCAGTCTGTTGTAGGCGCATGCCACAAGATGGTCCGAGGTTATGACGGCGTCGGCCGCCTGGGCGTAATAGCGGCCGTAACTTTCGAAGTAGGAGGGATCGTCGCCGAACCAGAAGACCAGTTTGGTCTTTTCGCGCAGCGAGGCGTAGAACTCCACGGAAAGCTGGTAGTCGCTGGCGAAGGCGCAGCAGATCACCAGGTCGATCTTCTCCCTTGCGACCGTGTTCAGGATGTTCCGCCTGGCGCTCTTTATCCCCTCGGTGTGGCAGGCCACCGCGTAATTGAGCAGGCGCACGGACTTGAAACAGTGCTTAAGCGGGTCGAAACGCGCGGGAAAGCCGCTGTCATCGGCCGGATAAAGGACGAACAAGTTATTATCTTTGAAAAAATCGGTCATGGTCTGCGGTTTATAGGCCCGGGAAAGCGCGGCGCCTTCGTCCGGGCGATATTGTAAACGTGCGCGATTAAATTATACTATTAAAAACATTATACGGTATAAGCCTTGACTTGCGCCGTAACGGAGGCCGGCCATGCCGGGACGCCAGCGTCCCCGGAAAGGCGGCAGGCAACGATAAATGAAAAAAACCGCAAAAAAACAGAAAGTGATGGTGACCGGCGGAGCCGGCTATATAGGCTCCATCCTCGTGCCCACCCTGCTCAGGGAAGGCTTCAGGGTGCAGGTGTTGGACAATTTCATGTTCGGCCAGAATTCCCTGCTGGAGTGCTGCTCCTCCCCTGATTTTGAAATAACGAGGGGGGACGCCCGCGATGAGCGGGCGGTAAAAGAGTGCATGGCCGGCGCGGATTACATAATCCCTCTTGCCTGTCTTACCGGGGCGCCCATCTGCGACCGGAACCCCGTAGAGGCCAAGGGGGTCATACTGGACGCCCTGGATGTTATCCTTAAATTTCGTTCGAAGGACCAGCGCCTTATCTACCCGACCACCAACAGCGGCTACGGCCTGGGCGAAAAGGACCGCTTCTGCACGGAAGAGACGCCGCTGCGGCCGGTTTCGCTGTATGGCCGGCTTAAGAACGCGGCGGAAGAAAAAATATTGTCCGCCGGGAACTCCGTCTCTTTCCGCCTCGCCACGGCTTTCGGCGTAAGCCCCCGCATGCGGCTGGACCTGCTGGTGAACGATTTTACCTACAGGGCGGTCAATGACAGGTTCATAGTGCTCTTTGAGGCCCATTTCAAGCGGAACTTCATACACGTGCGCGATATCACTAAGGCCTTTCTGCATGCCATGGAAAATTTCGGCAGGATGAAAGGGGAGATGTACAACCTCGGACTGAGCGACGCGAACCTGAGCAAGCAGGAACTGTGCCTGGAGATACAAAAACAGCTGCCGGATTTTTATTTCTCTGAATCCGCCATCGGCAAGGACCCGGACAAACGCGATTACATAGTCAGCAACGCCAAAATAGAGAAGACCGGCTTTAAGCCCGATGTCTCCCTGGAAAAAGGAATAGCGGAGCTTGTAAAAGGGTTCCGCATAATCAGGCGGAACCAGTATTCTAATGTCTGACGAGGCGGGGAAAAAAGCATGATAATAAGCAAGACGCCGTACCGGATCTCTTTTTTCGGGGGGGGGACCGATTACCCCTGCTGGTATAAAGAGAACAAAGGGCAGGTGCTTACCACCTCTATCGACAAGTATTGTTATATCACCTGCAGGACGCTGCCGCCTTTTTTTACACACAAGCACCGGATCGTTTATTCGAAGATAGAGGATGTGCAGAAGATCTCGGAGATCCGGCACCCCTCGGTCAGGGCCTGCCTGCAGTTCATGCGTATAAAAGAGGGCCTCGAGATCCATCATGACGGCGACCTGCCGGCGCGCTCCGGGCTCGGCTCCAGCTCTTCGTTTACCGTCGGGCTGCTCAACGCCCTCTACGCCCTCCAGGGGAAGGTGGTTTCCCCCGCGCAGCTTACCATCGACGCCATACACGTCGAGCAGGACCTGCTAAAGGAGAATGTGGGCTCGCAGGACCAGGTCATTGCCGCCCACGGCGGGTGCAATGTCGTGACTTTCGGCGACAAGAACCACCTTCAGGTCCGCCCGCTGACCCTGTCCGCCGCCAGGCTAGCGGAGCTGCAGGACCACCTGATGCTTTTTTACACGGGGATCGTCCGCACTGCGTCCGATATTGCCGGGGCGCAGATAAAGAAAACGCCTAAATGTTCCAAAGAGCTTTCTGAGATGTGCGGCATGGTGGACCGGGCCGTGGACATCGTGAACAGCCGGGCGGATATTTCCGGGTTCGGCAGACTGCTGCACGAGAGCTGGAAGATCAAGAGAGGCCTTACGGATAAAATAACCAGCCCGGTCATAGACGGGGTCTATGCCGCCGCCCTGAAGAGCGGGGCTCTCGGCGGAAAGATCCTGGGCGCCGGCGGAGGCGGGTTCATGCTGCTTTTTGCCGAACCGGAGGCGCAGCCTAAGGTAAGGGCGGCGCTTAAAAAACTGCTGCATGTCCCGTTCAAATTCGAGAATTCCGGCAGCTCGATAATTTTTTACCGGCCATGAACGCGCTGGACGCGGTGATCTTATGCGGCGGCAAAGGGACGAGGCTCAAAAGCGTCGTCTCGGACAGGCCCAAGCCGATGGCCGCGCTTAACGACAAGCCTTTCCTTCAACTGCTGGTGGAATACGCCGCCGGCTTCGGATTTAAAAGGTTCATACTCTGCGCGGGCTACATGGGCGACGTGATAGAGAAACACTTCTCCGGAGTTCTCCCGGGCCTCGAGATCGTGGTTTCCCGCGAGGACGGGCCGCTGGACACCGCCGGGGCGGTTAAGAACGCTTCCTCTTTGATACAGACTTCGCCGTTCCTGGTCATGAACGGGGACTCGATCTGCAGAATAGACCTGCGGGAGTTCGTGAAATTTCATTCCTCACGGCGGGGCAGAGCCTCGGTGGCCGTGGTGAAAGTCGCCGACGCCGGAAGCTTCGGCTCCATAGCGCTGGGCCCCGGCGGCAGGATATTATCTTTCAGGGAAAAGGCCGCGGCCGGAGCCGGCTATGTAAATGCCGGGATCTATATACTGGATAAAACCGTTCTGGACGCCGTGCCGTCCGGCGCCAGATATTCCATGGAGCGGGAGCTGCTGCCGGCCTTGATAAGCGGCGGCGATGTATACGGCTATGAAACTGAAAGCCGCCTGTTCGACATAGGCACTCCGGAAGGCTACCGGGAAGCGGGAGAAAATATAAAATGAAAATACCTTTCGGAACCATCGCCGTCAGCAAAAAATCCCGCAGGCTGATAGACGGAGCCCTGGACACGCTCAAGCTCTCGAGCGGCAGGCTGGTGAAGGATTTTGAAGCCGGGTTCGCCGGGCTTGTGGGCGCAAAAGAGGCGGTCGCGGTAAGCACCGGGACGGACGCCGATATTCTGGCCTTGGCCGTGCTGCATGACTTCGGGGCTAAAAGGGGCGACGAGGTGATCATCCCCGCGCTTTCTTTCGTGGCTACCGGCAACGCCGTGCTGCATGCCGGGTTTAAGCCGGTCTTCGTCGACGTCGAGCGCCATACGCTGAATATCGATCCGAAGAAGATCGAGCGGGCCATAACCGCGCGCACCAGGGCCATCATGCCGGTGCACCTGATGGGCAAGCCGGCCGATATGGACGCCATAAACCGGATAGCCAAAAAGCATAAGCTTTTTGTCGTCGAGGACGCGGCGGAAGCTCACGGCGCGGTGTACAAGGGCCGGAACGTGGGGACTCTGGGAGACATGGCCGCTTACAGCCTCTATATCGCCCATATCATAACCACCATAGAGGGCGGTATTGTCACCACCAACCGGCCGGAGTTCGCCGAAGTGCTCCGCTCTTTAAGAAGCCATGGCCGCGCCTGCAAATGCAGGGTCTGCGTCGTGAACACCTGCGGCGCCCTTTGCGAGAAGCGGTTCAGCTACGGGGAGGGCTCCGACATCAGGTTCGTTTTCGAGCGCATCGGCTACTCCTGCAAGATGAACGAACTCGAGGCGGCGGTCGGCCTGGGCAGCCTCGACACGTATAAAAAAATAATCGCCAAGCGCCGCAAGAACCTGCTGTCGATGATAGCCAAATTCCGGAAGTTCGCGCCCTGGCTCACCACCATAAAAGAGGAAAAGCACGAGCAGATAGGCCCGCACGCTTTCGCCGTCATCCTGGGGGAAAAAGCCCCGTTCTCGCGTAACGAACTGGGGGTCTACCTTGAGAAGAACGGCATAGAGACGAGGCATTTGTTCTCGTCAATGCCTACCCAGTGTCCGGGCTTCGCTTTTCTTAAACATAAGCTCGGCGATTTCCCCAACGCGGAATATATCGGGAACAAAGGGCTGCATATAGGCGTGCACCAGGACCTGGGCATGAGGCATGTAGACTATTTTATCCGGAAAGTGGAAGAGTTCCTTGCGGGAAAAGGGATAAAGTTTTAAGACAGGGAGTTAAAAATTATATTTGGCCGCAAGGCCGAGGGCAGGCCCGCCGCGGAGGCGGGTTTTTGCTTTGTAGTCGTCGTAGCGGGCGCCCGTGTAATAAAGGCCGCTGAACTGCCAGCCCAGGGCCGGGGTAAGCTCGAAGCCGCGCGAAAAAGCCAGCGAGGGTTTGAGCGAAACATAGGAGGCCTCGTAGAAGAGCGCCTGGCTTTTGTCGCTGCGCCCGGCGGGCAGGAACTGTTCCAGCGCTATTCCGCCCTCCAGGTCGGCGCGGAAAAAGGGCAGCGGGCGCCAGTTCAGGCCGGCTTTGAAATATTTTACGGGCTGGTAAGAAGCGGAGAGGGCCAGGGTGCTCGAGGCCTGCCAGCGGGCCAGGAAAGGCAGGGCGAACATGAAATTCCTGGAAGTGTAGCGGTAGGTGATGAAAGGTATAGGCATGCCGCGCATGAAGGACCGCCTGGTGGAATAGTTAAGGCCCCACAGCCAGGCGCTGCCTTTGCTTTCCGCGAAGGTCTTCGAGAAAGTGAAGCCGAGGTCGGTTTCCGAAGGGGAATTAAAGGGGCGGTCCGAATTGGAGTTAAGATTCACCGCCAGGCGGATTTTCTTGTTTTCGGCGGTTAGTCCGAAGCCGGCTTTATAAAGCTCTCCGGGGAAATAGCCGCCTTCGATATTGCGCAGATGGGCCAGGTCCGCCGACGCGCGCAGGCTGAAGCCGGCCGCGGAGCCCAGCGCAGCCTCGCCGGAAAGCCCGGTCCTCCGGGAAATAAGACCTTCTGGGGCGGAGCGGGAGAAAGAGACGTCCAGCGCCGCCGCCGGCTTCGGCGGCCCGCGTTGGGCCGCCGCGGAGAGCGGGAGCAAAAAGCCCAGGGCGGCGGTCAGGCGAAGCTTCACTCAGTCTCCCGGCCTATCTGTAATACCTGTCCGGGTTGTAGATGAAGTAGAAGTCGAAGGGGGCGAGGCGCGGCAGCGAGACGTAGCGCTGGCCGTTCTCGTCGGTCTTCTCGCTGATCTCGAAGCCCTGCATCCGGCTGATGCCGCGCGCGGGCGGGTCTTCGTCAGGGTTCTTCACTATTCCGGTCTCGTCTATTTCGTCCACTACGCTGGTGGCCCACTTGTAGTCGACGGCCTTGTCGCCGAATTCCTCCCAATCGCCGTCGGAGTTTTTCTCGTACATCATCTTTCTCAGTTCCTCGGGCGCTATTCCCATTTTTTTGCAGAGGGGGATCCACAGCCGGCGCTCCCACTCTTTGGCCAGCTCAAGCTGCTCCTTCAGGCGGGTCATGTTGCCCCAGACCCCGGTGGACATCTGGTGGTGCAGTATTATCGCGTTGGGGTAGACGTAGGACCTGTCGGCCAGGGTGGTTATGATGGCGGCCATGCTGGCGGCGAAGGATTTTACCACCACGCTTATCGGCGCCTTGCTGCCCTGGATGGCTTTGACTATGCGGTAGCCCTCCATTACGGAGCCGCCGGGGCTCATGTCTATCACGATGAAGACAGGCTGCGTCGAGATATTGTTGTAGTAGTGGATCCGCTCGGTGACGTAGTCGGCCACGCCCGTGAAGATGGGGCCGTTAAGCGCTATGCGCCTGTCGCTTATCACAAGTTTTCCGGCGGTAAAAGGCCTGTCGGCGTAAACCGGCTCCGTGTTGCTCTGCTTCTTCCACTCCGTTTTTTTCAGGCGCAGGTCCAGGTCGCTGTTGATCTCACTCGCCCGGCTGTCCGCGGCCAGTTTCTCTATTTTCAGCTTCTTTTCGCTCAGGTCAAGGCGCTTCATTTCCAGGTCCAGGGAGTTCCTTTCCTTGCTGTCCGCCAGCAGGTCCATGCGCTGCTGTTCGGCTCTCAGGTCGTTCTCGGTCTTGAGCGCGGTTATGCGCTGGGCAAGCTCCGTCATCAGCTTCTTGTTCTTTTCATCGGCCAGCCTGTTCTCAAGGCTGAGCTTCTGCAGCTCGTCCCCCTGCGCCGTGGTCAGGGCCTTCGACTGTTCTCCCGCCAGTCTGTTCTGGGCGGAAAGTTTCTGGTACTCGGTTTCCAGCCTGGCTATTTCCGTCTTGCGCTTTTCCTCGGCCAGCTTATTTTCCGCGGCGGTGCGGGCAAGCTCGGCTTCCAGCTCGATAGTTTTGGACTTCTGCTTCTGGACCTCCAGCTCATACTGCGCCCTCAGCTCCTCTCTTTCCGCGGTTACCAGCTGCAGCTTTTTCTTCAGCCTCTGGTCGACCAGCTGGTTGTCCGTAGTGAGCTTTGAAAGTTCCAGCTGTTCGGGCGTGGGCGGCAGCGCCGGCTTCGCGGCGGACTGCTCCGGCGCCGCGGCCTTTTGGGGGGAGGGCTGCTCCTGCGCGGCGGCCGGCAGGGCCAGGGCGCAGCACAGCAGCGCGGCGGCGGATAAAATGTGGGTTCTGCGGTTCATTGTAAACCTCCGTGTCCTTCTGTTCCGACATTAAATCATAACGGTTGTCGGTTGTATTGTCAATGGAAACCGCGGGAGGAAAAATGAATATACGGGCGGGGCTGCACGCTTTAACCTCACGCGCCCCCCTGCGGTCGGCTTTATAAATGTGTTTAAAAGTTGTTTAATATGAATACTATGCTTAAAAAACTCGTGGAATCCATTATCGGCTCAAAAAGCGAGCGCTCGCTCAAGACCGTGCAGCCGGTGGTCGACCAGATAAACGCGCTCGAAGAGGGAATTTCAAAGCTGTCCGACGAGGAGCTGAAGGCCAAAACCCCCGCGTTCAGGGAAAGGCTCGCCAAAGGCGAAACGCTCGACGGCCTGCTGCCCGAGGCTTTCGCCTGCGTGCGCGAGGCTTCCAAGCGCGTGCTGAAAATGCGCCATTACGACGTGCAGCTCATCGGCGGCATAGTGCTGCACCGCGGCAAGATAGCCGAAATGCGCACCGGCGAAGGCAAGACCCTGGTGGCCACGCTGCCCTGCTACCTCAACGCCCTCACCGGCAAAGGCGTGCACGTGGTCACCGTCAACGACTACCTGGCCAAGCGCGACAGCCAGTGGATGGGTCCCGTCCACGAATTCCTCGGGCTCACCGTCGGCTCCGTGCAGCACGACATGAAGAACGAGGAGCGCCGCGAGATGTACAACCGCGACATCACCTATATCACCAACAACGAGGTCGGCTTCGACTATCTGCGCGACAATATGGTGATGGAGAAGGAAGAGCGCGTGATGCGCCACCGCAACTACGCCGTGGTGGACGAGGTCGACTCGATACTCGTGGACGAGGCCCGCACCCCCCTCATCATCTCCGGCCCGGCCGAGGAATCCACCGATAAATATTACATCGTCAACCGCGTGATCCCGCTCCTGAACGTGCGCTTCATCACCGAGAAAGAGGAGATAGAGGCCAAGCGCGACGGCGTGGACCTGGGCAAGGGCCACGACGCCATCGTGGACGAGAAGAGCCACACCGCCACGCTTACCGAGGAAGGCGTGCACAAGGCCGAAAAAATACTCGGCGTCGGCAATATCTATGACGACGTGAATTCCGAATGGGCCCACCACCTGACGCAGGGCCTGCGCGCCCACCACCTGTTCCGCAAGGACGTGGAGTACGTGGTCAAGGAAGGCGAGATCATGATCGTGGACGAGTTCACCGGCCGCCTGATGCCGGGCCGCCGCTGGTCCGACGGCCTCCACCAGGCCATCGAGGCCAAGGAAAACCTCCGCATTAAAGAGGAGAATCAGACGCTGGCCACCATCACTTTCCAGAATTACTTCAAGCTTTACAACAAGCTGTCCGGTATGACCGGCACCGCCATGACCGAGGCCGACGAGTTCTGGGAGATCTACAAGCTGGATGTGGTGGAGATCCCGCCGAACCGGCCCATGGTGCGCAAGGACTCGCCGGACCGCATCTACCGCACCGAGCGGGAGAAGAACAACGCCATCGTGGCCGAGATAGACGAGCGCTGGCGGAAAGGGCAGCCGATGCTGGTGGGCACCCGCTCCATAGAAAAATCCGAAAAATTCGCCACCATGCTGCGGACCAAGGGCATCCCGCACCAGGTGCTGAACGCCAAGTACCACGAGATGGAAGCACAGATCATCGCGCAGGCGGGCCGGAAGGGCCAGGTCACGATAGCCACCAATATGGCCGGCCGCGGTACCGATATCATACTGGGCGGTACGCCGCCCGAAGAGGGCGAGCATAATTACGTCAACGATGTGGGCGGTCTGCACGTGATGGGCACCGAGCGCCATGAAAGCCGCCGCATAGACAACCAGCTGCGCGGCCGCTGCGCCCGCCAGGGCGACCCCGGCTCCTCCGTGTTCTATGTTTCTCTCGAGGACGAGCTGATGCGGCTGTTCGGTTCCGAGCGCATCTCGGCCATTATGGAGAAGCTGGGGATGGAGGAAGGCGAGGTCATAGAATCCTCGCTGGTCAGCCGCCAGATAGAGGGCGCGCAGAAGCGCGTGGAGGGCATGAATTTCGACGCCCGCAAGCAGCTGCTCGATTACGACAACGTGATGAACAAGCAGCGGCTGGCGATCTACGAGCTGCGCAATATAATTCTCGACGGCATCGGCGTGGCCGACCGCGTGAAGCGCATGATCCACGAGGCTTTCGAGGAGCAGCTGGACCTGAACGCCCCGCTGGAGCAGGCCGCGCAGCTGTGGAACCTGGAGGCGCTTAACATTTATCTGAAGAAGACGGCCGGCTTCGAAATGGTGTACACGCCGGACGAGGTGCACGGCCTTGTCAGGCCCGTCCTGCAGGACGAGGTGATGAAGCGCGTGGACGCGGCCTACGCGGCGCGCTTTGCGGATTTCGCGGAGCGCAACGTGGACTTCGCCGAGCTGCAGCGCGTGCTGCTGCTGCAGATAATGGACCATATCTGGAAGAACCATCTTTTCGAGCTGGACCATCTCAAGAAGGGCGTGGGCCTGCGCGCTTACGGGCAGAAGGACCCGCTGATCGAGTATCAGAAGGAGTCTTATTCTCTGTTTGAGACCATGCTGGCCCGCGTGCGCGACCAGATGGTGGAATATGTTTTCCGTATTCAGCTGCCCCCGCGCCCGGTGGCGCGGCCGGTGGCCGTGGAGGGGGCGCCCGAGGAAACTCAGGCTAGGCCCCAGGCGGAGGCTCCCAAGCCGGTCTCTAAATTCGCCAATCTCAAGGTGGGCCGCAACGATCCCTGTCCCTGCGGTTCGGGGAAGAAGTATAAGAAGTGCCACGGGGTGGGGTAGGACAGGCCTGAAGAGGGAACCGGAACGCAAAAACAGGGTCGGCCACACCGTGGCCGCCCTTCCCTGCCTCGCCCTCCGCGCTACGCAAGCGTCGGGCTCCGGCGGGGTTTTGCTAACCCGGTTCCCCCTTCAGGCCGCAGAATTAATCTAGGGGATTTACGGAAGAATTATAGGATGTTGAAAAAATTTCCTCCTGTGCTTTTGCCGGTTCTTACGGCGCTGCTGCTTATACTGAGTTATCCTAAATTCAACCAGGGGTGGCTGGCCTGGGTCGCGCTGGCGCCGCTTTCTTTCTACATACTGAGATCCAGGACGTTTAAAGCCGCGGCGGCCGGCGGGGCGGCGTGCGGTTTTATTTTTTACCTGGGGATACTTTACTGGATCTATCCCACTATGCGCGCCGGGGGGGTGAATCCGGGCGTTTCGGCGCTGGGGCTTGTGCTGCTGAGCCTGGCGCTTTCTTCCGAGTTCGCTTTGATTTCCGTCTACGGTTTCATGTTCAAGAAGACGGGGGTTAAGGTCTGGCCTTATCTGTTCGCGCTGGGCTGGCTGCTGCTGGAATACGGCAAGGTTTATCTGAGCTTTAAGGCGGTCTGGTTCCCCTGGTTCATGCTGGGCTATACTCAGTGGAACTGCACGCCGCTTATTCAGCTCGCCTCGGTCACGGGGGTTTACGGCTTGAGCGCGGCGGTATGTTTCAGCGGGGCGCTGCTGGGCTCGCTTTTCGCGCTGGAGGCGCCGGTATATAAAAAAATTCTGCGCTTCAGCCCGGCGGCGCTGGTCTTCGCCGGCATCTGGCTGTTCGGGCGGCAGGAGCTTAAGCGGGCCGAGGCCGCCGTGCCGGTGAAAACTTTCAGGACCGCGCTGCTGCAGCCCTCCATAGATCTTTACGCCAAGTGGGACGCCGCCGAGGCCGGGAATATAAAGACAAATATCGAAGGCCTGCTGGCCGGAGCGCGGGGCGCCGACCTGGTGGTGTGGCCGGAGAACGCTCTGCCCTGCTGGATAGACGAGCAGGAGTGTTACGCCTGGCTTAAGGCGGCCGTCTCTTCCGGGGCCGCCGCCGGCAGCTTTGTCGGCTCGGTTTCAAAAGGCGGCGGGCGGCGCGTCTCCGCTTTTCTGCTGGACGAGAAAGGGAACATCACTGCCTCCTATGACAAGCGCCAGCTGGTGCCGTTCGGAGAGTATGTGCCGTTCAGGGAGTTCCTCGGTAAATACATCCGGCCGGTGGCCGCGCTCGGGGAGTTCGTTCCCGGGGAGGAAGAGCAGAAGCTGCCGGAGTTTAAAGAAACTAAAATAGGGACCGCCATCTGCTACGAATCCGTCTTTCCATATCTCTTTGCCGGAGACACCCGCGGCGGGGCCGGGGTTTTCGTCAACATCACCAACGACGGCTGGTACCTGGATACGGCGGCGCCCTACCAGCATTTCATCGCCAATATTTTCAGGGCGGTAGAGAACAGGCGCACGGTCGCGCGCGCCGCCAACAACGGCATTTCCGCGGTGATAGACCCCTGGGGCAGGGTGCTGGCAAGAACCGCGCTCAACGAGCGGACGGTCCTTTCGGCGGCGGCGCCGGTCTACGCGGAGCAGGCCGCCTTCCCGTTTTCCGGCGACTGGCCGGCCTGGGCGGCCCTCCTTATAATTTCGGCCTTCCTGCTGGCCCTGATCTTCATCTGATGAAAATAGTTTTTTCTAAATACTACACGGCGAGGACGCCGGGACACGTTTTCAGGTCGGACAAATTCGAGGCCGCGCTGGAGCTGCTTTTGAAAGAGGGAGCGGTCTTAAAAAAAGACATACTCTCGCCGGCGGCCCCGTCTAAGGCGGACTTGCTGCTGGCGCACAGCCCGGTCTGGGCCGATAAAAACCTGAGGTTTAAATTCAGCGCGGAGGACGGGGCCCGGGCCGAATTGCGGATAACCCGCGGCGTGGCGCGGGCGCATTTAATGAACGTCGGCGGCACTATCCTGGCGGCGCGCCTGGCGCTTGAGAGCGGCATAGGCATAAACTGCGGCGGCGGCGCCCATCACGCGTTCGGTGACCACGGCGAGGGTTTCTGCCTTTTGAACGATATCGCCGTCGCGGTGAAAAAACTTTTTAAAGAGCGGCTTATCAAGCGCGCTTTGGTGATAGACCTGGACGCCCACCAGGGGAACGGCACCGCCTCCATCTTCAGGGGCGACAGGCGGGTTTTCACCTTCTCGATGCACGGGGCGGAGCTCTACCCGGTGAAGAAAGAAAAAAGTTCGCTCGATATAGAGCTGCGTCCCGGCACCGGGGATGCGGCCTATCTGGCCGCGCTCGGGCGCGAGCTGCCCCGCGCTCTGGACGGCTTCAGGCCCGATTTCGCCGTGTATGTCGCCGGGGCCGACGTCTACCGGCGCGACCTGCTGGGCGGGCTGGGGCTTACGATGGGCGGCATCAGGAGGCGCGACGCTTTAGTTTTCGGCGCCTGCCGCGCCCGCCGCGTGCCGGCGGCGCTGGTGCTGAGCGGCGGCTACGCTAAAAAATTTTCCGAGACCGTCCGCATCCACGCGAACACCATAAAAGAAGCCCTGCGCTTCGCTTAACGGGCTTTTGGGTTTAGCCCGGTGACAAGGCCGGTCATGGGGTTGCCCATTCCGCCGCGCAGGAACCGTTGCGCGGTTCCCCCCGAAGCGGGGCCCCCCTCCCCAAAGCGGCTCCAGGGCAACCCCATGCCCGGCCCGCGGCTGTTTTACCTCCGGCTAGCGCAGTTTTATATCCAACTACCGGGTATTTACCCACGGGGAGCCAGATAGTTTGAAATCAATTACAAATTAAGCGGCCGCGCTTTGGGCTGCGAGGTATGCTTTGCGGGCTAAGGTTTTTGCGGGAAACAGCGGATATCTTTAATAGATAATGCCGCGCTTTGCCGCGGCCGGAAAATTGCGGTTTGGAATGGGGGGATATAATGTCTAAGAGAAATAGAAAGAAGCATGAGGAACTCAGAGTGAGCGCGCCCGCCGGGCTGCCGCCCGCCGCGCGCGAAGGCGGGGGGGGGCTTTCTCTGGCGGATCTGGAGGCTTATAATAATCTCGAGGCTACGCAGCGGGCGGAAGGCCTTAAGCGCCTGGGCATCTTCGAGGAGGACCCCGCGATACTCGGCATCCTCACCAAAAGCCATTTTGTGATCCCGGGAAAGACGCGCTTTGAGTGCCAGCGCTGCGGCGAGTGCTGCCGGTACGCGCGCAAGGTGGGGCAGCTCACCTATGAACCCTGTCTTTTCCTGACCGGGGAGAACACCTGCGCCAAGCACGACGAGAGGTACCTGGTCTGCAAATGGTTCCCCTACTGGATCTACAACAGCCCCCGCTTCGGGCCTATGCTGACCGTAAAGCCCTACTGCACCGGCTTCGGCAAAGGCGCGCTGGTCGACTGCCGCGAGACGATAGAGCGGATAGCCGGGCTGGCCTCCGAGGAAAAGAGAGACGATGACGGCGCTTTTGTGATACACGAGGTGCTGTTCGTGCCGGGGCGCTGGGACTGGGCCTTCCCCTCCAAAGACAATGTGGACGCGCTGATGAGCTATATCATGCGGGAGCGGCTGCGCTCCACCGCGGGCCGGCCCGCGCCGCTGTCGGTAGAGAAAAAAGACGAGGTGCACTACGCCCACCACTATACCTCAGGGCTCCTGGGAAGCATCAACTCCCCGCTTATCACCGTAAACGAGGACGGCGTAGTGACCGATGCCAACGAGGCGGCCGCCGGGCTCTTCAAGCGGGACCGCGCCGCGCTGATAGGCAGGCCGTTCTCCTCGTTCTTTGTTAACCATGACCGGGTGGCCGCCAGCCTTACGTCCTGCCTCTCCCACGGCAAGGAGACGGCCTCTCCCCAGAGGCTGCGGCTCCCGGACGAGACGACCCTGCCGGTGCTGCTTAACGGTGTGGTGTTCCGCGACCGCAGCGACGGCCTCGTGCACGGCTCGCTCGTCTGCGTCAGCCCGGTGTCGGCGGCCGTTTTTTCCGACGTCAGCCATTCGCGCACTTACGCCCGCGGCCTGCTGGAGGCCAGCCTGGACGCGCTGATGGTGATAGACCACGACGGGGCGATCACGGACGTGAACGAGGAGCTGGTGAAGATCACGGGGCGCAGCCGGGTAAGCCTGACCGGCTCTTTATTCAAAGACCTGTTCGCGGACGCGGATAAAGCGCAGCGCGGGGTGGCTGTCACCTTCAGGGACGACAGCGTGCGCGCTTATGAGCTTGATCTGCGCGATATCAACGGGGAAATTATCCCCGTCTCCTTTAACGCGACGGTTTACCGGGACGCGGAGGGGGTGGCGCAGGGCATTTTTGCGGCCGCCCGCGACATCCGCGAAAGGCGCAAGCTGATCCAGGACCTGGAGGACGCGAAGAACTACGCCAGGGGCCTGATAGAATGCTGCATGGACCTGATGGTCACCATCAGCCGGGACGGGGTTATCACCGACGTTAATAAGGCCGCCTGCGAACTGACGGGCGTGCCGCGCGAAGGGCTTATCGGCGCCGCGTTCAAAGCCTTCTTCGACGAGCCGGAGAAGGCGCGGCAGGGAGTGGAGCGCACTTTTACCAAAGGGGAGGTGCGCGGGTATGAAATGAACCTGCTGGACGCGCGGCAGCGTAAAATACCGGTATCCTTCAACGCGTCGCTGTACCGCGATTCCCGCGGCGCCGTACAGGGGGTTTTTGCGGTCGCAAGGGTTAAGTAGCGGCGCGCGGAGCCTGGCTTGAGAAAAAAATGAGTATTTCTTGAGCAAAGGCGGGGGGGAATTCTGCGGATAACCAGTGTGGCAGACCCCGGAGCAAGTCATAAAAGGGTGCTAAAAGAATGAAACTAAACTTTATCATAGCTACAGACGCCGCGGAGTATTCAGCCGGGGCGGCGGCGCGCCTGCGCGGCGCGGGGCTGGATTTTTCCTGCTCCACGGCCGCTACCCCGGAGGAGTTTAAAAGCCTGGCCGCGGCGCCGGCGCCGGACCTGATCATCCTCGATTACGGACTGAAGTCCTGGGACGGGAAAGCGGCCCTTAAGGCGGCGGGGGAAACCTTTCCCGAGACGCCCTGCGTGGTCATAGCGGAAGGCTGCGGGGAAGAGGAACTGGTCGAATTGTTCAAAGACCGCGCCGCCGGCTATCTTTCAAAAGCTCCCCTGGAGAAGCTCGTCCAGGCCGTGTCGGGGGCGCTCGCCGCCGGCAAAAGCGTTTCTCCGCGGCTTCCCGCTATGGTCTATTTCTGCGAGGCCGACGAGAAAGGCGCCTGGTCCGGAGTGGAGGGCGATATAGAGGCGGTTTCCGGCTACAAAAAAGAGGATTTTTCGCGCAACCCGCTGCTTTGGTCGGCTAAAGTAAATCCCGAAGACCTGAAGATCATTTCTCAGCGGCTGCCGGCCTTGCTGGCCGCCGGGCACTTTGAGTGCGAATACCGCTGGCTCAAAGCCAACGGAGCGTACCGCTGGTTCCTGGATAAGCAGAGCCTGGAGGTCAAGCAGGACGGGAAGCCGCTGCGGATAACCGGCGTGCTGGTGGACATCACCGAAACAAAAAAAGCCGAGAGCAGGCTGAGCAGCGAGAAGAGAATGGAATCGGTGGGCAGGCTGGCCGGCGGGCTGGCGCACGATTTTCACAATTTGCTCAGCTCGGTGCTGGGCTACAGCACGCTGATGCTGGGCAATATGGGAGCGGAAGATCCGCTGCGCGAGGATCTGAATGAAATTTACAAGGCGGCGGAAAAAGCGGTGGTCCTGACCCGCCAGCTGCTGGTGTTCAGCAAGAAGCAAGCTTATCAGCCGCAGCTCCTCGATCTCAACTCCGTTTTCTCCGGCATGCAGACGATGATGCGCCAGCTCATGCGCGACGATATCAGGGGCGTTTCCGATATGGCGGAGGGGCTCCCGGCTTTAAAAGCGGACCTGGTGCAGCTGGAACAGGTGCTGATAGGGCTGACCATGAATGTCTGCGATATGATCCCGCCCGGCGGCACGCTTACGGTGAGCACCAGGGCGGCCGACGTGGGCCCGGAGTACTGCAAGGGCGTTCCCGGAGCCGCGCCCGGCTCCTTTATACAGCTCAGCGTCAGCGGCACGGGCAAGGCCATGGACAGCGAAAGCCTGGAAAGGATCTTCGAGCCCTATGCCCCGGCCTCCGGAGAGCGGCGGGGAGCCACGCTCGCGCTGCCGGCGATCTACGGCATAGTCAGGCAGCACGGCGGCTGGATCACGGCCAAGAGCGAGCCGGAAGCGGGCACTATTTTTGAGGTTTATCTGCCGGTGCTGGCGGCGGAGACCGCGCCGGCCGCCGAGGCCGGGCTGGCGCCGGTCGTGCGCAAAATAGGCGGCAACGGCGAGAGGATACTGCTGGTGGAAGACGAAGAGGCCCTCCGGAAGTTCGTGGGCAGGGTGCTGCGGGAGAACGGCTATACGGTGTTCGCCGCCGGCAGCGTGAAAGAAACCCTGGAGATCTTCCGCAAAGAGAAGGGGAATTTCCACCTGGTCTTCACGGACGTGGTCCTGCCCGACAAGACCGGGGTGCAGCTGGCCGAGGAGCTGCTCGCGCTTAAGCCCACGCTGAAGATAATTTTCAACAGCGGCTATATAAACGAGAAGTCGCAGTGGCCGGCCATACAGCAGAAAGGGTTGAAATTCCTGCAGAAGCCCTACACCATACACAATATGCTTACGGCTATTAAGGAAGTAATAAAGCGGCCGGAAGTGTGAGCCGGAGAGCGGGCCGGCTCTTCAGGCGGGCGGAAGCGGGTAAAGGTATAACGCCGCGCGGCGGATAGTAAAATGGCTGTCCGCGGGCGCCAGCAGAAGGAAAATTATGAGAATAAGCTACCTCTTGCCGGATCTGGGTTTCACGGGCGGAAGCCAGGTCATCTACCAGTTCATGGAGCGGCTCTCCATGCGCGATCATGAGGTTTTCCTTGTCACCCCCGGCGGCCGCATTCAGTGGCAGCCGGGCATGGCGGCGCTTATAAATTCCCGCAGGAACGATCCCGCTTTTGAAAGCGTCTCGGGCGAGCTTTTCGCGGATATGGACCTGGCGGCGGTCGACGACATGGCCCGCACCAAGCTCGGGATAGATTCCGGGCCCCTCGCCATCTCCTCGCTGGTCACTTCCTCCCTGACGGAGGGCCTGCTTAAGCACTGGCCGCCGTCGGACATCACCGTCGCCACCCACAATTTCACGGCCAACGCCGCCTTTCACCTGATGGACCGGACGCTGTCCTTCTATCACATCCAGGCCTACGAGGAGCTGTTCTCCTACAACTCCTGCCTGCAGAAGCTGGCCCGCATGACCTATTTCCTGCCGCTGCGCCCCATGGCCAATTCAACCTGGATAGCGAAGCGCGTAAGCGAGCTTACCGGCCGGCCGTGCAAGCTGCTATGCCCCGGGATAGACACCCGTATCTTCAGGCCGTTCGCCGAGCACGCAGATAAATATGACCGCGCCGGGGAGTTCCGGGTCATCAGCTGCCATTCCGCCGCGCCGCACAAAGGCTGGAAGGACGCGGTCACAGCCATGAAGATAGTCGCGGCCGGGAGCGGCAGGAAGGTGAAATGGGTGATTTTCGGCGGCCGGCCCGACCCGGTGGAAGGGCTGGAGATCGAGTTCCACGGGAAAATCTTCGGCAGCGAGCTCGCCCGCCTGTATTCAGGCTGCCACGTCTGCCTGGTGACGTCCTGGTTCGAATCTTTTCCGCTGCCGCCGCTGGAGGCCATGGCCACCGGCACGGCGGTCGTCTCCACGCCTATCGGCACCGAGGACTACGCTTTCGACGGTAAGAACGCGCTGACCGCGCCTTCAAAAAACCCGCAGGCTATGGGCCTGGCGCTGCTGCGGCTCGCGGAAAGCCCGGCGCTGTGCTTCGCGCTTACGGAGGCGGGGATCCAGACCGCGGCCCGGTTCGGCTGGGATAACGCCGTGAAAAGACTGGAAATAATGTTCGCCGAGGCTGTCGATGATTCTTCGAACAACAGGTTCTCCAAGCTGATGGCCGAGCTCGCTCCCGGCCTGAAAGCCGCCGCCGGGCGCGTTAAATAAAAAGATCAGTTCTCAGGGCGGGAAGACTGCTTATGCCGCAAAAGATCCTTGTGGTGGACGACGAGCGCAATATGGTACAGGTGCTCCGGCGCTATCTGGACGGGCACGCCTTCGCGACCATAGCCTCCGACAACGCTTCCGACGCGCTGATGCTGGCGCGGGAGGGACATCCCGACCTTATCCTCTCCGACGCCGATATGCCCGGCCTCGACGGCCCGGCTTTCTGCCGCGCGGTAAAAGGGGACGCAGCCCTCTGCGGCATACCTTTCCTTATAATGTCCGGGCAGCGGGTGAAAGAGTCTGATATCCTGTCCGGCTACGAGGGCGGCGCGGACGATTATCTGCTGAAACCTTTCTCTCTGCCCGTGATGCTGGCAAAGATCCGCACCGCCCTGAGGAACAGCGGGCCGGGCAGAAGCGCGGCGCGCTGCCTGCCGGCTCTCGGGCTGGAGCTCGACCGCGAGGGGCGGACGGCGCGCGCGGGCGGGAAGCTGCTAAAGCTGACCCGGAAGGAATTCGACCTGCTCGACCTGCTCATCAACAAGGCCGGCCGGGTGCTGAGCACCGCTTTCCTGCTTGAAAATGTCTGGGGCTACGACACCGCCGATTATAACGACCCCCACACGGTGGAGGTGCACATCTCCCAGCTCAGACGCAAACTGGGTCCGGCCGCAGCCTCCAGGCTGGTCACCGTGACCGGCTACGGCTATAAGCTGGAGATCCAGGAAAAACGGTAACTGCCCGGCGGCCGCAAGGACAGTTATGAAAATTTTAATCGCAGAAGATGACCTGGCCTCCCGCAGCACTTTGACTGCTTTTCTGGGAAAAAGGGGCTACGACATAACTGCCGTGCCCGACGGGCAGTCGGCCTGGGAGCTGCTGCAGCGCGACAGGTCCTTCGACCTGGCGCTGCTGGACTGGAATATGCCCGGCCTGGACGGAGTGGACGTGTGCCGGAATATTAAAACAAAGCTGAAAGATTCCTATACCTACGTTATTGTCCTGACCTCTAAGAACAAGACCTCCGAGATCGTGGAAGCTTTTAATGCCGGAGCCGACGATTATATCTCGAAGCCGCCGGACATGGCGGTCCTGTGCGCCCGCATCGACGCCGGCCTGGATGGCCTCTTCGAAAGAGAAGGCGGGCAGGTAGATGGTGAAGGTGGTGCCTTTGCCGTACTCGCTGCCGACGGTGATAAACCCGTCGTGCTGGCGGATTATGCCGTACACCGTGGACAGGCCCAGCCCGGTGCCTTTCCCCAGCTCTTTGGTGGTGTAGAAGGGCTCGAAGACGTGGCTGAGGACTTCGCGGGTCATCCCCGCCCCGGTGTCCGTAATAGTGAGTGTGATGAAATTCCCGGGCCTGGCCTCAGACGAGACGCTGCGGCAGGAATCGCCCAGCGCCGTGCTGCCGGTGTTTATGGTCAGGGTCCCGCCGCCGGGCATGGCGTCGCGCGCGTTCACTACCAGATTCATTATAACCTGCTCCACCTGGCCGGGGTCCGCCTTAATGTCGGCCAGGTTCTCCTTCGCGCGGGTCACCAGCACTATGTCCTCGCCGATTATGCGGCGCAGGAATTTCTCCATGTCGTACACCAGCCGGTCCAGGCGCAGGACCCTGGGCTGGAGCGGCTGCTTGCGGCTGAAGGCGAGCAGCTGCCGGGTAAGCGACGCCGCCCTTTCGCCGGCCTTCTGTATCTCGTTTATATCGGCGCGGATATTCTCGTCGTTGGTGACGGTTTCCAGCAGGAAGGAGCTGTAGCCGAGGATCACGCCTATCAGGTTGTTGAAATCGTGCGCGATGCCGCCCGCGAGCCTGCCTACCGCCTCCATCTTCTGGGACTGGATGAACTGCGCCTCCAGGTGCTTGCGCTCGGTTATGTCCTCTCCGGAAAGGATAAGGCCGCAGACGGCGTCTTTCTCGTCCCTGAGGACCACATTGTTCCACAGTATGGAGCGCTCCGCTCCCGAAGCGCGCAGCAGCGGCGACTCCGCGCTTTCCGCTTCGAAGCTGCCGCTGTCCATCAGGCGTCTGAAGGCCTCGCAGGCGGCTTCCCGGTTCCTCTCGGGAATAAAGCCGGCGAACCAGTTCCGGCCGAGGATGTCCTCCCGGGGCTTTTCAAGGATCTCGCACCCTTTGCGGTTTATCAGGGAGATGGCGCCCGCGGTGTCCAGCACCAGCAGGATCACTCCGGCCACGTCCAGGTATTTCTGTATCTGGTTCTTCTCTCGGAGCAGGGCCTTGGCGTTCTTGATCTGCTCGGTCCTCGAGCGCAGCTCCATCGCGTTCTTCGCCAGCCCGTTAGAGAACTGCATCAGCGCCATAAAGTCGTCCAGCTGCTTCACGGCCTGATCGCGCGCTTTGCCCAAAAATTCCTTTTCCGCCCTGGCGGCTGAAAGCTCGGTTTTGCAGCCGGCGCTCCCGTTCCCGGGGCCCGCGGCGGCGCAGCAGCAATCAGGTGTGTTAAGGTTTTCTTTTTCTATCATTGATGTCTATCTCCATCGCGCCATCCGGCAGATAAGTTATCCGCCGAATTGAGGGAAAATTGAGGCGGTACTGAAATATATCTTATGCGGGAGGAGTATACTTTAACCAGCGCCGGTCGTCTCAGCACGGAAAAGAGGTTCTATGAACACAACAAAAGAAAAGCTGGTGCTGGTAGCCGAGGATGAGAACAGACTGAGAGGGATGCTCGGCCGGTTCCTGACGGCAAGGAATTGCCGGTTTTCCGGCGCCCGCGACGGCGTAGAGGCGCTGAGGCTGGCTCGGGCGGAAAGGCCCGAGCTGATCCTGCTGGACCTGGACATGCCGAGGAAAGGCGGGAGGGAAGTGCTGTTGGAACTCCGCCGCGGGATACAGACGAGGACGATACCGGTGATAATGCTTACCGGGAACGCCGATATCCTGGAGAAGATGATCACTTTCGAGCTGGGCGCCGACGACTATGTGACGAAGCCGTTCGATATGGAGGAGCTGGCGGCCCGGGTGGAGCGTCATCTGTGCCGGAACAGGCGGGCACTGTCGGCGGACGCGCTTACCCGCCTTCCCGGCAGCCCGATGATAGAGGAGGAGGTCAAGCGGCGCATAATGCAGGGGATCCCCTTCGCTTTCATGCGCATTGATATCGACAACTTCAGGGCCGTTAACGAGGGCGGCGGCTACGAGCTCGGCGATGAGATGCTGCTCGCTACCGCCGGAATAATCCTGGGGGCGCTGGCGGAAGGCGGTCTTGCGGACGACTTCGCCGGCCACAGCGGCTGCGACGACTTTGTTGCGATAACTTCGCCGGAAAGGGCGGAGGGGGTGGCCCGCGCCGTGGCGGAAGGCTTTGACAGGGCGGCGGCGCTCCTGTTCACCACCGCCGCTGGTCCCGTGGTGCCGGCGGTCCCGGCGGCCAGCCTTTCGGTGGGGATCGCGAGCTCTTTAAAAAGGCGGCTCGACCATTACGCCAAGGCCGTAGAGATAGCTTCGGAAATAACGGGCTTCCTGAAAAGCCGCGCCGCAGGGGGGGGCAGCGCCTACCTGCTGGACAGGCGCCGGGACCTGACCCCGGCGGAGAAGAAACAATATATAAATAAAACCTGCGGATTTTAACGGCCTCCCTGGCTTTCCCGCGCAAGCGGGCAACTATGAAGATACTTATCGCTGAAGACGATACGGACGCCAGACTGCTGTTCGAGACGGCCATGTCCGGCTGGGGCTGCAGCGTCGAAAGCGCCGGGAACGGGGCCGAGGCTTTGGTAAAAGCCAGGCTTAACCCTCCCGACCTGATAATTTCCGACATAATGATGCCGGAGATGGACGGGTTCATGTTCTGCCGCAGAGTGAAGGAAGATCTGCTGCTTAAAAAGATCCCTGTCATCCTTTATACCGCCACCCGCGCCGAAAACGACGAGGAAGAGCTGGCCAAGAAGCTCGGCGCGGCCAGATTCATAAGGAAGCCGGTTGCTTTGCAGGACCTGAAAGACGCCGTCATGGCGGAGCTCGGGAAGAGCGGGAGCCTGGAGGAGCCGGGCGAAGCGCCTTCGGCGGGGGATTGGCGGCTGGACAGGGTTTATGTCGAGATCCTGTCGCGGAAGCTGCAGGACAAGAGCCTGCAGCTTGAGGAGGCCCTCGGAAACCTGGCCAGAAGCGAGGATATGTACCGGCGGCTGGTGGAGAATACCCCGGATATAGTTTACTCCGCCTCGGCCCGCAGGGGGATCCTCTACTGCTCTCCCAGGGTCGAAGCCGTGCTTGGTTACCCAGCCGCCTTTCTGCTCGAAAATCCTTTCTTCTGGAGGGAGAGCGTGCATCCGGAAGACCTGCCGCGCGTAAATAGTCTGTCCGGCGGGGCTGCCGGGGGAAAGTTCATAGACGTTGAATACAGGATCAGGACCGCGGCCGGGGCCTGGCTCTGGCTGCGGGACCGGTCGGTTTTTCGCCGGGGCGAAGATGGGGAGGCGCTTTTCGACGGCATAGCCGCGGATATTACCGGCCGCAAGCAGGCGGAGGAGAAGCTGCGGGAGAGCCAGGAGCGCCTTTTCGAGGCGCAGAAGCTGGACATTATCGGCCGCCTTTCCGGCGGGGTGGCGCACGATCTGAACAATCTGCTCGGGCCCATCATGGGCTACGCGGATTTTCTCAGGCAGAGCCTTCCCGAAGGGGACGCGCGCCAGTGCGACATAGCGGAGATAACAAAAGCCTCCGGCCGCGCCGCCAGGCTGATACGCCAGCTGATGGCGTTCAGCCGCACCCAGCTGCTGGAGCCAAGGGTGGTCAGCGTTAACGCCATAATCGACGCCGCCGGGAGCATGCTCGAGCGGATAATCGGCGAGCAGTTCCGGCTGGTATTTGACCTGGACCGGAAGCTGGGGCTGGTTCGCATAGACCCCGGCCAGCTGGAGCAGGCGGTGTTTAACCTGGTGATAGCCGCCCGCGAAGCCATGCCGGCCGGGGGGGATATTTTTATCAGCACGCGCGCCCTGCGGCTGACCTCTGCGGTCGGGGGGATTCCTCCGGGCAACTGCGCCGGGCTGTTCGTGAGGGACGCCGGACCAGGAATGGACGAAGCCGTAAGGGGCAGGATCTTCGAGCCTTTTTTTGTGACTAATAATCCGGGCAGCGGGTTAAGGTTTCCGACCGTTTTCGGCATAATTAAACAGAGCGGCGGCGAGATACAGGTGGAAAGCAGCCCCGGGAGGGGGTCCCTGTTCAAGATCTATCTGCCGCTTGTCAGGGAGGCCGGCGATGACTGCCATGAAAAAACCGTTTCCCGGTGAACAGAGAAGAAGGGTCCTGCTTGCGGAGGATGACGCTGCTTTCCGCAGATTCGTCGGCAGGGTGCTGGTGATGTCGGGCTATGAGGTCGTGGAAGCCGGCAGCGGGCTCGAGGCTTTAACGCTGCTGGACGGTGGCGGCGCCCCGTTGGACCTGATCGTCAGCGATATCGTCATGCCCGGTCTGGGAGGGGCGGGGCTTGCCAGGGAGGCGCACCGCAGATTTCCCGGGCTCAGGATAATTCTTATCTCCGGCTACGCGGATAAAGTGGAGGAGATCCTGGCCGAGATAGGCTCGGAAGCGGATTTCTTGCGGAAGCCGTTCACCCCCGACGAGCTGATAGCGGCGATAGAAAAAGTTTAACGCTCAGCGCGGCCAATAGGCCTATGGCATAGGTCCTTTAGTCTGAACCCCTGTTTTGTCCCCAAAAATAGTTTTGTCCGTTTTTGGGCTGGCTCTGGGCCTTTCTCCAATGAGGCATTGACAAGTCCATAGGTCTTTAGGCCCAAAAAGCAATAGGCCCAAAGACTTTTACTTGACTAGGCCCTTTGGTCTTGATTATAATCAATGAAGAGCATAAACTATAAAGGCAAGCCTAGGGCTTCCAGACTAAACGCAGCACGGGAGGAAGTAATGTTAAGGAAAGCAACCGCAGCACTCGCAATAATCGCCGCAGTCTCTACCCTGGTGTCAGCCGAAATTTCTTTTGACACCCCCAAGAACACCACCCTTCAGCAGGAAATAGCCAATCTCGAACTGAGCATTCCCCAGCCCGCTCCGATCGCGGAGAAGGTAAACCTGGCTAAGGCTGATAAAGAGTGGACCATAATGGTCTTCGTGAACGGCAAGAACAACCTCGAGCCCTATGCCCTCAAAGATATGAACGAGATGGAGATGATAGGCTCCACCGACAAGGTCAACGTGGTTGTCGAGATAGGCCGCATAGCCGGCTACTCCAACGCCGACGGCGACTGGAAGACCGCCCGCCGCTACCTTGTGAAGAAAGACAATGATATCAATAAGATAACCTCCCCCGTGCTCGCCGACCTCGGCAAAGTGGACATGGGCGATTATAAACACCTCGTCGACTTCACCAACTGGGCCAAGACCACCTACCCCGCCAAGAAATATATGCTGGTAGTCTGGAATCACGGCGCCGGCTGGATAAAGTCCCGCGGCCTCGATGCCACCCGCGGCATCTCCTACGACGACGAGACCGGCAACCACATAACCACCCCCCAGCTGGGCCTGGCTATGAAGGCCATCGGCAAAGTCGACGTTTACGGCTCGGACGCCTGCCTCATGCAGATGCCTGAAGTTAACTACGAAATAAAAGACTACGTGGACTATATCGTAGGCTCAGAAGAGACCGAACCCGGCGATGGTTATACCTATAACCTGCTGCTCGGCCCCCTCGTGGCTAAGCCGACCATGGACGGCGCCGAACTCGGCAAACTGGCCGTGGACGCCTATGCCGACCATTACGGCACCCAGGACCACACCCAGAGCCTTGTGAACGCCTCCGCTATGAACGGCCTTGTGCCCGTAATTAATAACTTCGTGGCCGCCGCCATGGCCACCACCGAGACAGCCCTGGTTAAAACGGCCCTCGGCAACGCCCAGTCCTATGCCTATGCCGAGAACAAAGACCTGTGGCACTTCCTGAGCCTCTACGGCGCCTCCACTGCGGATGCGAACGTCAAGACCGCGGCGAAAGCGCTGCAGGACTACCTGACCGGCTCGCTGATCATGCACAACCGCGTGAACGCCAACTATAGCGACTCCAAGGGCCTGGCGATATATATGCCCAACTACGCGAATGCTTCCTACAACGAACTGGCCTGGGCCAAAGCCGCTCAGTGGGACGAGTTCATCAACTGGTACACCAAATAAAGCGATCGGTTCGCTGAACGAAGGGCCGGCTGGCAGCAGCCGGCCCTTCTTTTTGCCCCGGTCCGGACCTTTAGGCCCAGGCCGGGCTGGGTCCTCGGTCCCTTGATAAATGCTAATAGCGGGGTACACTGTATATATGAAACGCAACGCTTCGAAAGTCCCGGAGGAATCCATGATACGCAAAATATCCCTGTCGGCAGTGGCTGTTTCCCTGTTCGCTTCCCTGGCCGCGGCTGAAGTGAATTTTGACAAGGGCGGCTTTAATATTAAGGATGAGATCGCTAAGATGGATGCCGCGATCCCCGAGCCCTCCCAGGAGAAAGGGGTATTCGACTGGCTGCTGGGCAGGAAAGCCCCGGCCGAATGGACTATAATGGTTTTCGGCAACGGCAAGAACGACCTGGAGCCCTTCCTGATGAAGGACCTAAATGAGATGGAGCTGGTCGGCTCCAGCGCCAAACTGAACATCGTGGTGGAAGCGGGCCGCATAGACGGCTATGACACTTCGGACGGCGACTGGAAAGGCGTGCGCCGCTATCTGATGACCAAAGACAACGACGTAAAGAAGGTCAGCTCCAAAGTGGTGGAAGACCTGGGCATGATCGACATGGGCGATTATAAGAATCTGGCGGCTTTCGGCAAATGGGCGAAAGAAAAGTATCCCGCTAAAAAATACATGATGATAGTCTGGAACCACGGCTCAGGCTGGAGCAAAGGCGGCCAGCGCCCCGTGACCAAGGGCATCTCCTACGACGAGCAGTCCGGCAACCACATAAATACCCCGCAGCTGGGCCTGGCCTTGAAGGAAATGGGCAAGGTGGACGTGTACGGCTCGGACGCCTGCCTGATGCAGATGCCCGAGGTGGATTACGAAATAAAAGATTACGCGGAATATATCGTAGGCTCCGAGGAAACCGAGCCCGGCGACGGCTATACCTACAATACCTTCCTGACCCCCGTGGCCGCGAACCCCGCCATGGGCGCTCTTGAGCTGGCCAGGACGGCGGTCGACGCCTACAGCGACCACTATCAGGCGCAGAACGCGGGCTCTACCCAGAGCGTGGTGAGATCCGCTTCCCTTATCAGGCTGGTGACCCTTACCAACGAGTTCACCGCGGCTATGACGGCGTCCGGGGACAAAGCGCTGGCAAAGAAAGCCCGCGACGGCGCGGTGAAATACGCGGTGGCGGAGAACAAGGACCTTGGCGACTTCGTGCGGCTGGTGCTGGCCGAGACCAAAAGCGACGGGGTTAAGGCGAAGGGGCAGGCGCTGCTGGCCTTCATCACCTCGGAGCTGGTCCTGCATAACCGCACCAATAACGATCCGGGCGGCTACTGGAACGGCCCCGTCGACTACTCGCCTTCCAAGGGGATAGCGGCCTATTTCCCCGACGGCGGTCTTGCCGCCGGCTATTCCGACCTGCAGTGGGCCAAAGTATCCCTGTGGGACGAATTCGTGACCTGGATGAACCAGCCTTAAAGGTTCCGCCTTAAACGCGTAAAAAGCCGTCCGCCTGAAGCGGGCGGCTTTTTTTGCGGCAGGTCCCCGTGTAATCCTGAAACTTTTAAATTATAAAAAAGCCGCCCGGTTTTACCCGGGCGGCCTTAGCTAATGCCTGCTTTGAGCCTTTATTTGCCCGCTTCGGGTTTCTTGGCTTCGGCTTTCTTGCCCTCGTGCTTGCCTTCGTGCTTCTGTATGGCCTTCACGGAGACTTTGCCGTCTTTCACGGTGACTTTCACTTTCTCGCCCTGGGTGAGGCCGGCCAGTTTGGCGGCTTCAACGGCGAATTTCTTCTCGACGCCCTTGGCGTCTTTTACGGTGATCTCGTTCGTGGCGGCGTCGATGGCGCTGATGTCGCCGGCGAAGTTCTCAACTACCACCTTCGCGTGCTTCGCGGCGGGCTTTGCCATCTTGGCCGGGGCGGCCGCGGGGGCGGCAGCCGGGGGCTGCTGGGCGAAGCTCATTCCGCTGAAAGCTGCGAGAGTTATTGCTGCAAGTATGTACTTTTTCATTTTAGGTCTCCTCCAAAAGATTGACTTCTATGCTCATAGTGTAGCAGGACCCTTATTAGAGCGGCCTTAAAACAACATTAAAAGATTTTAATGTTAGGCATCCCGCGGCTTCGTTATTCTTGCGGGAAAAACTACGGTGAAGGCGGAGCCATCGCCGGGGCGGCTTTCGGCTTTAATCTCGGCGCCGTGGGCTTCGGCGATGGATTTAGCTATCGCAAGGCCCAGGCCGAAGCCGGACGAGCTGCGGGAGGAATCCGCGCGGTAGAAGCGCTTGAAAATATGCGGCAGGTCCGCGGCGGCTATTCCCGCGCCGGTGTCCGAAACTTTAACCGCCGGGCGGCCTGCCGCGGAGAAGACTTCCGCCCTTACCTCGCCTCCGGAGGCGCTGTATTTGACGGCGTTGTCCAAGAGGTTCAGGAAAAGCCGGCCCAACTGGCTCTGGTCGCCCTCCGGTTCGGGGATGTCCGCGCCGGCGGACAGCCGGATCGTGACGCCGTTCTTCTGCGCCATGCCCGACAGGCTTTGGACCGAGATCTCAAGCAGGGCCGGCAGGTTTACGGGGGCGCGCTCGAGTTTTACCTCCCGGTTGTCGAAGCGGGCCAGCGTGAGCAGGTCGCCGACAATGCGCGACATCTTCTCCGTCTCTTCCAGGTTGCTCTGCAGGATAGCCGCGTATTCGCCGGCGGAGCGCGCCTTTTTCAGGGCGACTTCCAGCTCGCCTTTTAGGATGGTCAGCGGGGTTTTTAGTTCATGCGAGACGTCCTGGATGAAGCGCCTCTCGGACAGGAACGAATCCTCCAGGCGCGTCAGCATGGCGTTGAACAGGTCGGCAAGCTCCCTTATCTCGTCGCGGCCGCGCGGCGGCGTCAGGCGCAGGCTCAGGTTCCGGGCGGTTATCTGGCGGATGGTCCTCGCCATATTCGCCACCGGGCGCAGCGCCACGCGCGCGAAGAACATGCCGAAGGCCCCGGTGAACAGCACTATCAGCGGCACCAGGGCGGCCATCATGTTGCGGAGGTTGCGCAGCGCGAACTGCGTGTGGTAGGTGGAGCGGTACGCCTGCACTATATATACGGCCCCGCCCGTGCCCGAGGCCGGGGTGGCGTAGGAGCGGTAAATATTTTCGGCCCGGTCCCCGCCTTCGATCTTTATCGTGTCATAGGCGGCGTTGCCTTTAAGGGCGTCCCTAAGCGTGCGCTCCGGCAGATCGGGGGCTCCGGACGCCCCGCGGGAACTTTCCAGTTCCATCCCCGAAGCGTCCAGTATCCTCAGCTCTACCGCGGCCTGATTGGGATCCTCCGTGTGCAGGCGCACCAGCTCAGGGGCGATCTTGTAGAAGGCCCCGCCTTTAGCCGCGGCGGCCGAGACCCGCCCCACCTCTATGCGCTCGGTCTCCAGGTAGGTCTCCAGCGCGTCCGCCACGCCTTCCGCCCGGACCGCCAGCAGCTGGTCCAGGTTCTCGTCGAGGCTTTTCTCCAGGCTGTTGTACACCAAAATGCTGAAAAGGGTGAGCGTGACGGCCAGCGTCGCTGCGTACCACAGGGTTATGCGGAATCTGACGGAGTTAAACATCAGCTTTTAAGCAGGTAACCCTTGCCCCTGACGGTATGTATGATCTTTTTAGCCGGGCTTTTCTCGAGCTTGCGCCGCAGGTAGTTTATGTAGACGTCAATGACGTTGGTCCCGGTATCGAAATTTATGTCCCACACATGCTCGGCTATCATGGTGCGGGTCACGGTCTTGCCCTTGTTGCGCACCAGGTATTCCAGCAGGGAGAATTCTTTGGCGCTCAGGTCCAGCGCTTTGCCGGCGAGGCGGGCTTTGTGCGCCGGCAGGTCCAGTTCGATGTCTCCCGCCGTCAGCAGGGCCGCGGCTTCGGCGGGCTTCGTCCGCAGCAGGGCGCGTATGCGGGCCAGCAGTTCTTCGAAAGCGAACGGTTTAGTAAGGTAATCGTTGGCCCCGGCGTCGAGGCCTTTTACCTTGTCCTCCACCCGGTCTTTCGCCGTAAGCATCAGTATGGGCGCGGTGAAGCCGGAGGCGCGCAGGCGCGAGCAGACGGTGACGCCGTCGAGGCCGGGCAGCATCACGTCGAGAAGCAGCAGGTCGTAGGGGTTTTCTTCGGCCAGGACCAGGGCTTCGTTGCCGTTGTGGACGGTGTCCGCGGCGTAGCCCTCTTCTTTAAGGCCGCGTTTTATGAAATCGGCTATTTTCTTTTCGTCTTCGGCGATAAGGACGCGCATAAAGTCAAACCCGGGGCTTGTAATAGGCGATGGTTTTTTTCAGGCCTTCTTCAAGGCCGATCCTGGGCTGCCATTTCAGGATCTTCTTGGCCTTGGTTATGTCGGGGCGGCGTACTTTGGGGTCGTCCTCGGGGAGGGGGCGGAAAACTATTTTGGACTTGCTTCCGGTCAGTCTTTTTACCGACTCGGCCAGTTCCAGAAGGGAGACTTCGTGCGGGTTGCCGATGTTGACGGGGCCGTTCTCTTTGCTTATCAGCAGGCGGTAGATGCCGTCTATCAGGTCCGAGACATAGCAGAGGCTGCGGGTCTGGGACCCGTCGCCGTAAACCGTTATCGGCTTGCCTTTCAGCGCCTGCGTCATGAAGTTTGGCACCGCGCGCCCGTCCTTCAGGCGCATATTCGGGCCGTAGGTGTTGAAGATGCGCAGCAGCCGCACCTGCATGCCGTGGTAGCGGTGGTAGGCCATGGTCAGGGCCTCGGCGTAGCGCTTGGCTTCGTCGTAAACGCCGCGCGGGCCGATAGGGTTGACGTTGCCCCAGTAGCCTTCGTGCTGGGGGTTTATCAGGGGGTCGCCGTAAACTTCGGAGGTGGAGGCTATCATGAAGATGGCCTTTTTTTCTTTGGCGAGCCCTAAAGCTTTATGTGTGCCCAGCGCGCCTACCTTCAGGGTGGGGATGGGGAACTTGAGATAGTCTATCGGGCTGGCGGGGCTGGCGAAGTGCAGCACCGCGTCCAGCTTGCCGGGGACGTGCAGGTAATTGGTTACGTCGTACTTGGTGAATTCGAACTTCTGGCT
Source organism: uncultured Elusimicrobia bacterium (assembly GCA_903873295.1). GTDB lineage: Bacteria > Elusimicrobiota > Elusimicrobia > Elusimicrobiales > UBA9959 > UBA9959. The sequence goes on from CAIQNV010000156.1 coordinate 39,098, forward strand.
TTTGAACAGGTCCTGGATATTGTCTATGCTGCCGGTGATGAAGTTGTCTATACCTATTACGGAATGGCCCTTCCCCAGCAGGTAGCGCGAAAGATGGCTGCCCAGAAAGCCCGCCGCGCCGGTGACTAGTATTCTCATAATCAAATCTCCATTTTGCGAAACCTGCTCTCGCGGCGGCCAGGGGGGCCGGAACGCAAAATCGGCGTCGCGCACACCGTGCGCGCGCCTGCCGGTCTCGGGCTCGGCGCTTACGCAAGCCTCTCCCTCCGACGGGCTTTTGCTAACCCGGCCCCCCTGGCCGCCGCGGGTTACTCAAATATCAGGGATTCCCGACTCCCGATTCCCGACTCCGGACTCTTCTTACGGTCTTCCGACGGATTTATACGTCCAGCCCAGCTCCCGCATTTTTGGGGGGTCGTAGAGGTTGCGGCCGTCCACTATTATCTGGTGTTTCACGATGGCCAGCAGCTTCTTCTGGTCGAGCTTCGCGAATTCTTTCCACTCGGTCACCAGGCAGACGCAGTCGGCGTCTTTGGCGCAGTCGTAGGCGTCCCTGGCGAAATAGATGCCCTTTATGGTCTTCTTCGCGTTCTCCTGCGAGACGGGGTCGTAGCCGCGCACTTTGGCGCCGCGCTTGAGCAGCTCCCGCACTATGTCTATGGACGGGGCGAAGCGCATGTCGTCGGTCTCCGGCTTGAAGGCCAGGCCCAGCAGCGCGATGGTCTTGCCTTCGAGGTTCCAGAGCTCCTCTTCAAGTTTCTTTATCAGCCACATCTTCTGCCCCTCGTTGATATCCTTCACGGTCTTAAGCAGGGCGAAGTCGTAGCCGACCTGCGAGCTCAGCCAGTAGAAGGCCTCCAGGTCTTTGGGGAAACAGAAGCCGCCGAAGCCGATGCCGGCCTTCAGGAAGGCGGGACCTATGCGCTTGTCGAGGCCCATGCCGCGGGCCACGTCTTCGACGTTGGCGCCGGTCTTCTCGCAGACGTTCGCCACCGCGTTGATGAAGGAGATCTTGGTGGACAGGAAGGAATTGGAGGCGTGCTTGATAAGCTCGGCGCTCTTCACGCTGGTGATGACCAGGGGGCCCTTTATGGGCTTATAGACGCGGCGCATCAGCTCCTCGGCCTGCTTCGTGGAGACTCCCACGACTACGCGGTCGGGCTCCAGGAAGTCCCACACGGCGGTGCCTTCGCGCAGGAACTCCGGGTTGGAGGCCACGTCGAAAGGCAGGTGGTGCTTGTTGTGGCGCTTCACCGTCTTGTTTATCCAGTCGCAGGTGGCCACAGGCACGGTGGATTTTTCGACTATCACCGTATAGTCGGTCATGTTCTTCGCCACTTCTTCGGAAACTTTTTCTATGGCCGAAAGGTCGGCGGAGCCGTCCTCGCGGGGCGGGGTGCCCACGGCGATGAACACGGCCTCGGCGCGGTGGCCGCCGTGGTGCATGCCGTCCTTGATGGAATTGGCGAAGTGCAGGCGCCCGGCCTTCACGTTCTTTTTAACTACGCGCTCCAGGTCGTCCTCGTAGATGGGCATTACGCCCTTCTCGAGCATTTTTATCTTGGCGGGGTCGCTGTCCACGCAGACCACCCGGTGGCCGACCTCGGCCAGGCAGGCCCCGCTGACGAGGCCCACGTAGCCCGCGCCCACTATACAGATATTCACTTTGCCGTTCTTGGTCTTTTTCATTTTCAGCTCCGGTTATTTTATCTCGCTGTCTTTTTCCGGCTCCACCTCGTGCGCCACGGCCAGCTCGTGGGCGCGCCTCTTTTCGGACTTGCCCAGGAACCAGAGGGCGATGAAGATGATCACCAGGCCCACCCAGTCTTCCGTCTTCGGGGGTTTCTGGGCCATAAGCAGGAAGACCAGCAGGGTGGCGATGGTGCCGGCTATCAGCGAGGTCAGGCGGTTCACCAGGCCGGCGAAGGTGGCCGTTCTGCCCTTGAACATGAACAGGAACACGGAGAAGAAGGCCCCGATGCCGTAAGGTATGCCCGCTACGGCGGCCTTCCACCACTGCTCGTGGGGGACGCTGAAGGCGTTCTGGAAGTTTAACACGAAGTCCTTGGCGTTGGTCAGGTCCGGCTTCATGAAGAATACCACGAGGAGGGTTACGATCAGCATGGTGCTGCTGGCTGAGATCTGCTCAACGGCGAAGAAACCCTTGTTGTCGTAGGATACGCCTTTGGCCCGGGTGTTCTTGAAGTAGTTCATTATATAGATGCGGATGGCGTAGGCGATGATGTAGCTGGTCAGGATGGTCATGGCCGCCGCGTTGGTGAAGAAGGCGAAGTTCTTGGCGTCGAACACGAACAGCTGGGCGAAGAATTCCGCGTAATTGCCGCTGGCCTGCACGGCGGCGGTAGCGCCTTTGAAGTTCAGCAACTGCAGGGCCACCGCCAGCAGGGCGAAGACCACGGCCACGTTCTCTTCCCAATAAACTTTCTTCTTAAGTATGCCCTGATAGATCTGCACGGAGTCCACGATGCGGCTCACCACTATGATGCTGGCCCGCATGATTATCATGGCCACCATCACCGAGATGGGCAGCAGATACATCAGCGTGGTGGTGGGGATGACCACAGCGGTGCAGACGCCGGAAGGGATTATGTAGAGGAACTCTTTTGGAAAGGTCACGCCCAGCACCGTTATCTTTTCCTGAGACTGGAACTTGTACCATTTCCAGATCACGACCAGGAACACGCAGAAAACGCTGGAGAGGGCCGTAGAGTAGACCATGTAGCTCACGTCGTTCATGGCCGGGTAGCCAGGCGCCGTGTTCAGGAAGTATTTGGGCGCTATGCCGGTGACGATGTAGGTGGCGAAGTAGCCCAAGGCCAGCTGCAGCAGCCTTTCGGTGGTCCCGTCGTGGGTTTTTTGCGTAAATACGGTTTTCAGCGTTTTTATCATAATTCCTGATTCCTTGCGTAAATTGTTCTCCGCTCCCCGCCGCGCGGTGCCGCGTACCTTTATATTATTATAAATAAGAAGGGCCGCCTGCAAATTGGGCGGCCCTGAAATCAATTCTCCGCCGGGTCACGGCCTGGACGCCCGCCTGCGCGAGAGCTCCGCGGCTTTTTTTATCTTGGCCACCAGGGCGTCCTGGCTAAAAGGCTTAACTATATAGTCCATGGCCCCGAAGAGCAGCGCGTCGTTAAGCGTGGCGGCGTCGTTCAGGCCGCTGACGGCTATTATCGGGATGTGGGCCGCGGCGTCCCGGTTGCGGATGTCGCCCATGAGGCTTATGCCGTCTATGCCGGGCATTATGATATCCATAAGTATCACGTCGGGCAGCTCCTGCGGCCCGGCCGAGGCGAAGAACTCCCGGGCTTTTTTGGGGTCCACGAAGCCGCGCACCTCATAGCCGGCCGCGGCGAGGCCCGTCTCGTAAATTTCGAGTATGGTTTCGTCGTCGTCAACCGCCGTCACTTTTATTCTGGGTTCTTCTGGCATAAGATTATTCTAACAAAAAAAGCCCGGTTTAAGATTCAAACTTTATAGCCGTTTCCCCTTCCCGGCGGGCGGGGGCGGTTTCGCCGGGGCGGCGGCCTGCTTCTTCACGGCTTCCAGCAGCTGGCATTTAAAGGTGCCGCGCGTGCTGGGCACGTAAAAAAGGGTGCGCAGGCCGTAAAGCTGGCGGCTGGAAATAAAATCCTGCAGCTCCTTAAGCGCCTCCGGCGTCTCGATAGGCACCAGGCGGTAAGGCTCTTTTACGGCGGCCATCAGCAGCTTTACCGTTTTCAGGTCGTCGGTCTCTATATTCTTCACTTCCCCTTCCACCGCGACCTTCGCCCGGAAAGATTCCAGCGCTTCGCCCTCCACCGTCTCGGCGCGCAGGAAGAAGAGCACTTTCGTTTCCTGCGGCAGGACGGCTACCGCTTTTTTAACCTCGTCGAAGGCGTAGGAGAAGGCTTCGCCGAAATTATTGAGCGGGGCCTCGGTACGGGTAAGCTCGCCGCTTAAATAGGCGGAGATCTTAAGCATGTCGCCGCGGTAGAACACCATCTTGCTCCGCTTGACGTTCTGGGAGTTTATTATTTCGGAGTTCTCGATTTCGCGGAAGAAATCCTTTACCAGCTGCGGCTTTATGCTGCCGCGCCGCGTCAGCAGGCTTTTTGAGGTTTCCTCGCGCATTACGGCCTGGCCGTCCTGCGCCACCTCGAGGTAATACTCCTGGCCGGTCTTTATGGCGGAGACCGTCATCCAGGCGGCTTTTGCGTGCCCGCCCTGGCTATAGGGCCTGAAAGCGGCAAGCGCCGCCGCCGCGGCGGTCAGTGCCGTTATCAGAAGAAGACGTCTCATAGCGTTTCAACCGCTTTGTCGGCGGACCAGCGGCCGCCGTATTTGAAGGCGGCCCAGGCCAGCGCCAGGAAGATAAGATTCTGCAGGAACTCCCGCGTTAGGGAGTTGCCGCCGGAACTGCCGAAGCAGCCGCAGGAGGTTACGGGCAGTTTTCTCAGCCAGGCCTGGCCCAGCATCACTTCGAAAAATATAAGCATGGCGCCGGTGAACAGGGCGCTGAGGCGCGTAAAGACCCCGGCCGCCAGCAGGAGCCCGGCGTAAATTTCAAGCCAGGGCACTATATAAGCCGACCAGAGGGAGAGTTGGGAGTTCAGCACCCCGTAGCTCTCTATGGCGTAGCCGAATTCCTCGGCCGGGGCCAGGGCTTTCAGCAGGCCGGCGTAAATGAACACCCCGGCGACGGCCAGCCGCGCCAGGAAGCCGATCAGTTCTTTGGTTTCTGTTTTGCCGTTCATTGTTTTGCCGCTCTCCCGAGTAAATTGTCGAATTTTCTGGCCTGGTCCACCAGCTGGCCGCCGCCTACGGCCCGCTTGCCGTTGATAAAGAAGGTGGGCGTGGCGTTTACGCCTTTCATGTCGGCCTCGGCGATATCGAGCTTCAGGCGCTTTACCGTTTCCGGCGCGTCCGCGCAGGCCTGCATTTCCGGCCAGTCCAGTTTGAGCCGCGCGGCGTAGATCTCGAAGTCCTTCGGTTTTTCCTTGGACTGGGCCCAAGTTCCCTGATTTTCAAACAGCAGCCCCGCGTATTCCTTGAACTTGCCTTGCGCGCCGGCGCAGTCGGCGTAGGCGGCGGCGTGCAGCGACCAGGGGTGGATGTTCATCAGGGGGTAATGTTTAAAGCTGACGCGGAGGCCGGGGCCGTAGATCTTCATCATCTCGTCTATTTTTACCGCGGCGTGGCGGCAGGCGGGGCAGGCGAAGTCGGTGTATTCGTAGATCTGAACGGGGGCGGTCGGGGGGCCGAAGGTGCGGAAGTCCGGCGCGGGGCGCACGGGGCCCAGGTTGAACTGGCGCGCCAGCAGCACGGCGATAGTGGAGACGAAAACTATCATGCCGGCCAGGGTCAGCAGCCGCGCGGTTTTACGATCTATCATAATAAGAATTATACAGTAAGTCGCGCGGGGAAATCTATACTTAGTATCGAAGAGGAAAGCTGCGAGGGGGCCTGGCAAGGGTATGGGCCCGGCGGGCACCGGGTCGGCCACACCGTGGCCGCCCTCCTCACTCGGCCTTCGCGCTTACGCAAGCTCAGGCCTCCGTGAGGGCCCGCCGAACCCATACCCTTGCCACCCCTCCACAGGGAACTTAATTGACGAAACTTATTGTGGGGGGCTGGCCGGGGCGTTGCCCTGAGCACCCGTTGCGGAAAGGGGGCCCCGCCATAATTTCCCAAGGCGGGGGGAAACCGACGCAAGGGTTTCCTCTTCCCGGGTGAGCAGGGTAATGCCCCGGCCAGCCCTGCCGGGGGCTTGTGGTTTTTGTTTCCAAAGTTATTTCTTTATTTCGGGGCAGATGATCTTTACTATTTTGGCGGGGGAGGCGGCGCCTTTTATCAGCATTATCTTTTTTGCCTCTATGCCCAGCGCCAGCGAGAGCTGGCGGATGGCCGAGGCGTTGGCCAGGCCCCGCGAGGGCGGGGACTTGGTCCAGATCTCATAGGCGTCGGGGGCCTTCTTTACGAGCTTGTCCCGCCGCGAGTCGGGGTGGACTTTTAACTTTATGAACATTTAAGCTATCAGCGACTTCGAAGTCATGTCCGCCGGCTGCTCAAGGCCCAGCACCTTCAGCACCGTCGGGGCGATATCGGAAAGAATGCCGTGCGGGCGCAGCTTCACGCCGGAGACCTCCCTGGCGATGTAAATGAACTCCACCGGGTTGGTGGTGTGGGCGGTCTTGGGCATGTTTATCCTGTAGTCCCACATCTCCTCGGCGTTGCCGTGGTCGGAGGTGACCATCACGGTATAATCATGCTTCAGGGCCTCGTCCACCAGCCTGCCCACGGAGAGATCGACTATTTCCACGGCCTTCACCGTGGCCTCGTAGATGCCGGTATGCCCCACCATGTCGCAGTTCGCGAAATTTACGACGATGAAATCGTATTCCCCGGCGGCTAGCTCTTTAAGCGCCCTTTCGCAGACCTCGGGGGCGTTCATCTCTGGGTGCTCGCCGAAGCTTGACGGGTCCCAGGTGCCTTTTATTTCCACCTGGTCCTCGTTCCTGTAGGGCTCGGTGCGCTTGCCGTTGAAAAAAGAAGTGACATGCTTGAATTTCTGCGTCTCGGCGAGGCGCAGCTGCCTGAGGCCGCTCGCGGAGATTATCTGGCCGAGCAGGTTCTCCATGCCGCCGCCCTCGTCCATGGGGGGGAGGGCGCTGAACTTGAACTCGTCGTAGTAGCGGGTAAGCCCGCAGTAAACGATATTCAGCTTCCGCCAGCGGCTGCCCGGATAATTGTCCTCGACGAAGGCTTTGGTGAGCTGGATGGCGCGGTCCTGGCGGAAGTTGAAGTGTATGACCGAGTCGCCATCCTTCACTCCGGGGTAGCCGGCTATGACGGTGGGCGGGATGTACTCGTCCACTATGGGCAGGCCGTTGGGGTTCTTGAGCGCCGCGTAGGCGTCGTTGAGGGCGGCTTCGGCGCTCTCCGCTCTTGCGCCTTCGGCTTTGGTGATGGTGTTATAGGTCTGATCGGTGAGCTTCCATTTTTCGCCGCGGTCCATGGCGTAGTATCGCCCCATTATGGTTCCGATGGAGGCTATGCCGACTTCTTTGATCACTTCCTCCAGCATTTTGAGAAAGCTGAGGGCGGAGCGCGGGGGAGTGTCGCGGCCGTCGGCGAAAAAGTGAAGCCAGACCTTCTTTATCCCCAGTTTCTTCGCCTCGCGCATGATGGCGTACATATGGTCCTGGTGGGCGTGAACGCCTTCATCCTGGACCAGGCCCATCAGGTGGAGGGCGGAGCCGTTCGCGACGGCGTTGTCGAGGGCGGCCTTCAGGGCGGGCATTTTGAAAAAAGTGCCGTCCTCTATCATATCCATGATGCGCTTGAGTTCCTGTATGACGATGCGGCCGGCGCCCATGTTGAGGTGGCCTACCTCGGAGGAGCCCTGGTAGCCTTTGGGGAGGCCGACGGCTTCGCCCGCGGGCTCGAGCACGGTATTGGGGTACTCCCCGAGGTAGCGCCGCATATTTGGGGTCCGGGCATTGTCGACGGCGTTGAATTTGTCGGCCTTCGCCATCCCCCAACCGTCGCGCACGATAAGAAGAACTTTCTTTTTGTCCATAGCGATCTCCCCGGTAATACCTTTCCGCCGCGGTCCTGCGCCTATATTTTAGGAAATATGAGGGGCCTTGCGATATGGATGGAGCTGCGGGCGTTAGCAAGCCGGTCCGACCCGCGCCGACTTTTTGTATTATAACGGTAAAGGATGATCTTCCCGCGATTTTATTGCAGACCCTTTTTTTCCGGCCCGCGCTCTCGCGATGAAAATATTTAATATATTTACTACGCTCGCCCATTCGCTCAAGCGCGTGACCTGGACGGGGATTTTAAGCCTTGTTCTGTTGACCGGCATTGTTTATTCAAATACGCTTGGCGTTTCGGCTTTTATCCGCGACGACTGCTATATCATAGAAGCCAACCCCTTCCTGGGGCGCTGGTCGGCGCTTCCCCGCCTGCTCACTACCGGCTACTGGGAAGCCTCCATGGGGAGCGCGGCCCCGGTCAAAGAGTACCGTCCGGCGCTGATGCTGACATACTTCCTGAACTGCCGGATCTTCGGCCTTTCCCCGCGAGCTTTTCACCTGGGGAACCTCCTTCTGCAGATCCTGAACACTATTCTCCTTTTTATATTGTTGCGGCGCAGCTACGGGGTCGAACCGGCTTTTACGGCTGCCGCGCTGTTCGCTATCCTGCCGGTCCATTCCGAGGCGGTCGCGTATATCTCCGGCAGGTCTGAGCTCCTTGTCCTGTTTTTCATGTTGTTAAGCTGGAAGGCGCTGGACCCGCAAAAACCGCGCCTGGCCTGGGGCCTGGCGTCGTTCGCTTTCGCTCTTTTATCTAAAGAACAAGCCATCCTGTTCCCGATATTTTTAGCCGCGGCCGATGCCTGCTTGTACCGTGTTCCGTTCCATCTGCCTCCCCGCCGCCGCGTTTACTTCGGGCTGGCGGGAGTAGCGGGCCTGTACCTCCTGCTGCGGCAAGCCGTTCTGGGCCATGGCCTGCAGGCCGGCCGGGATTATTTCTCCGGGGCCGGCTACTTAACGCGGCTGCTCACGATGTCGCGTTTCTACTTTGAACATTACCTCGTCCCGATGGTTACCGGGCTGCGCATCCAGTTCGATTACGCCCGCCCCCTTATCCCGGATTCTACGCCGGCGGACGCGGCGGCCTGGCTGTGCCTGGCGTGCTGGACCGCCCTCCTCGCTTATTCCCTGTGCCGGGCATGGAAGACCCGGTCGCGCACCGCTTTCTGGTTCCTGACGGCGGTCTTGTTCCTGCTGCCTACTGGCAACCTTATTTTAAAGCTGGATACGCTCGGAGCCGATCGTTTCCTTTATACTTCTTCCGTCTCTTTTTGTGTTCTGGCCGCGCTCGCCGTGAGCCGCCTGCGGCCGCTCTTCAGAAGGACCGCCGTTTGCGCGGTCCTGGCCTGGTATTCTTTTATTTCCGTAAAACTAAACCCGGTATGGGCCTTTCAGGAAAGTTTCTGCAAGGCCGCGCTCGCCGGCAACCCTTACTCGGCCAAATCCATCGCCCAGCTAGGCTATGAGCTCTGGCATAAAGGCGAACTGGAACCTGCGATCCGCCAGTACGACCGGGCGCTGCGGCTTGCCCCGGACCTTACGACCGCCTATTACAATCTGGGGTCTATTTACATGGAGAAGGGCGATCTTGAACGGGCGAAGTTGAATTTCCAAAAGGCGCTTCAGTATGATCCCACTGACCCCGACACCTGGACGTGCCTGGGGGTCGTCGCGGAAAGACTGGCGCGCCCGGACGTAGCCGGGCGTTGCTACACCCGCGCCATAGAGCTTCAGGACTTCAACGCGACCGCCAGATACAATTTGGCCCATTTGCTGCTGATGGGCGGCCACCCGGCCCTGGCCCGGCCCCACTTCGAGCAATTCCTGCGCGTCGCGCCGGATGACCCGAAGGCGCCCGCTGTCAGGAAGCTGCTTGCCGGCTTGAAAGTGTAGGCTTTGCCGGAATATTCCTGAACGTGCGTTAGACCCCGGCGCGGTATTGTGTTATAATGATATATAGGGAATTCTCCGTCGGCAAGTCTAAAACAAACTCACCATAACTAAGAGCTCAAATCGCGACCGGACGACTGTTAAGGCAGATGGCTATTTCTCGCCGTAAAATCATAAGGATCGTTCTCTGCCTCGCGTTCGCCGGGCAGGCCTTTGCCGCGTTCGCTTTGCAGCCGCCCGAGGGCGGGCAGCTCGAACAATACAAAAAAGACGGCTCGCTCGCCGGCAGAATAGCCGCGGCCAGGGACCTGGGCAACAATATCCCCTCCCCGGCCTTGGCGGCGAAGCTGAAGCGGCAGGCGGAAATAATCAGGCTCATGTCCCAGGGCTACACGAAGGACCGGGCGGCCTCGTTCGCGCCGCCGCCGGCCTGGAAAGGCTTCCCTACCACCGGCAACAGGAAAATGTTCATTCTGCTGATAGATTTTGACGAATATTCAGCCGCTTATTCGTCCTCCGCTGTTAATTCCATGATATTCGGGGACGGGAGCGCAGTGCCGCCTTTTGACAGCTTGAAGAACTTTTACGCCCGCTCCTCCTACGGCAAGCTCAATATCTCAGGCGCCACCCTGGGCTGGTACCATGCGGGCCCGCGGTCCGCCGTCGCGGAAAGCACTTCGGGCAGAGAGGCTTTGATCGAAAAGGCGCTGACTTCTTTTTCGGGGCACGATTTTGCGCAATACGACAATGACGGGGACGGCACGATAGAGTACTTCGCGGTAATCTGGACGGGGCCTAAAGGGCCGTGGGCCAGTTTCTGGTGGGGTTATTACACCGGGTTTTCCGACCATGCTTTCACTGTCGGCGGCAAGAAACTATCGCAATATTCATGGCAATGGGAAGATAATTCACCTAAGGTCATGATACATGAAACAGGACACGCTCTGGGCGTTCCCGATTATTACGATTACAACGCCGACGTGGGGCCGAAGGGCGGCGTAGGCAAGCTGGATATTATGGACGGGAACTGGGGCGACCATAACTGTTTCAGTAAATTCATGCTGGACTGGCTGACCCCGGGCTATTACGATACCGGAACACAGACGATAACCCTGAGGCCTTCAGACGCTTACGGCGAAAGCGTGAAAATTATCAAGGGCGGGAGCGCCTCCAACCCCTTCGAAGAATTTTTCATGGTCCAGAACAGGAAAAGGGAGGGGAATGACAGCACCTACCCGGCCGACGGGCTCCTGGTCTGGCACGTCGACGCCAGGCTGGACGCGCAGAACTATGATTTCCTGTACGATAATTCATATTCCGCCCATAAGCTGCTGCGCCTTATGGAGGCGGACGGCCTGGAAGAGATAGAGAAGGGCGGCAGCGCGAACGCCGGAGATTTTTATTCCGCCGGCAAGAGCTTCGGCCCCGGCACCGCCCCGAACAGCAATAAATACGACGGGGCTGTCACCGGGGTTTTTGTGAACAGTATCAGCGAAGCCGCCGGCATAATCACCTTTAACACCGGTTTTGATTTTGCCTTCTCGACAGAGCTCCTGCCGGCGGCCGGCGCTATCGGGACTTCCAGCCTGACCTTCACCTGGAACTCCTTGCCGGGGGCGCAATACATAGCGGTTTTATCCACCTCCGCCAATTATTCTAATCCTGTCTCAAGCGGAACGGAAACGGTCAGCAGCAGAAGTTTTACAGGCTTGTCATCCGGGGAAACATACTGGTTCGAAGTGAAACTCTCTACCGAGCCGGACGCCGCCTACGCCCACAACCGGCTCTCCGCGCGAACAACGCCTCCTCCGCTCGCGGAGGCGCTTGACGCCCCGGCGCTTGCCTGGACGACCGGCGGCGGCGCGCGCTGGGAGGGGCAATCCGCCGTCTCCGTCTACGGCGGCAGCGCCGCGAAGAGCGGGAGTATTTCAAATCTCCAGAATTCCTACCTGCAGACCGCCGTCGCGGGGCCCGGCGAACTGGCTTTCTACTGGAAGGTCTCCTCCGAGGCGAATTATGATTATCTCAGCTTTTATATCGACGGTGCGCTGAAAACCAGGATAAGCGGCAGCGGAAACTGGGAGCAGGTGATATCCTCCGGCCTGGCCGCCGGCCAGCATACGATAAAGTGGGAGTACGCCAAAGACGACTATGTGGCCATAGGCTCGGATGCGGGCTGGCTGGATAAAGTCGAGTGGCGCCCTACTACGCCGCTGTCTCCGGCGGCCGTTCAGGTCAGCTCTCTGAGTATCACGGCGGGCTGGACGCCGGTCACCGGGGCGGTTTATACCGCCGTCCTGGCGGCGGACGCGGCCTACTCGGCGATACTCTCCTCTTTTCCTCTGACCGCCGGAGCCACGGCCTTTTCCGGGCTCTCGCCCGACACCACGTATTATTTCGAAGTAAAGATCTCCTCTGAGATCAACAGCGCCTTTTTGCTGAACCGGTTTTCCGCCAGGACCTCTTCCCCCTCGCCGCCCTCCCTGGCGGAGGCGCTTGACGCCCCCGCGTTCGCCTGGGCCACCGGCGGCAGCGCGGACTGGGCGGGGCAATCGGCCGTCTCCCTGTACGGGGGAAGCGCCGCGCGGAGCGGGCCCGTCGCTGACCTCCAGAATTCATATCTGCAAACCACCGTCACCGGCCCCGGCGAACTGGCTTTTTACTGGAAAGTCTCCTCCGAGGCGAACTATGATTATCTCAGCTTTTATATCGACGGCGCGCTTAAAACCAGGATCAGCGGCAGCCGGGACTGGGAGCAGGCGTTTTCCTCGGGCATACCGGCCGGCCAGCATCTGATAAAGTGGGAATATGCCAAGAACGGCGGCGCGTCTTCGGGCCTGGATGCGGGCTGGCTGGATAAAGTCGAATGGCGCCCTACGACCCCGCTGTCTCCGGCGGCGGCTCTGATCAGCTCCCAAAGCATTACGGCGGGCTGGACGCCGGTCGCAGGGGCCGGCTATACCGCCGTCCTGGCGGCGGATGCTGCCTATTCGGCGATACTCTCCTCCTTTCCGCTGACCGCCGGCGCCACGGCCTTTTCCGGGCTCTCCCCCGATACCGCGTATTATTTTGAAGTGAAGATCTCCACCGAGATCGACGGCGCTTTTTATCTCAACCGGATTTCCGTCAAAACCTCGCCGCCTCCGCCGCCGGACTCCCCCGGCTATTTTTACGGAGAAGCTGTAAGCGCCGCTTCAATCAGATGGCTGTGGGCGGACGTCTCTTCGGAGGCCGGCTACAGGGTGCTTGCCTCGACCGGGGGCAGCCTTTCCGGCAGCCTCGCGGCGGACACGATCTCCTGGACTGAAACCGGGCTTGGCGCGAACACCGCTTATTCGAGGGAGATAGTCGCCTACAACAGCGAGGGGGAAAGCGTACCGGTCTCCTCTTCCGCCTATACCCTGGCGGCGCCCCCGGCCTCGGTTTCCGCGGGCGCCCTCGGCCGGACCGGCATACGGGTAAGCTGGGACGTCGCCGGAAATCCTGCGGAAACCGTCTATGAGCTCGAATATTCAAGCGAGCCGGCCGCCTATTGGAAAAAGATCTCTACGGACTCGGCCGCGGTTGAGCTGACGGGCCTGCTGCCGGGAAAGGCCTACTACAGCAAGGTCCGCGCGCTGAACGGAGCCGGGCTCCCTACCGCATATACCGACGGCGGTCCTGCCTTTACTTTCCCGGGGCCCGTAGTTTCTTCTGTTTCAGGGATCAGCTCGGGCGCAAAAATGCAGCTGGTCATTAAAGGAAGCGGCTTTTATGCCGGCGACCGGGTGCGCCTTGAAAGAGCGGGGCAGGCGGCCGCAGGCGCGGAGGATCCCCCTGCGGTAAAACAGGACCATTCCGAGCTCAGCGCCGTAGTCGGCCTGGACGGCCTTGCGGCCGGGGCTTGGGACGTGGTCGTGTACAATGCCGACGGCTCCGATTCCGGAGCCTCGGGAAGCGGTCTGTTTTCCGTAAGCGCGGTCGAGCCGGGCGGCGCCGTTACGCAGGCCCTGATAGACAGCGCGATAACTTCCACGATCACGATCGCGGGCGGTCTTGAACGGATAATTGTGCCGCCCGGAGATATTCCCAACGGCTATATTCTCGTTTCCACGGATCCGGAAGTAAATCCTCTAGCTGTAAGCCCGGCGGCGCTCCTGGCCGCCGGCCGGGCGCTGCCGCACGGCTATCTGGTTCTGAACATGCGGGAGTATGCCGCCTACAGCAACGGCGCGCCGCTTAACGGCTTTGCCGAGCCTGTAACGATAGTAATAAGCTACCGGGACGATTCCCCGGACGACGGCATTGTCGACGGGACGGGCGTGCCGGAACTGGCGCTTAAGCTCGCGGTGCTTGACGAGGCGGAAGCAAAATGGGTCGAAGTTCCCGCCGGCGAGTATTTTATCGATACCGCCGCTAACACCGTCACGGCCGGAAGGAGCCATTTCTCGGTCTATGCCCTGCTCGGCGGAATTATGGCGGGGAACGGGAGCCGGGTTAAAGTCTATCCTGTCCCCTGGCAGCCCGGGAGCGGCGGCAGGTTCGGCTCGGCGTATGTGGCCGGCTGCGGCGCAGGTCTGATTTTTGACGATCTCGGAGGAGAAGGCCTTATCCGGATATACACCCTCCCGGGCGATCTGGTGCGCGAGCTCGCGTTCTCCGCCGCCGACAATGGCTGCAAGTCCTGGGACGGCAGGAACGCGGCGGGAAGGAACTCCGCCAGCGGGATCTATCTGGCCGTGATAAAGAGCAAGGGCGGAGGGAGTACTGTAAAGAAGCTGGCGATAGAGAGATAGTTATGCGCAAGATACTTTTGCTGATACTCTGCTTCTCCCGCCCGTCCCTTGCGGGGGCGGCGGCTTTTTCGGCGGGCGCCCTCGGCACTACCGGCGCGCAGTTCCTGGAATTGCCGGCGGGCGCGCGGGCGATCGCCCTGGGCTCGGCTTATACCTCGGTAAGCGGCGATCCTTTTTCGGCATATTATAATCCGGCCGGGCTTGCCGGCCTGGATAAGATCAGCGTCGGGCTGATGCATGCGGCGTACTTCCAGGATATTTCCTACGAGTACGGGGTCTTCGCGGCGCCCGCGGGGAAGCTGGGCGTACTGGCTGTTTCCGCTCAATCTCTGTCCGTCGGCAGGCTTGTGGAAATAGATAAGACCGGCGCGCAGACCGGTGATTCTTTTAAGCCGAACGATACGGCTTTAAGCGCGATATGCGCGAAACGGCTGGGGGCGTTCGATCTCGGGGCGTCGGCAAAATATATCAGATCCCAGATCCGCGCTTCCGCTTCCGCTTTCTCCGGCGACCTGGGCCTGCAGACAAAGATCGGAAAATATTCCTTCGGCCTCAGCGTTCTTAATATCGGCCGCGGGCTTAAGTTCCACGCTGAAGAAAGCGGCCTCCCCACAACAGGCAGGCTAGGCGCTTCGGTCCGCCTTAGCCCGAAATTATTCGTTTCCGTAGACGGTATAGCTCCGAAAGGGACCGGCCCGCTGATCGCGGCGGGAGCCGAATACGGGCTCGTTTCCCGCCAAAAAATAAAAATGTCGGTCAGGGGCGGCTATAACAGCCGCTATGTTTCCGGAAAATTAGGCGGGATCACCGGAATGAGCGCCGGGGCCGGGCTGGCTCTCGGCGGCCTCGATCTCGATTATGCCTGGAGCTTATACGGAGAGCTGGGCTCGACCCACCGCTTTTCCTTCAGCCTGAAGCTGTGAGAAGCCCGGGCATAGCAGCGCCCGGGTTTCGATCCTGAAATATCCGCCGCCCGGGCTCCGGGCGCGCCGGCGGCGCCCGCCGCCGTCAGAACTTATGCCAGAGCATCTGGGTCGTCACGTCGTGATGAAAGAGCACCTCTGAAGACTTGACGATCCCGCCGAGCTCTTTCGGGCTCCGGTCAGCGGCGGCCTGCTTGTGTGAAACATATTTTTCGTGCGACGCCGCGCCCATGACCGTTTTGATGAAGTCGCTTCCGCGGAACAGCCGGATCGCGTCGTAGATGTTGCCGGGCAGACAGCGCACCCGGTCGCGCTTGCTTTCGTCCTTAGTGAGCGGCTCGCCGTCCAGGCTGGCGCGCAGCAGCGCGTACAAAGCCAGGTACGGGTTGGCGTCCGGCCCGACGGAGCGGATCTCTATGCGCGCGGAGGTCTCGTTCCCGGCCGGGATGCGGATCATCGCGCCGCGGTCCACCGAGGAGACCTTGATCTGGTTCGGGGCTTCGAAGTGCGGGTCCAGGCGGCGGTAGGCGTTCACGCTCGAGTTTAAAATAAGCGAGAGCTCCTGCGCGTGATTAAGTATCCTCGAGATGGCGTCCCAGGCCGCCGGGGACAGGCCGTCCTCTCCTTTCCCGTCGTGGAAGAGGTTCTTCCCGCCTTTGAAGAAAGAGATGTTCAGGTGCATGCCGCTGCCGTTAACTCCGGAGACCGGCTTCGGGAGAAAGGTGGCGGTCATGCCCATATTGGCGGCGACCTGGCGGCAGACGAGCTTGTAGAGCTGGATCAGATCGCAGGCGCGCACCGCGCCCGCGTAGGAGAAATTGAGCTCGAACTGGGAGGGCGCTACCTCGGGATGGTCTTTCTCGTTCTTGAAGCCCATCGCCCGCTGCGCCTCGGCGGCCGAGTCGATAAACAGCTTCAGGGGGTCGAGGGGAAGCGAATGGAAATAGCCGCCGGTGGAAATAAGATCGAACCCCGCGACTTTATTGTAGACCTGCTCGGCGTTGAGGCCCTTCACCAGGAAGCCCTCCACTTCGCCGGCCACGTTCGCGGTGATGCCCCGTTCCTTTTTCAGCTCTTTGGTCAGCCCCGTGAGGCGCGCGCGGAAATCTGATTCATAGGGCGTTTTATCGCGGTTCAGGACGGTGCCGAAAAGAATGACCTTGCCCGGGCCGAAGACATCGGAAGGCAGCCAGAAGATGCTTCCCCAATCGATGCCGAGCCGGAGGTCGGACTCTTTCTGCGCTGAAAAGCCGCGGATGGACGAGCCGTCGAAGGTGAGATTGTCGTGCGCCCTAAGCAGATACTGCTTGTCGTAGTCGAGCATGTGAAAGCGCCCCTCGATATCAGTGAAGCAGAGCGTGACCGCTTTAAGGCGCTTCTCTTTTAAAAGATACGCGCGGTATTTCTTTTCAAGCTCCGCCGGCGGCAGCGTTTCGGCCGCCGCCGCCGCCTCAAGGTTCATGCCCTCGAGCTCGTCATAAGGTATCTCAAGAAAATTTTTCAGGACCACGGGTTCGGTTAATTTTGGCTTAGGCATGAATTACCTCTTTCGGATAAAATATGGGTGACAAGTATAAATGTATCATAACTTAAATTAAAAATCAACATAAATACTATAAAGAATGGTATAATTACTTAAGAAATCGCAGCACATGGCTTGCTGCCTGTTAAATTCTTGTTGGAGTTGACGTTGCGGGAGGACTAAATGGAACAAATTATCCTGGATGTCAGGGAGCAGGACGAGTTCGCCTCCGGGCATGTCCCGGGGTCTATCTGGGTGCCGTTTTCCCAGTTCGGCCATACGGCCCCGGGGGTCCTGCAGTCGCTGGCGGGCCGGAAAATAGTGCTGATGTGCCGCAGCGGCAGCAGGGCGAAACTCGCTCTCGCGGAGATCTCGCGGCTGGGCTTCGGCGGCCAGCTTTCGGCGGAAGTTTATGAGGGCGGGATCCTGGAATGGGTCCGGCAGGGAAAACCTGTGGCGGCCGGTTCCGCCGCGCGTCTGCCGCTAATGCGGCAGGTGCAGATAGTCGCCGGGCTCGGGGTGCTGCTGTCGGTGCTGCTCGGCCTGGGCGTGGACCTGAGAATAACCTGGCTGGCCGCTTTTATCGGGGCCGGGCTCACCTTCGCGGGGGTTACGGGCTTCTGCGGGCTGGCGAAACTGCTCGCGCTTATGCCCTGGAATAAGGCGGGTCCGGCGCAGGACTGCCGCTGCGGATAGCGCTCGCGGGTCCGCGTGAGAGACCGGTTCATATATCGTATTATGGCGCTTCCGGGTTTAGCAGGGGTACGGGCCGGTCACGGGGTTGCCCATTCCGCCGCGCAGGAACCGTTGCGCGGTTCCCCCCGAAGCGGGGCCCCCCTCCCCAAAGCGGCTCCAGAGCAACCCCATGACTGGCCCGCGGCTGTTTTACGTACGGCTAGCGCAGTATTATATCGGACTACCGGGCATTTACCAACGGAAAACCCGGAAGCGCTCGTATTATTTATCATGCCACTTGAACTGATCGTCAGCGGTTTGTTGGTTCCCGTTGAGAAAGACGGGGCCGAGGAATATTTGATAGCCGCCGCGCTGAAGCTCGGAGTTCCGGCGGCCGGGCTTGAGGCCGTCAGAGTACTTTCTAAAGCGCCGGTTTTCGGCGATAGCCGGCAGTTCTACTACGAGGTT
Source organism: uncultured Elusimicrobia bacterium (assembly GCA_903873295.1). Classification (GTDB taxonomy): domain Bacteria; phylum Elusimicrobiota; class Elusimicrobia; order Elusimicrobiales; family UBA9959; genus UBA9959. The sequence continues at coordinate 56,955 of CAIQNV010000156.1, forward strand.
TCGCTGGCCGTGCGCGTCCCCGCCGGCTACGCGAACGAAGATAAATTCCCGCCTTATGTTTTAAAACCTGCCGCGCCGCGCAAGCCAGCGCCGGCCGGCGGGCGGCCCGTGATAATCGGCTTCGGTCCGGCCGGGATGTTCGCCGCGCTGGAACTGCTGGAATACGGGCTTAAGCCCCTGATCTTTGAAAGGGGCAAAAGGCTGGAGGAGCGCGACGAGGACGTGCGGAGATTCTTCAGCGGGCGGACGCTGGAGCCCGAGTCCAATATCCAGTTCGGAGAGGGCGGCGCCGGCTCTTATTCCGACGGGAAACTGTTTTCCCGGCGCAATAATTCCGCCAGCGCGGGCAAGGTGCTGGACACTTTTATTAAATTCGGCGCGCCGCCTGAAATAGGATATGTCAGCAAGCCCCATCTGGGCACCGATGTTCTGCGCAGGATCGTAGCTGAGATCAGGAACTATATCCTCGGGCGCGGCGGAAAAATACATTACGGCTCAAAAATGACGGATCTCCTTATCTCCGGCGGCAAAGCCGCAGGCGTGGAAATAAACGGTTCGGCGCAATACCTTTGTTCGGGCGTCTACCTGGCCGTCGGCAATTCGGCGCGGGACACTTTTGAGCTGCTGCATAAAAAAAGCGTTGCCCTTGAGTCCAAGCCCGTCTCAATGGGAGTGAGGGTCGAACACCCGGCGGGGACCATCAACCTTATCAGGTACGGAGAGAAGTACAGGAACTTCCCCGGCCTGGGCGCCGCCGCTTATTCTTTTAATTACACGGACCGGAAGATCGGGCGCGGCGCGTACACTTTCTGCATGTGCCCCGGCGGCGAGGTCGTGAACGCGTCCTCCGGCGAAGGCCTGCTGGCGCTCAACGGCATGAGCTACGCGGCCAGGGCTTCGGCTTTTTCCAACTCGGCCATTACGGTCGCCTGCGGCGCGGCGGATTACGGCTCGGCGCACCCGCTGGCCGGGGTCGAGTTCCAAAAGGAGATAGAGCGGAAAGCTTTCATGGCGGGTGGGGGGAACTGGAAGGCTCCGGCGCAGAACCTCAGGGATTATTTAAGCGGGACTTTGTCCTCCTCGCTGAACGCTAACTCCTGCAGACTGGGGACGCAGAGTGCGGACCTCGGCGCTATTTTCCCGCCCTTCATAAACGAAACTCTCCGTGCCGCTTTCGGCCGCTGGGAGACGGAGTGCCCGCTGTTCGTCGGTGCAGATGCTCTTCTGCTGGCTCCGGAAACCCGGACTTCCTCGCCCGTAAGGATAGTACGCGGAAATAATTTCGAATCTGTAAATATCCGGAACCTCTACCCGATAGGCGAAGGCTCCGGTTACAGCGGAGGCATAACCAGCTCCGCCGCCGACGCCATCAGAGCCGTGGAAGCCGTCCAAAAAAATTAAAAGGCGCCGGTCAGGCGTCCCAGTAGGCTTCCTGGAGGTTGTCTTCTTTTTCGGGCAGGGCGCGCGTCAGGCGCGGCGAATTCTGGGCTAAAACCTCGAAGCTCACGCGGTTGGCGTACTTTGAGATCTGGGACAAGGAGGAATAAGTCAGGGAATGGATCAGGTTTTTCGGCGAATTAGGAACTTTAGCCTGGTGATATTTCCTCGCTCCCAGATCGTGCAGGAGCGCCGCGAGGGCGCCGTCGCCGGCGCCGTTGGTGTTTTTTATTATCATCGGGCCGCCCATGAACGGATTAATATGAGTGTAGATCTTCAGCGGCCTGGCGCAGTCGCTTTTTCTCATCGGGCGGCTGAACTCGTACATGTTGTACTCGATAATAGACTTGGTGTAAAGCTTGTAGGTGGTTTTTCGGGCGTACTGCTCGTCCACATAGCCAGCCAGGTAAAGCCCGTGCGCACCTACGGTCAGCAGGACAAGATCGGCGAGGTCTAAAACATTTTCCGCGGCCAAAAGGGGGTCGTTCAGCCCGGTAAGGGCCAGCGCTTCAAGATCGTTCATCGCCACGCAGGTGACGTATTTGTTTATAAACCCGCGGAAAAAATCTTTTTTAGCTTCGATCAAAGACGCCGTACCTAGCGTCATAACCACGGGGACCCTGGCCTTTAAGGCGGTTTCGCAGGCTTTTATAGTGGAGCTGAAGATCGGGTCCTTTTCATCGCGCAGGATATATGCGGAAATAAGGAGGGCGGAGGCCTTTTCTATCACTTCGCCGGGAATAAATTCCGGGGTCAGATCGTTCATGCAGCCTTTGTTGATGCCGAAAGTCCGCTCCCCGTCGGGGGTTACGAAACACATGGCCCTGCCCATCGTGTTTTCGGACGGCTGAAGATAAGAGAGGTCCACTTTCGCGCTGGTATTGCGGATGTATTTAAAAGCGTAATCGCCCACGGTTATATTCCGGGTGATAGCCCCGAGCGCGACCGAGCGTTCTTCGGACAGGATCGAGTAATTATGCAGGGTGTTCCCCACCGAGCCGCCGGCATATTCGCCCCGGATCTTCCCCTCCGTCTTCACTTCCCGGTAGATGGCCTCGGCGTCCTGGTCGTTCAGGATCTGCGATTCGCCTTTTTTCAGCCGGTGTTTAAGCAGAAATTCCTGCTCTACGCCGCATTCGATATCCACCAGCAGCTGGTCTATGCCGACCAGATAGAACGGTTCGGTCTGCAGAAAATGGGGGTCGGCGCTTTCCCGCCCCTTCTCGGTGACCGGGAAGTAATGTTTGTTCTTTCTTTTGCCGGGAAATTTCATCGTAGCCTTTAATGTTTTTGCCGCTTAATGACTATTATAGAAAAATCGGGGCGGCGCCAGGCGTTTTACGGCAGGCAGGAGGCTCGGGCTAAAGGTTTGGCGGAAACCGCGGATAATCAGAGTGAGCCCTGTTCTTCTGCGGGCTGCTCATTCAAGCGCGGGCGCGGCGGAGCGGCCGCGCGAAATATCGGGGGGGGGAAAATTAAATTATTCTGCATTGTGTTCGGCGTTAGCGCGGCGGCCTTGCCCGCCGCTGCCGCGGGCGGCGGCCCTTGGCCGCCGGGATTCTCCATCGAAACGCCCGTTTCAGCTGTGCCGGAGCCCGGGGCGCCGGCTGAAGTCATTACACCTGCTGTATTTAAAAGTGAAGGCCCTAAGCTAGGCGCGCGGGCAGGCGGGGCGTGCATGCCGCATGACGGGCTCAACTATTCCGCGGCCGAAGAGATGCTTATAAAGGAATTCGGCGTGGTGGGTATAGGCCTGAGTATCCCGGAAGCGGAGGACATAGCGCAGACGCAAGAGAACGCCAACCGGCGCTACTTTGACCAGGCGGTCCTCCTTATGATGAATAGTTTTTTTGACGATTATGCGGATCCCGCAAGTCCGCTTTCTGCGATCCTCGCCGCCTTGGGCGCTTCAGCCGCAGAACCCTCTAAGCAGGATCTGACCGCGGCAAAGCGTAAACTTCTGCAGCTTATGAACATGCCGGGCTCAATGCTGCGGCTGGTGCGCGCGAGCGGCGCCGAGCAGCCCGCCCGGGGCGAGAGGGTGAAAAAGAACTGGATCGTCCAGCTCCGCCTGGATCATTACGTCCGCTTCTACCGGGCCATAGGCGACCGCCTGGGAAAGACGCCCGTTTACAACTACGGCTCCTGACCGGAGCTGGTCTCCTGCCGCCGCCGGGAATAACGATAACCGTTCTTAGGTTTCCTGCAAATCAAATATAGCGGCCGCCAGGAGGAGAAAGTGTCCTGCTTTTACCGGAACTCTCGCTGGCGAAGTATTGTTTGGGGAAATCATAAACACTGGTGTCCGGGTTCTAAAGCTATTCCCGGACACCGGGGCGGGAAAGAACCGGACTCCCCTCTCGGGGGGTCAGAGGCCGGCTGGGGCTTCGGTCACGTATTTCAGCGGAGGGATGGCGCCTATGCGCAGGCTCTTAACAATGGCCGCGAATTGCGGGTAGTATTCCTTGTAATGCTCGTCGCTGCACATAAAACTTACGGTGCACGCAATGTTCCCTTTGGGGTTCGGCAGGAAAATGGTTTCTTCCGAATAGGTACGGTCCATGACCGTCCTGGAACCCTTGTACTGTTTCCCTTCGGCGCGCAGCGCGGTCTCCATGGGTTTCAGCGCTACGCCGCGCCTTGTAAGGATGTTCGCCAACGCCTCGATGATATTATCGTCGAACGTGGTTTTTATCCGCTGGGCCGTGACGGCGACAGCTACGGGGACGGGGTCCCCCGCGAGTTTGCCCACGTTAATGCCCAAAAAAGCGAAGGTCATCTGGCCGGGGGCTCCGGCGAAATGGTCCTCGACGGTGAATTCGGCGGGATAGCTTAGCTCGAACTGGAGCTGGCGGTTGCGGTACACTACCGTGCCTTTCTGCTCGTGCCGCACGAACGGGACCTGGCTGTTAAGGCTGTTTATGTCCATAAGGCGCGTCATGCTGAGGCTGATGGCGTACTGCAGGGTCTGGAGTTTTTTTGTGTCGGGCGGGAGGTCCAGGATCTCCGTGCCCATGAAGATAGCGTCGCTCTTCTGGCCGCCGCCCAGCAGCGTGCCGAATTTGTTGTAGTAATAATCCACGTTCTCCACAGAGGCGTGCGGGCGCCCGCTCAGCGGGGCGGTGGCGGCGTCGGTCAGGATGGCGCCTTCCTGGTCGACCATATACCGGTTGCCCTGGGAATCCGTAACCTGTTTCATGTTAGCGGCCGCAAAAGCCGGGCCTGCCCCGCACAGGCACAACGCTAGAAAAAAATATTAACGTATAGGTTCTCCCTATCCCTGGCTATCCGGCAGCTCACCCCTGTATTATACGGAATTACTTCCCGCGCAGGCTATTTGCGTGCAAGTAGCACAGTAAGGGTTGTTTTCCTTTGCCGCTTTTACCATTGCAAAGCAGTATATTCGCACTTTCACGCTATACCGTATGTGGTGAGCGGTTATTCGTAATGGGTCCACATCCGTAATATCTTTACGATGTGCTCGGCTTTGTATATCTGGTAGACGAGGCGGTGTTTGATGTTAATGCGCCGAGAGTAAGCGCCGGCGAGGTCTCCCACGAGTCTTTCGTAAGGGGGGGGATTCTGGAATGGGTTAGCGCATAAAACCTCGAATAAAGCGTCTACGCGGCCGCGAAGCCCGGAGGCTTGGATCTTCTTGGCGTCTTTGCAAGCGTCCCGAGTAAAAACAAGTTCCCAATTCACCATGGCAGCTTCTTTGAGCATTTGGCAACAGGGGTCTTCATGTTTTTAACAAGGGACTCGCGCATGCCAGGGACGGACAGAAGATAAAGTGTCTCCTGGATGGCTTCCCAATCTTCGGAAGAAACAAGGACCGCGGAGGCGCGGCGCCCTTTTATCTGCACCGGCCTGTGCGAAATGACAGCAGCATCGACAAGGTTGAAGAGCTGCGCGCGGGCCTGACTGGTTGTTATAGTAGTCATATTACTATTGTACCATATATAGTACCACTTGGCAAGGGCCTGCCCCAAGGTCGCCACTACATCGCCCGTTTCCAGCGAGCGGGGACAACTTTATCAGTGAGAGTAAAATTCATTGAAGCCTGTTTTGAGGTGAAAATCGTTAAAATCCTGGGGGTGGGCGCGGAAGTCGGGCTAACTATCCCCAGCTTGTCTAATTGGCTATTGCCCTGAAGCCAAAAGAGCTGGGCAGGCCGCCGACGGAACGCGAAAAGGCTGCCCGTCGACAGGGCCCCGAACCGGCAGCCGCCGGCATTGCAATGTCCGCCATAAACAGGTCTTTTGGCCCTTGTGTTTCGCTTATGTGCCGGTAATACTATATATAGCGGAGAGGCGGAATCATGAAACTTATGAGGATAAAGATTTTTGGCGCGGTCTTGGCGGCGCTTTGCTCTGCCCCGTTCCGCGCTGCCATCGCCGGCGGACTCTCTTCCGACCTGAATGCTCCGGGGGCAGTAAAAGCGCTGTTCATTGATTTTGATACATCAACTGCCTTGCCGACGCCTGTGGCTGAAGCCGTGACTAAGGGGCCTGGCGCAGCTTACGCCGGCGGGGACTGCGCTCCGGTCAAAAACATCGGCTGTTATTTTAACGGCGCTCCGGCCGGGGAAAAGGCTCCCCTGCTGATCTATTACCGCGGGTGGCTGTCCGACACCAACTATCCCGGCGGCGGACTGAACGGCGGGCATATCTCCGGCGAAGCCAATATCCTGCGCTCCGCGCGGGCCGCGCTGGACTTTTACGGACTGAAGCGGCTGGCACAGGAGAAGGGGTTGGTCGTTCTTGTGACCGGTTCCAGCGATATCAATGTCACGCGGCAGCATATCGCGGACCTGCAGCGCGAGCTCGGTTATGTTTTCCCGGCGGTGCATGTCGCGGCACACAGCGGCGGTTACATCGGTCTTAGCGCTTCCATAGATTCTCTGGACAGGGTAGACGGCATCATCCTGTTGGACCCGTTCTATTCCGATTTTTCCGCCAAGCTCCGTCCATGGATACAGAGCGGCGCAGCCTGCGGCGGTTTCTACACGCCCCATAACAATAAACGCTACGAAGACTATTTTTTCACCCTGGGCTGCGCGGTCGAATCGCGCGCGGCCGCCTCCGACCATGAGTTCTATGTTCCGAAGTCCCTGAACAAGAATCTTCCCTAGCTGATAATTTCAGTTGAAGTTTCCCGCCGGCAGGCCCAGGCGGGTTAGCGGGCGCTCCAGTGCCTGGGGGCGGGAGGCGCGGATCGGGCGGGGTTTTCTGCCAGTGCACGAATTATAAACCGCTATAATACAGTAAGATGAACCGTCTTTTGAATTTCCCGCGCACCTGGAACAGCTAAGGACAGAATACCGGAAATAAGAACGGAAAAGATCTAATAAGCAGCCGGCATAATTTTGATGAACACGGAGCCACATTTTATCTTCGGCGCGCTATCCGTAGCAATGATGGTCTGTTCCCGCGCCGGCTATTTTACCGCGATCTTCCGTGGGAAAACCCGGCCGCACGTGTTCTCCTGGCTTATCTGGGGCACGATTTCCGGCATCGGCTTCGCGGCGCAGGCGGCGGAAGGCGCGGGCCCCGGCTCCTGGGCGCGCGGGTTCGGCTCCGCCACCTGTTTCCTCCTGGCGCTCCTCAGCTGTTTTAAAGGTGAAAAAAAGATAACGCGCGCCGACTGGATAACCCTGTCAGTCGCGCTGTCGGCGATACCTCTCTGGATCTTGACCAAAACTCCGTTCTGGTCGGTGCTGATAGTCTGTGTTATAGACACTATCGGTTACCTGCCTACCGTGCGCAAGTCGTGGCTGAAGCCCCGGGAGGAACTGGCCGTCAGCTATCTCTTCTCCTGCCTCGGGGCGGCGTTCTCTCTGCTGGCTATCGAAGTCTACACCCCGTCCACCTGGCTTTACCCGCTGGTGCTGACCTTCTCCAACGGCTCGATGTGGCTGTTCCTGCTCTCGCGCCGCCGCGCCGCCCTTGCCGGGCAGGCGCTTGATGGGCGGTTTAAATCAAACAAGGGAGGCTTATCATGAACGTAAAAGAAGCTATCGATACAAGGCGCGCTTACCGGGCCCTCGGACCCGTGGAAATAACGGACGGAATGATAAAGGAGCTGGCCGCCGCCGCGCAGCTTACGGCTTCGTGCTTTAACAACCAGCCGTGGAAATTTATTTTTGTCAGATCGAAGGATTCCCTGGCGAAGGTGAAAGAATGCCTGAACAAAGGCAATGACTGGGCAAAGAACGCCTCCGTCATCATAGCAGCCTTCGCAAAAAAAGAAAACGACTGCGTCATAAAAGAAAGGGAATATTATCTCTTCGACCTGGGCATGGGGGTTTCCGCCCTGCTGCTGCGCGCGACCGAACTGGGGCTGGTGGCCCATCCCATAGCGGGGTTTGAGAATGAAAAAGTCCGGCTCGCGCTCGGTATCCCGGAAGGAAATATGGTGCTCACCCTGATAATCGTCGGGAAAAAAAGCCCCGACATGAGCTCGCTCACGCCCCAGCAGGCCGGGATGGAGGCGGGCCGGCCGCCGCGGCTGCCGCTGGAAAATATTTTCAGCGTGGACGCTTACGATGAGAAACTGGCCGTCAAACCCGCCCGCTGATTTTTTGTATCATTTGCGGTAGGACGGAACAAGGAGATCTGATATGGGAAATGAAGAAATAGTTTTGAAGTCCGGTTTGAAGTATATAGACGTGGAAGTGGGGGAGGGCCCCGCCGCCGTCAGCGGCAAAGAAGTTACCGTGCACTATACCGGCACTTTCCCCGACGGAAAGAAATTCGACAGCTCGGTGGACCGCAGCGAGCCTTTCGCTTTCAAGCTGGGCGCGGGCCATGTTATAAAGGGCTGGGACGAGGGCGTCGCCGGCATGCGGATAGGCGGCAAGCGCAAACTTTTCATCCCGCCCGCTTTGGGCTACGGCAAAAAGGGCGCCGGGAGCGTTATACCCCCGAACGCCGACCTGTGCTTCGAAGTGGAGCTGCTCGGCGTGGAGTGAGCGCTGTCTGTCCGAATAAAAAACCCCGGGCGGCTCCGGGGTTTTTTCTGGCCGGCCTGGCTTCAGGCTTTCCCGGGGGATGTCATCTTAAAGAGGCCATTCCCGCCGCGGCAAACGCTGAAAAACGAGCCGACGCCTTATAAATTAGAGTAAAATATGTGGATGCTTACAGAATTAACTCCTATAGAAGCCCGGGTGCTGGGGTCGCTGGTGGAGAAGTCGCTCACCACGCGCGAACAGTATCCTCTTACCTTCAACGCCATACTCAACGCCTGCAACCAAAAAACCAGCCGCGAGCCCGTGATGGACCTGGACACGGACGCCCTGGGCAGGGCCGTGCAGACCCTTATAGAAAAAAGCCTGGTGGAGCGTTTGCAGGCCCCCGGCGGCCGCGTTCCTAAATTCCGGCATAACATAGACAGGCTGCTGAACAGCGCGGACGCCAAACTTATAGGCGTCATTACCGTGCTGCTGCTGCGCGGACCGCAGACCCCCGGCGAGATAAAAGTCCGCACCGACCGCCTTTGCGAATTCACCGGCACCGCCGAGGTGGAGGGCCTGTTGCAGGAGCTCTGCGCCAGGGCCGAGGACCCCATCGTGGCCCGGCTGCCCCGCCAGGCCGGCCAGAAAGAAACCCGCTATCAACACCTTTTTTCCGGAGCGGCTCCGGCCGCGGAGGCCGAAACCTACGCCGCGGTTCCGGATTCTTCGGAAAGCCTGGCGCGGCTGGAGAAGCGGGTGGAAGCCCTGGAGGCTTTCGTCAGGGCGTACGAAGAACGGCTCGCCAAGCCGGAGTAGGAGTTGCGGGGTTTCGGGCTGCCGTATCAGGTTGTGTGTTTGATAAAGAAACTTTCCAAAATGACTAAAAGACTGATACTGATCCTTGGTTTTGTTTTTATCGCCGCGGCCGGCGCGTCCGCGGCCCAGTTCATAGAAAGGGAGCTTCCCTGCCCCGTGTGCGGGAAGGTTTTCTACGCCAAGCTGGACCTGTCCGGCTCGCAGGGCGAGATGCGCCTGGACCTTAAACCGGTCGGCCCCGAAGCCGGGCCCTGGCGGCTGCCTGATTGTCCCCGGTGCGGGTTCGTGATTTACAAGCTGCCGATCCCCGCTGCCGAGCTTGCGAAGTGCAGGGAGATAGCGGCTTCAGAAGAGTATAAAAAAGATCAGGCGCGCAGCACGTATTTCCGCGTCGGCCTTATCTATGAGAAGCTGGGCAAATCCGCTTTCAGCGTGGCCAATTCTTTCCTTAAAGCCTCATGGCAGGAGGAGGCCGAAGCCGCCAGGCTTAAAGAGGATCAGGAACTGAGCCTTAAGTATTTTACCGTCTGCGCGCAGGCGTGCGGCGCCGAAGAAAAAGAGAATTCGCAGCTTCTGATCGGAGAGCTGCTGCGCCGGCTGGGCCGGTTCGAGGAAGCGCGGGCGCACCTGGCCGGGCTCCGCAGCCTGAAGGGCTTCCAGAAAAATTTCTTCGCCGATATAGTGGAGTACCAGCTCAGCCTGTGCTCCCAGTTGGATTCCGCGCCTCACGAGATGGCGGAGGTCAGGGATTTTAAAAAACCGCTTCTGGAAAAAATAAAAAATAAGCTTAATAATATTTTACGGGACCTGGCCGGTTTGGCGGGTTATAAGGCGGGAGGCGCGCCGTCGGCCCGGAAAATGTATTCGCCCGATCTTGACGCCCAGTGAGACGGGGGTCTTGTTCCGGCCGGCCGGTCGTTTTTATATAATAAAATCATGACAAAACTTTCCGATGTGAACTCAAAACTCCTCAAAGCCCGTTACGCCGTACGCGGCAAGATAGTCATAAGGGCGCAGGAGCTGGAAGAGCAGGGCAGGAAAATAATTTACTGCAATATCGGCAACCCGCAGGCGCTCAGGCAGAAGCCCATAACCTTCGTGCGGCAGGTGTTGAGCCTGCTGGAATATCCCGCGCTTCTGGAACAGCCGGGCGCGGAGAAATTTTTCCCGGCCGACACCGTAAGGCGCGCGAAGATGATCCTTGAAAAAAACCCCGCCGGCACCGGGGCTTACACCCAGAGCGCGGGCATCCCCTTTATCCGCAAGGCCATAGCGGAATTCATAGAGAAGCGGGACGGCATCCCCGCCGACCCCAACCGCATAATGCTTACCGACGGGGCGAGCAAAGGGGTGCATACCGTTTTCACCCTGCTTACCAATAAAGCGAACGACGGCTATATGATACCGATCCCGCAGTACCCGCTTTACAGCGCCGCCATAGAGCTCTACGGGGCCAGGCAGATCAACTATTTCCTCGACGAAAAGAACCAGTGGCGGCTGGACGAGGAGGAGCTGACCCGCAGCATAGAGGGCGCCCGGGCCTCTGGCGTAAACCCCGTGGCTATAGCCGTCATCAACCCCGGCAACCCGACCGGCGCGGTGCTCTCCAGGAAAAATATCGGCATGGTCATACGCTTCGCGAAGAAGCACGGCCTGGCCATCATGGCGGACGAGGTTTACCAGGAGAACGTCTACGGCGAGGGCCTGGAATTCCACTCTTTCGCCAAGGTCATGCACGAGCTGGGGGAAAAGGAGGTTACGCTGTTCAGCTTCCACTCCGTCTCGAAAGGCTTCCTGGGGGAATGCGGGCACCGCGGCGGCTATCTGGAAATACGCAACATGCCCGACGACGTTTACGCCGAAGTGATAAAGCTGCTGTCCATAGGCCTCTGCTCCAACGTGGACGGGCAGATCGTGACCTACCTGATGGCGGCCCCGCCGCAGCCCGGCGACGAGAGCTACGAGCTTTACTCCAAAGAGCGCGCCGCGATACTCGGCGACCTCAAAGAAAAAGCGGAGATATTAGGCAAGGGCCTCAACGAGATCGAGGGGATGAAAACCGACATTCCCGAGGGGGCGATGTACGCTTTCGTCAGGTTCGACCTGCCCCATCCGAAAGGCATAGACCCGGAAGCCATGTCCCCCGACGAGCGCCACAAGTACGAGGCCGCGCGGGATTCCAAATACTGCCTGCGGCTTCTCGAGGGGACGGGCATCTGCGTGGTTCCGGGCTCCGGCTTCGGCCAGCACCCCGGCACGCTGCATTTTCGCACCACTTTCCTGCCGCCCAAAGAGGATATTCTGGCCCTGGTGGAAAAGATGAAGAAGTTCCACGCCTCCTACGTGGCGAAGCTGCGGGAGTCCTGAAACCCGCCGCTTTGCGGCGGGGGCCGCGCAGCCGGGGGGGCGGTCTTTCGCACGGGATTCTTTCGGCGGCCCGAAGGTGAGAGGATGCTCGATTGACTCCGCAGAAACAAAAAAATAAAAAATTTTCCGCGCAGCGCCCGCAGGCGTCTCTCCAGGACCGGGCGGCCTCGTGGCTGGCAGCCGGCCCCTGGCGGGGAGCGGCGCTTCTGGCCGTCTTTACCTGGCTTCTCTGGTCGCGGACGCTCGGGTTCGGGCTGCACTACTGGGATGATTCCGTCTATCTCTTCCAGGACCCGCGGCTGGACGGGCTGACGCTTTCCCATTTCTGGGCCGTTCTCTCCCGGCCCTTTTTCGCCAACTACCATCCGGTCACCACCCTCACCTATTTCTTCGACCGGGCGGTTTGGGGGCAATGGCTTCCGGGCTACCGCCTTACCCACCTTCTTTTTTATTCCGCGGGGGTCGCGCTGACCTACGAGTTCTTCCGCCGGGTGCTGGGAGACAGGCCCTGGGCGCTGTTCGGAGCGGCCTTGTTTTCCGCCCACGCCGTCCACGTGGAGCCGGTAGCCTGGCTGGCCTGCCGCAAGGATATAGTCTGCCTCCTCTTCTACGCCGCCGCCCTGCTGGCCTATGAGCGCTATGCCGCCCGGGCGGACAGCGCGGAGGAGAACGCCGGGCCCTGGCCCTGGAGGGACTACCTTTCGGTGAGCCTTTTTACCTGCCTCGCTCTGGGCGCGAAGGGTTATGCCGTCATCCTGCCCGCCGCCTTTCTCGCCCGGGACCTCTGTTTTTCGCCGCGTATCAGCCGGCGGCACTGGCTTGATAAAATGCCGCTCCTGGCGCTGGCGGTCTGGTTAGGACTGATGACCGTGTGGGCCCAGGACGACAGCAGCGCCCTGCTCAAAGATATGAGCGTCCTCGGCGGGCTTACGTTTCCGGGCCGGCTTGAAGTGCTGCTGAAGATCTTCGCGCTTTATGCGGGCCGCTCGCTGGCTCCGCTCTACTTGAACGCTACCTATCTGGTTTCCTCGCAGGGGTGGTATCCCGGCTGGGTCGCGCTTCTGGGGCTTGCGCTTTTCGCAGCCCTGTTCGCGGGTTTTTTCCTGCTCCGCCGCCGCTCCCCCGCGGCGGCCTATGCTCTCGCGCTCTTCGGCCTGCCCCTGGCCACTACGATGAACACCTTTTTTACGCTGCGCATCTGGATGGCGGACCGGTATTTATTTCTGCCGACTCTCGGCAGCTGTCTGCTCCTGGCCCTGGCCGGAAAGGCGCTGCGGGAAAAATGGCCCGGCCGCGGCGGAAGCGGCCGTCCGGCGAAGGCGGCTTTCGCCGTGCTGGCGCTGTACTGCGGGCTTACGGCGCTGAGAACTAACGTCTGGAGCTCGCTCGTCCTGCTCCGCTCCGACAGCCTTAGAAAAAACTCAAACTTGCTCCCGGGCGACGGCCCCGTAACGGCGGAGGAATTTTTAGCCAGGGCAAAGGGCCGCCAGGTTTCCGTAGCCTTTCTTGACTCGGTCGGCGCGCTGGCTGTCGCCTACGAGAAGGAGGGTAATCCGGGGGAAGCTTACGCTCTCCGCGGGATCCTTAAACAAGCCGGACAGGGAGGGACGGGCGCAGCCTCAGGCGCTCTGGAGGCGGGACGCCCCCTGGACGCTATCGCCCTGTTCACGGCGGTCGTGGAAAAGGACGAATGGGAGGCGCCGGAGGCTGCCAAAGGCATCGGCGACGCCTACAGTAAAATGGCCCAGCCCGAAAATGCCCGGCGCTGGTACCGCCGGTCTTTCGGGCTGCATAAGAAGCGCGGGCTCTCGGGCGCCCCTCCGCTGGTGGGCGAAATGGCGCTCGAATTCAATTTGAAAAATTACGCGCGCGCGCTGGAAATCCTCGGGCATCTGCAAAAGGAAGCTCCCGGTGATCCCCGCGGGTATTTCTTTGAAGGCCGCGCTCTGGAGGAACTGGGCCGGCCCGGAGAAGCCTATAAAAAATACGAGCTGACCGAGAGGCTGCCCGACTCCGCTTTCCGGGATACTCAGCTGACCCCCGCCGATGTCCAGCGGCAGCTGGGTTCCACCGCCCAGAAACTGGGGAGGATGGACGAGATGCGAAAGCATTTCTCAAGATCTCTCCGGCTCAACCCGAACGACCCCCAGCGGGCCGCCATAGAGAAGATCCTTGAATATTTTAAAGGCGCCCGCTGAACGGTGCGGAAATATGCCCGCGGGGCCGGTGCGCCGGCTATCACGATGGAAAAAATCAGAGAAATTGATAAAAAGGACGCCGCTTTTTGTATTATAGCGGTAGATGCTTTTTTTCATAAATTCCAGAAGCTATCCGGAAGGTTCAGGCGCGGAGAACTTAACGATAACGGCCGCCCGTGTTTCCTGCGGGTCAAGGGGCGGTAAAGATGAAACAGGACAGGTATGAAAAACACTAATAAGCTTACGGGGATCACTGCGGATAAAGCGGGAGCGCCGGCAAAGCGGAAAGGCTGGCGGCTCCTGTTCGGCGGGTTGACCACGCTCACCGGCAAAGTGGCGAAGGCGCTTGCGAAGCATAAAGGCAGGCTCGACCTGGACAGGGTGACCACAATTTCGACCAGGACCGCGGAGACGCTGGCGAAACATAAAGGCCTGCTTGAACTCGACGGGCTGACTACGATCTCCGCCCGGACCGCGGAGGCGCTGGCGAAACATAAAGGCCAGCTGGAGCTAGACGGGCTGACCACGATCTCCACAAGGACCGCGGAGGCGCTGGCGAGGCATAAGGGCCAGTTGGAGCTCGACGGGCTGACCACGATCTCCACCAGGACCGCGGAGGCGCTGGCGAAGCATAGAGGCCCGCTTGAAATGGACGGGCTGACCACTATTTCCACCGAAGCGGCGGAGGCGCTGGCAAGGCATAAAGGCCCGCTTGAAATGGACGGGCTGACCACTATTTCCACCGAAGCGGCGGAAGCGCTGGCGAAGCATAAAGGCCAGCTCGAACTGGACGGGCTGACCACGATTACCGCCAGGACCGCGGAGGCGCTGGCAAGGCATAAAGGCCCGCTTGAACTGGACGGGCTGACCACTATTTCCGCCGAAGCGGCGGAAGCGCTGGCAAAACATGAAGGTTTGCTCGAGCTGGACGGGCTGACCACGATTACCGCCAGGACCGCGGAGGCGCTGGTAAAGCGTAAAAGTCTGTTTAGCGGCATCAAAGGGCTGAACCCGGGCGCTGACAGAACGGCGGAGGGACAGCCGAAGCATAAAAGCCTGTTCAGAAACCTGAACGTCCCGCTCAAAAGTTCGCATAAAGCGGCGGAGGAATCAGCGAAGCATAATAACTCGGGGCTTACCCTGGACGGCCTGGGCGCGCTTACCGGCAAAGCGGCGGAGGCGCTGGCGACGCAGAAGGGCTGTCTCGAGCTTAACGGCCTTACCACGATCAGCGACCCCATAGCGGAGGCGCTGGCCGGGCATAAGGGCGGCCTCAAACTCGACGGTTTGACCGCGCTAACCGTCAAAGCCGCGGAGGCGCTGGCTAAACACAAGGGCGAACTCTCTCTCAACGGCCTCACCGCGCTTACGGATAAAACCGCGGAGGCGCTGGCGAAGCATGAGGGCCGGCTCAGCCTCAACGGCCTGACCGGGCTTACCGACAAGGCCGCGGAGGCGCTGGCGGATGTATGCGGGCGCGCGCTTGCCCTGCGGCCGGACCAGGAGCACAAAGACGGAACAGAGAATAAAAACAGACAATTCTTCTAACCGCCCGCCGGCGGCGGCCTCCCTCAAAGAGCGCAAAGCGAAGATTTATTTCAAAGCGGCAGGAGCTCTCACCGAACATGCTGAAGCTACTGGCGGACCTTAAAAACAGGCGGCACAAGCGCGTCTTCGGCGGGCTCGAGATACTGAAATATATCGGCCCGGGGCTTATCGTCACCGTCGGATTCATAGACCCGGGGAACTGGGCCTCCAACCTGGCCGCCGGCACCTCCTTCGGCTATTCGCTGCTCTGGATCATAACGCTGTCCACGCTGATGCTGATCATGCTCCAGCATAACGCGGCCCACCTTGGCATAGCCACCGGCCTGTGCCTGAGCGAGGCGGCGTGGAAATATTTGCCGCCGGCGCTGGCCAGGCCGCTCATCTGGTCGGCCATGGGCGCTTCAGTGGCGACTTCGCTGGCCGAAATACTCGGCGGCGCGCTGGCGCTGCAGATGCTGCTGAAAATACCGTTCAAGGTCGGCGCCGTCCTGGTCGCCGCGCTGGTGCTTTATCTGCTTTTCTCCAATACCTACCGCAGGCTGGAAAAATGGATCATCGGCTTCGTCTCGCTTATCGGCCTTTCCTTCATTTACGAGCTGAAGCTGGCGCGGGTGGACTGGGGCCTGGCCGCCGCCGGCTGGGCCACGCCCGTCATCCCGGACGGCTCCATGCTGATAGTCATGAGCGTGCTGGGCGCCGTGGTAATGCCGCATAATTTATTCCTCCATTCGGAGATAATCCAGAGCCGCCAATGGAACCTCGCGGACGAGAAGGTCATCCGGAAACAGTTGAAGTACGAGTTCACCGACACGCTGCTGTCGATGCTGGCCGGCTGGGCGATAAACAGCGCGATGATAATAATGGCGGCCGCCACTTTTTACAAGGTTGGCGCCGCGGCCGGGGAGCTTCGCCAGGCCGGGCAGATGCTGGTTCCTCTCCTGGGCGGTTCGGCCGGTCTGGTGTTCGCGCTGGCCCTGCTTTTCTCCGGCATCGCCTCCGGCGTCACCTCCGGCATGGCCGCCGGGTCCATATTTTCCGGCATATACGGCGAGCCGCTCAATTTAAAGGACAGTCACAGCAGGCTCGGCGTCTGCATTTCGGTGCTGGCGGCCCTTATGCTGATCCTTTTTATTTCGGATCCGTTCAGGGGCCTGATAATTTCGCAGATGGCGCTCAGCGTGCAGCTGCCGTTCACCATATTTCTGCAGCTCTACCTGACTTCGTCAAAAAAAATAATGGGCCCCTACGCCAACGGCAACTGGACCAGGCTCGTGCTTGTCTCCATAGCCCTGGCGGTCAGCTTCCTTAACATCAAACTTGTGCTGAGCCTGCTCTGACATGAACAAGGCCGGACTGATAAGACTCATAAACGCGTCGGCGCTGCCGGTGGCGCTCAAGGGCTATCTGGGCGGCGTCCTCGCCGGGAACCTGCCGTCTTCGCTCAGGAAAAGGCTTAAAGAGGACCCGGACGGGTTTATTTCGGGTGTCGGCGGCCTGCTGCGGGAAACCGGACTCGCGCTCGGCTGCGACGGCGACAAAGCGCTGTTCCTGAGCGGCTTCGACGGGAACAACCTGGCGCCGGACAGGCTGGAGGCGGCCCTGGCTGAAATGCTCGCGGTGGTATTTTTGAGCTCGGAGGGTTTTTTCAGCCTGAGCTTTATCGGCCGCGGCAGCGGAAAGACGGCGGATATCTCGGCCGTAAGGGGGGGTCTCGCTTACGCTTTCGAGGTCTGTTCCGCGCGGACCGGGGCCGCCTGCCTTTCGGTGGATTTCCTGGAGCTGAAATACGACAAAAAAATAACGCAGGCCAGAGTCTCCGGGCGGAAGGGCTGCCTGGACCGGGCCGGCCTCGTGCTGGTCGCGGGGCCGCCGGCTTTTTCAGGCTTTGCTCCCGACGAGCGGCTGACCGGGCTGGCCCGGGGCCTCTATGAGCGCAAGGGCCGGCCGCGGGCCACTCATATCTGCCTGCTCGCGGACGGAAGCGCCGCGGTTTTTCCGGGCTGGGAAGCCTGAGCCTTTAACCGTGTTCTGTTCGCGTAGATATGTCGCGTAAATATATTTATAATGCCGTTGCGTTTTTTGTATCATAGCGGTAAGTCGTCAGACACACCTGCCCGACTCGGCACAAAACCGCGGCAGGCGGCTCTTTGAGGGGGAAATATGAAACCCGGCACCGCATTGAAGGTCCTGAACCCGATCCTTGGCGCGCTGGCCCTGAGCCAGCTCCTCACGGGCGTTCTGCGTGATTTTCTTCCGCGCCACACTTTCGGACTCGTCCATAAAGCCGGCGGTCTTGCGTTCGCGGCGGCGGCCCTGCTGCATGTCGCTCTGAACTGGAACTGGGTCAAAGCGGCCTATTTCAGGCGGGATCCGGCCGCCGGCGGCTGAATTTAACGCTCTTTTTCGTTGTGCCCGCCGCTATTAAAATTTCGCAGGAGGATTTTATGAATACCATTATGACAGTCTGCGCGTTGTTCCTGGCGGCCGGAGTCAGTCTTGTTTTTGCCGCGGAGCCGGCGCCGAAGGACCTGCGGCTTTTCTATCAGAGTAATTGCGCGCGCTGCCACGGCGCGGATGGCTCAGCGAGGGACGCGCAGGGCAAGAGCATGAAAGGGCAGGACTTCACCGAAGCGCGGTGGCGCGCGGACAGCTCGGATGCTTCAATGGTGAAGGTCATCCTAAAAGGCAAGTTCTTCGGCCTGGCCATGCCCGGGTTCAGGAGCCAGCTCACCATCGAGGAGTCGCAGCGCTTTGTTACGGAGATCATCCGCCAGGCCGTCAAAGGCAAGGCCATAGAGCCGGAGCCCAAAGCGCCGGAAGCCGTGCAGCCGTAAGGCGCGCCGCCCGGACGAAGTTTATGTGCGGCGGTCGGCAGCAGAACTATCTGCCACCGGGAGGAAATTAAGTGAAGAGTCCAATAGCTATCCCCAGCGTCCTTATAACGGCCTTAATGATATTTTCTGCCGGGGGCTGTTCCGACAAGAATTCCAAAGCTCCGGCGGGCCTGCCGGAGGTTTCCGTCCGGGCGGGAGAGGTTTTGCGGCAAACCGTCCCCGTAACCGTAGAAGTGGTGGGCACGGTAGAAGCTTACAACTCCGTGCCGGTGCTTCCCCGCGTAACCGGGCAGATCCTCCGGAGCCATTTCCAGGAGGGCCAGGCCGTCGCCGCCGGGGAACTGCTGTTCACTATCGATCCCGCCCCGTTCGAGCAGAAACTGAAGGAGGCCGCGGGACAGCTTGCCGGGAACCAGTCGAAGCTCAAATTCAGCAAGGCCCAGGCGGAGCGGTTAACTTTTCTCCTGGAGCGGGGAGCTATATCCCGTTCCGAGTGCGACAAAAGCCAGTCCGAGGCCGTCCAGCTGGAACAGGCCGTTGAGTCGGATAAGGCGGCGGTGGAACAGGCGCGGCTGAACCTTTCCTACTGCGAAGTGCGCTCCCCCGTGTCCGGCCGGGCCGGGAGTTTTCTCGCCGACCAGGGCTCCGTCGTGGAGGCTTTCAAGACCAGGCTCGTGCAGGTTAACCAGATCCAGCCCGCGAAGGTCGTGTTCTCTGTGTCGGAGAAATACCTGCCCGACATGAAAAATCTGATGGCTTACGGAGCCAGAGCCGTTTCCGTGTCCATTCCCGGAACGGTGCTTAAGCGCGCCGGCGGGAGGCTCTCCTTTCTCGACAATACCGTGGACCAGGCGACCGGCATGGTGCGGCTCAAGGCGGAGTTTTCCAACAGGGACACGCTGCTCTGGCCGGGGCAGTTCGTGCGGGTGACGGTGCTCCTCGCCAATCTCCCGGACGCCGTAGTCGCTCCGGCCGAGGCGGTGCAGGTGAACCAGTCGGGCAGCTATGTTTTTGTGGTGAAGCCCGACAGTACGGTCGAGCTCCGGCCGGTGACCGTGGACAGGACTTACGGCCCGCTCGCCGTCGTAAGCCGGGGGCTGGCGCCGGGCGAAACGGTGGTGACGGACGGCCAGAACAAACTCAAGAGCGGCCGCAAGGTTAAGATGCTCGCCGTGAACCCGGCGGGCGCCGCTCCCGCAGGCAGGTAATCTACCGTGAATATCTCGGAAATCTGGATACGCCGCCCCGTCATGACGACGCTCGTCATGGGCGGGATACTCCTTTTCGGGCTGCTCAGCTACCGCAAGCTTCCCATCAATAATCTGCCGGATGTGGATTTCCCCACCATAAGCGTAACCGCCGCCCTCCCCGGGGCGAGCCCCGCGACCATGGCCGCCACGGTCGCCACTCCGCTGGAAAAACAGTTCTCCACTATCGCCGGTATAGAGTCTATGACTTCGGCGAGCACGCTCGGCGCGACCACCATTAATATCCAATTTTCCCTCAGCCGTAAAATAGACGCCGCCGCGCTCGATATCAATTCGGCGATCTCCGCCGCGATGGGCGTGCTGCCGCGCAACATGCCCAACCCGCCCACCTATCAGAAGGTGAATCCCGCCGACATGCCGATAAGTTTTATCGCGCTGACTTCAGAAAGTCTGCCGGTCACGGCCCTTAACGATTTCGCGGAGAACGTGCTTATCGCACATCTTTCCTCCATCGACGGAGTAGGCCTGGTGGATCTGATCCCGTCGCAGCGCTACGCGGTGCGCGTGCAGATCAACCCGGACCTCCTCGCCAGGCGCGGCGTGGGGATCAACGAGGTCGTAAAGGCCCTGCAGAACGCCAATGTCAATATGCCGGGCGGCACGCTCGACGGGCCGCTGGTCTCCTATACGCTGGAATCGAACGGCCAGCTTCGCAGCGCGGCGGAATATAATTCTCTTATCGTAAGTTATGAGAACGGGTATCCGCTGCGGATACAGGACCTGGGCCGGGCGGTGGACGGCGTTGAGAATGAGCGGGTGTCGGGAACATATTATAAAGACGGCAAAAGGCATCCCGCTATCGTCGTGCGCGTGCGCAAACAGATAGGCGCCAATACGGTGATGGTGGCTCAAAAGGTAAAAGCCAAGCTGGAAGGGCTCCGCGCAGCCATGCCCGGCGCGATGAGCCTCAACCTCTGTTACGACCAGTCGGAGTTCATCCGGGAGTCGATCACCGACATGCAGCTGACCATGCTCCTGACGATCGTGCTGGTGGTGGCGGTGGTCTTCGTTTTTATCCGCGCGCTGAAGCCCACCATTATTCCCAGCCTGGTGGTTCCGCTGTCGCTGGTCGCGGTCTTTCCGCTCATGGGAGCGCTCGGCTATACGCTCAATAATCTTTCCCTGATGGCGCTTACGCTGGCCATCGGCTTCGTGGTGGACGACGCGATCGTGGTGCTGGAAAATATCATCCGCCGCATGGAGGCGGGAGAGACGGCGATGGAGGCCTCGCTGCGGGGTTCGCGCGAGATCGGCTTCACGATCTTTTCCATGACGCTGTCGCTCGCCATAGTTTTTGTCCCGATCATGTTCATGGAGGGCATTCTGGGGCGGCTCTTCCGGGAATTCTCCGTCTGCATCACCGCCGCGATCCTGTGCTCGGGTTTTCTTTCCCTCACGCTGACGCCGATGCTGGCGGGCCGCATGCTGGCCGGGTTCTCCAATACAAAGCACGGGCGGTTCTTTACGGCCACAGAGCGGGCTTTCGACCGGCTGCGCGGGGCGTATGAGAGCAGCCTGCGCCGGACCATGAACTACCGCGGCACGGCGCTGCTTTTAACCGCCGCGGTCACCGTAGCGATGGTGCTTATTTTCCGCGCCCTGCCCAAAGGGTTCATTCCGCCGCAGGACCAGTATTTCTTCCGCATCTTTTCCCAGGTCGACGACAAGACTTCGTTCAGCGACATGGCGCGGCATCAGCGGGTCCTCGAGGATACTTTGCTGCAGGACCCCGATATCTCCGGCGCGGAGTTCGCCTCCATCGTCGGCTTGGGCGGCGACAACAAGGCCCTGGTCTTTGTAAGTCTGAAGCCCAGGGGACAGCGCAGGCATACGGTGGATGAGATCATCGCCCGGCTCCGGCCCAAGCTGAACCAGGTGCCGGGGCTGGTGGTGTCGCTCGTGAACCCGCCGGTCATCTCCATTGGTTCGCGGCTGGCTACGGCGCAGTGGCAGTTCACCCTGCAGTCCACCGATATAGACGGGCTTTACAAATACGGGGCGCAGTTGGAGGAGAAGCTGCGCGCCATGCCCGCGCTGACGGACGTGAAGTCGGACCTGGAGATACGCAAGCCCAAGGTCACCATTGAAGTCGACAGGGACAAGGCCTCGCTGCTCGGCCTCTCGCTGGAGCAGGTGCAGGACGCTTTTTTCTCGGCTTACGGCGCGCGGCAGGTGTCCACCATCTTCACCTCCACTAATTTTTATTATGTGATAGCGGAGCTCGCGCCCGAGTTCAGACAGAACCCGGTGTCGCTCGATAAGCTCTATCTCAAGTCCTCCGGCGGAAACCTGGTGCCGCTCGGGACGGTGGCCAGGCTTACTCAGACGGTCGCGCCGCTTTCCGTGAGCCATGCGGGGCAGATCCCCGCCGCCACCATCGCTTTCAATCTTAAGCCGGGGGCCTCCATCGGCCCGGCGATGGACGAAGTCAACCGCTGCGCCCGCGAGACTCTGCCCGCCGGCATCAGCACGAGTTTCCAGGGCACGGCGCAGGCTTTTCAGTCTTCGCTTTCCAGCATGGGTTTTCTGCTGGTCATCACCGTGATACTGATCTATATGGTGCTCGGGATCCTGTATGAAAGCTTCATCCATCCGCTTACGATCCTGACCGCCCTGCCGCTGGCCGGCTTCGGCGCCCTGGCCGCGCTCAAGGCGTTCAATATGGAGCTGGATATGTACGCCTATGTCGGCATAATCATGCTGGTGGGGATCGTAAAAAAGAACGGCATCATGATGGTAGACTTCGCGCTGGAGGCCGAGCGCGCCGAAAATCTTGGCTCCGAACAATCGATCATCAAGGCCTGCCTGACGCGGTTCCGGCCTATCCTTATGACGACTATGGCGGCTATTTTCGGCACGCTCCCGATCGCGCTGGGACTGGGGGCGGGCGGCGAAGCCCGGCAATCCCTGGGCGTCGCCGTAGTGGGCGGGCTTTTGTTCTCCCAGCTGTTCACGCTTTACATCACTCCGGTCTTTTATGTTTACATCGACGGACTGTCCCGCTGGGCGGCGCAACGCGGCGCCGGGCGGGCGCGGTCCGCGGGAGGCGGCTCATGAGACGCTCAGGGGACAGTTTGTTCAGCGCGGCTTTCCCGTTCAGCGAACTTTTTCGCGGGCAGGGCGGGAGGCTCGCGGAGAGCGCGGCTTCGCTCGATTCTATTTTCAGCGATTTCAGGGACGTCAGCGCCAAGTGCGCCCGCATACATACGCTCGCGTCCGAGGCGGACTCGGATGCGCGGGAGATCGCGCTCCAGCTTTCGCTCATCCTGATCCTGCCGGGCGACCGCGGCGATATTTACGAACTGAACATGGCGTTCGAAGCCTGTTTTAATTCGATCAAGGCTGTCGCGGCGCGCATCGGCCTTTACGGGTTTACGGAGATCAGGGGCTCCTCGCGGGAACTGACTAAAAACCTTGTGGAAATGTCAGCCGAGATCGGGAAAATGCTCGGGATAATGAGCCGCGGTACCGGCGCGCACGAGGCCGCCCGCGGCGCGGTGAAAATACGCAAGGAAGCGGAAAGCTTCCTCCTGGTGGGCCTGGGCGAGCTTTACGAACAGCCTGATATCAAGGCCGCCTCGGTACTGGAGATCGTGAAGTGGTCGCAGATCTACGACCGCCTGGAGGAGGCGCTCAACCGCGCCGAGCGCGCGGCCCAGATCATCGAGGGCATAACGCTTAAACAGCTGTGAGGCGGGCGCGCAGGGCTGAGCTAAGCGTACGGAACGGATCCTGCCGCAAAACGGGGGCGAAATGTTGAACCCAGCGATAGAACTTTTTCTTGTCTCGATGTTGTTCGCGGCGCCGCGGCCGGCTGCCGGCCTGTCCGCCCCGAACGCCGGTCTGACGATAGTGGAGGGGTCGACGCTGACCCTGTCCCGCTGTCTCGACATCGCTCTGGCCGCCGCTCCGGGTATAAAGAGCGCGGATTATACGGTGCTGGCCAGCCGCGCCCGCCTTAAAGAGGCGCAGGCCGGCTGGTATCCGTCGGCGAACGCGACCGCCGGTTATACGGCGAACAGGGCGGTGCGTAAAAATATTTTCGATCCGTTCAGCTCCAGGATCGACACTTACGAGGCCAAAGCCGCGGGCCTGACGGTCAATCAGACGCTTTATGATTTCGGGCGGACAAAAGCCGCCGCCGGTCTCGGCGCCGATTCCCTGGGTATTGCCCGGCGCGGCAAAGAGCGCGCAGAACTTTCCGCGGCGACGGACGTGAAAATTAATTACTACGGCCAGCTCGCGGCCCAGCGGCTGCGCGAGGTGCGGAAGGAGGCCGTCGCGCAATACGGCAGGCAGCTGCTTGCGGCGCAGTCGCATTTCTCGGCGGGAACAAAACCGAAATACGACGTAACCAAGGCCGAGGTCGACCTGAGCGCCGCCCGGCTGCAGCTGCTGCAGGCGGAGCATCAGGTTCAGCTCGCCCGCGCCGCGCTTAACGCGGCCATGAACAAGACAGCCGCGCCGGAGTATTCTATCGAAGATACCCTGGACTATGTCAGGCTGGATATCGCGCTCGACGAGATCGTCGCGGCGGCCTGCGGCTTCAATCCCGAGCTCAAAGCGCAGGAAGAGGTCGTCAGAGCCGGCGGGCATAAATTAAGTTTGTCCCGCTCTAATTATTATCCCGTCCTGGCCGGCTTCGCCGGGTATAATTTTTCGGGCAGCGTCGCGCCGATCTCCGAGGGCTGGAACGCGGGGGTCGCGGTGTCCCTGAACCTGTTCAACGGCTTTTCGGACAGTAATAAAATAGCGGAAGCGGAGAACAGCCTGAGCGCGGACCGCATGAAACTGGACGAGCTGAAGCTGCTCGTCTCGCTGCAGGCGCGGCGGTCTTTTCTCTCTCTGCAGAACGCGGATGACTCCATAAGATCCGCGTCGCTTCAGGTAAAACAGGCTTCGGAAAACCTGGAGATCGCCGCTGCCCGCTACGAAACCGGGCTCGGCAGCCCCGTGGAAGTGGCTGACGCCACGGTCTCTTACGGCCAGGCCAAGCAGACGCTTATTCAGGCGCTCTACGACTACAAAAGATCGCAGACCGAGATAGAAAATATAATGGGCAAAAAATAGGAAGCCGTTCTTAGGCTGTGCATCCGGATCGCGGCGGCCGGTCTGCCTTTTGAAGGCGTTGCCGGCGGCGGATACCAGCTTCGCGGATCAGGGACAGGTCGCGCATAAATATGAGGATAAAAATGAAGACGATCTTACTCTGTGTCTCTTTTCTCGGCGCATGTGTTTACGGGCCGGAGGCGCTCTCGGGGCAGGAAAGCCTGCTGACGAAAACGCTCAAAGGCAATTCGAGGATAATCTATTCCGTCGCGTTTTCACCCGACGGGAAATATATAGCTTCTGGGGGAGTGGACAATACCCTTAGGCTCTGGAGCCTGGCGGACGGCTCGGCGGCTAAATCGTTCGCCGGCCATAAGAACTTCGTGAATTCGGTCGCGTTCTCTCCGGACGGAAAGAAACTCGTTTCCGCGGGCGAGGACGGCGCCGTGAAGATCTGGAACGCTGAAGACGGCTCCTGCCTGAACACCTTGAAAGGCCATAAAGATTCCGTCTCATCGGCGGTTTTTTTCCCGGACGGTGAAAGCGTCGCGTCCGGGAGCACCGACGGTACTGTTAAACTCTGGCGGACCGCTTCCGGGACTCTCTACAAGACGATCAAAGGCCACTCAAGCTACATTTATTCGGTCGCCGTCTCCCCCGACGGAAAAACCATCGCCTCCGGGAGCGCGGACCGCACCGTAAAGATCTGGGACGCCGAAACAGGCGCCCGTAAAATAACGCTCGAGGGGCATAGCGGCGCCGTAAATTCCGCGGCTTTTTCGAAAGCGGGAAACTATCTCGTTTCCGGAAGCGACGACGGCTCGGTTAAGATCTGGCGGATCAGCGACGGCGTGTGCATAAAAACCTTTACCGCCGGCCCGCAGCCGGTCCTTGCCGTCGCCTATTCCCCGGACGACGCCTACGTCTTTTCCGGGGGCGGCGACCGCGCGGTAAGCGCGTGGAACGTCTCCAGGAGCACCCTCGCGCGGACGTTCAGCGGACATGGCGGCACGGTAAAGTCGCTGGCTCTTTCCCGGGACGGGAAATATCTGGCTTCCGGCAGTTTCGACAAAACCATCAGGGTCTGGCTGACGCCGTGGGAAGCGGAAGCGCGGGACGGGGAAATGCGGAAAGCCGAGGAGCAGGAAGCCGGAAAAAACAAGAACTATGCCCTCCATTATGAAGCCGGGCTGCAGCTGCTGTCCGCCCCGGCCTGGCGGAACCTGAAAAAGTCGGTCGAAGAGTTTAAGCTGGCGCTTACCTATAAACAAAGCGAAGGCTGTGAGGAGAAGCTTAAAGAGGCGGCGGAGGCCCTGCGCCGGAAAGAAGCGGAGATAAAGAGAACGGCGGTAATAAGCCTGATCTCCCTGCTGGTAGTTTTCGCGCTGCTGGCGGCCGTCAGGGGCATATTCGGGACAAAAAAGAACGCGAGATTAAAGCAGGTTCTCCCGGACGAAATAAAAAGAGAGACGATGTCGGGGGGCTATGAAAAGGCCTTCAAGCTGTACGCTAAATACAAGGCGATCGGCGGCGAAGCGCAAAACCTCCCTCAGGGAGAACTGCTCGAACTTTACCGCGGACTGCAGGCTCTTGACGAGCTGCCGAAGGAAGAGCTCCCTTATTATTTCTTCCTGTCCTACGCGGCCGCGTTCGCGAAAGAAGGCAATTATAGAATGGCGCAAAGCATGCTGCGCTCCGGCAGACTGCTGGACCAGTTCAAGACACCCGCCGAGTATGACAGTTTCGTGGAGATATACGAGGAGGCCCGCAGGCCGGAAAATCTGCTGATGATAAAGCTTGAGCCTTCCACTTATTCGGGCCTCGCCGAAGCTTTTTTCAGAGCTAAAAAATATGACTGCTGCGAAAAAGTGTGCGCTTTAAAAAAGCAGTTCCATCCCGTGCAACTTTCACCCCGGGACAATGAGCTTTTATCCGCCAGCCAAAAGAACAGGGCGCCGGCCGACCCCGAATAGATATTCCCGGCCTGTGCCAAAGTGACCCCGGAACCTTGAAATTTCTGCGCTACCGGGTTTAGCATGGGTACGGGCCGGTCATGGGGTTGCCCATTCCGCCGCGCAGGAACCGTTGGCCGTCTGAAGAGCATAGCTTGATACGGCACGGGCATAGCCCAGCGCGGTTCCCCCCGAAGCGGGGCCAGCCACGCATAAACCGCATAGCGGTTTTGCGCGGTCCCGGCTCGGCGGTTTTGCTTACGCAGAAAACCGCCTCCGCCCTTGCGGCCCGGAC
>CAIQNV010000157.1 GCA_903873295.1 uncultured Elusimicrobia bacterium
CGGACATGGGGTTGCTCTGGAGCCGCTTTGCGGAGGGGGGCCCCGCTTCGGGGGGAACCACGCAAGGGTTCCTGCGCGGCGGAATGGGCAACCCCATGGCCGGCCCTCGGTACTATTCCGCGGCGGCGGCGGGTAAGCCGTACCAGCGGCGGCCTATCCACAGCGAAACGCTCACGAGGCCTATCAGCACCGGGACTTCCACAAGCGGCCCTATAACCGCCGCAAAAGCCGCTCCGTGGCCCAGGCCGAAAGTGGCGATGGCGACCGCTATGGCCAGCTCGAAGTTATTGGAGGCGGCGGTAAAAGACAGCGTGGCGGATTCGCCATAGGACGCGCCCGCCTTCTTGCTCATATAGAAAGAGGCGAAGAACATGAGCGTGAAGTAGACCAGCAGCGGAATGGCCACGCGCACCACGTCCAGCGGCACCTTAATAATGTTTTCCCCCTTGATGGAGAACATCACGATTATAGTGAACAGCAGCGCCACCAGCGTCAGCGGGCTTATGACCGGGATGAATTTTTCGGAGTACCAGTCCCTGCCTTTTGCGGCTATCAGGGAGAACCGCGTAATTATCCCGGCGAGGAACGGGATGCCCAGATAGATGAAAACGCTTTTTGCGATCTCCGCCATGGTAATATTCACCACCGCGCCTTCCAACCCCGGCCAGCGCGGCACGAGGGTTATAAAGAACCAGGCGTAAACCGGGAACAGCAGCACCTGGAACACGGAATTAAAAGCCACCAGCCCGGCGCAATATTCCCGGTCGCCGCGGGCCAGATCGTTCCAGACTATCACCATGGCGATACAGCGGGCGAGGCCTATCATTATAAGCCCCACCATATATTCCGGCTTGTCGCGCAGGAAGATTATGGCCAGCGCCGTCATAAGCACCGGCCCCACCAGCCAGTTCTGGACCAGCGACAGCGCCAGCACTTTTTTATTGGCGAAAACCCTGTGCATTTCCTCATATTTCACCTTGGCCAGTGGCGGATACATCATCAATATCAGGCCGATGGCTATCGGGATCGAGGTAGTCCCCACGCTGGACGCGGCGTTGAACCGCTCCACGGCCGAAGGCCAGAGCCAGCCCAGCCCCACGCCGGCAGCCATGGCGAGGAATATCCATAAAGTCAGATACCGGTCAAGGAACGAAAGTTTTTTAATTATATTTTCCATAAGTCCTCCACGAATTTTCTTATTTCATCCCGCACCCGCCGGTAATGGCCCAGCGCCTCTTCCTCGGTTCCGGCCTCTTTGGCGAGAAACGGAGGGTCCTCAAAGCTTTTATGCAGTTTTTGCGCCTTGCCGAACCAGACCGGGCAGGTTTCGCGCGCCTTGTCGCAAACCGTAACCACCAGGTCAAAAGCCATCTCTTTAAATTCGCCGGCGTGCTTGGAACGATGCCCGGAAATATCCACGCCGGCCTCGGCCATTACTTTAATTGCGCGCGGGTCCACACTGCCGGGATCTGTCCCGGCCGAATAAGCCTCGATAACTCCCGGGTGCAGTTTTTTAGCCCAGCCCTCGGCCATCTGGCTGCGGCAGGAATTGCCTGTACACAAGAACAGCACTTTTTTCATTTAGAGCATTCCTAGCCGAGGTATTTTCAGGCCGCTTTCGTCGGACAAAGCCTTGATTATTCCCGGCATGTTCTTCATGGTTCGCTATGAGTCAAAGCCCCGCGGCGGCGCCCGGCGCATCTGTTTTTCCTACCGGGCGGGATGTTTGCAGAACGCGCAGAATTCGGCGGGCTCCTCCAGCGGCTGTCCGCAATTAACGCACCGCCGGCGGTTGACGGCGGCCGGCGGCGCGGCCTGAGCGGCGGGCGGCTTTTCCGCGGGCACACTGGCAAGGAACGGCTCCGCGAGTTTCCAGATCTTGAAGCCCAGATAAACGGCGTAGCCGAGCGCGGCTACTTTTAGAAGCGTCATAAGCCGGCCCCCGGCTATCAGCTCGCCGGCCGGCGGACCGACGATGGCTACGATAATTATAAAACCCGCCGCCGGAAAGATCCGGTCGGCAAGCTCCTGCGTCTTTGCCTGAGGCTGTCCGCACCGGCTTAACCGGGCCGTCAGCTCTTCGCTTAATGCCTGTTTCAACCCGAACAGCTTATAGACGACGGCGATTCCGAGGCCCGCCTGGAGAAGGAGAGAGAAGGTAAGCCTGCCGTAGATAGAGTCACTGGCGCCCATGAACCATTGCGCAAGTACGGGCGCCACAAAATAGCAGAGCAGTAACACCCCGGAGGGTATCAGCTTATTCTTAAATTCGTTAAAGGTCAAGCTTTCCTCCTATTTATGTCTTTTGGCGTCTGCTTTCTTAAGAATATGCTCGGCGAGGCTTACCCAGTAGGCGGCGCCCAGGGGCAGCACTTCGTCGTTAAAATCGTAGCGCGGGTTGTGCAGGCCGCAGCCGTCCTTTACCGGACCGCCGCCGGCGAAGACATAGCAGCCGGGCCGGGCCCGCAGCATGAAGGAAAAATCCTCCGAGCCCATTACCTGAGGGACCTTTATTACGTTCTCCGCGCCCGCCAGGTCCGCGAGGACGGAGGCGCAGATCGCGGTTTCGCGCTCGGTATTTACCGTGGGCGGATAGTTGCGCGTGTACCGCAAGTCGGCCCTGGCGCCGTAGGTCGCGGCTATGCCGGCGCAGATCTCGTTCATCCGGCGCTCGATCAGGTCCTGCACTTCCGGATTAAAGGCGCGAGTTGTCCCGCGCAGTACGGCCGTGCCGGGAATTACATTATAAGCGTCCCCCGCGTGCAGTTGGGTTACGCTGACCACGGCGGGCTCGAGCGGGTCCACGCTGCGGCTGGCAATGGTCTGCAGCGCCTGCACCAGCGCCGAAGCGGCCACTACCAGGTCGACGCCGGTATGCGGCATCGCGGCGTGGCAGCCGTGCCCGGACAATTCTATCTCGAAGATGTCGGAGGAAGCCATAATGGGCCCGGGCCGCACCCCGAATTGTCCCGCCGGCAGCCCGGGCCAGTTGTGCATGCCATAGACCGAATCGCAGGGGAACTTATCGAATAGCCCCTGCTTCACCATCTCGCGCCCGCCGCCACCCCATTCCTCGGCGGGCTGGAAAATAAAATGCACCGTGCCGTCGAAGCATCCGCCGGCGGCCAGGTATTTAGCCGCGCCCAGCAGCATGGCGGTATGGCCGTCATGCCCGCAGGCGTGCATTACCCCGTCGTTCCGGGACCGGTAATCGAATTCGTTCAGCTCCTGCACGCGCAGCGCGTCCATGTCCGCCCGCAGGCCTATGGCCCGCTTGCCGGAGCCGGCCGACAGCGTGCCCACCACCCCGGTCTTTCCCAAACCCTTAGAAACGCGCAGGCCGAAGGACTCTAGCTTTTCCGCCACCAGCGCGGAGGTGCGCCGCTCCTCAAAAGCGGTCTCCGGGCAGGCGTGTATCGCGCGGCGCCAGCCGGTCATTTCACCGTGCAGCAGCCTGATCTTTTCTAAGACAGCCATTTCATGTTCCTTTTCCGCGGCAGCGACGTATTTACTCTATCGTTTTATCTTTGCAGACTCACCGGGAATTCCCCGCCGGTTCCCGGGGGATGTTTAGTGGCTGGACAGCATCCAGGCGCAGAACTCGTCCCACTTGGTGGCGGCGGACCAGGTCAGGTCCTTGTAGGCCGGGTCCAGCCAGGTCTTCGGCATATAGATGGCCAGGCCGTGGGCGTTCTTGTACTGGCTGCTGATGGTGCGGTTCGAGACTACAAGTTCCTTGTCCATGAACTCGAGCAGGGCCTTGCCCTTCTCTGCCACGAGCTTGTTGAGGTAGGGATAGTCATTGGTCAGTTGGACCAGGTGGTATATATCTATATTGTCATCGTACCAGAACTGCTGCGTCCGCTTGCGCGATTCGGCCACGGCCAGTTTCTCCGACTTGGCCTGCACGGCGCCGGTCCAGTCGTCCAGCAGCGCGGCGAACCCGGCCAGCGCCGCGCCGCGCACCAGCGACAGCGTGCCGTAGCGCTTGATGCTTTCGTAATGGTCGGCGTAAACTTTGACGGCGGCCCGGCCCAGTTCCTCGGGCGTGACGGCGGGGTTGGAGAGAAGCGCGGAGAGAAAGAGATCGTAGCGCTGGCCCTCGTTGGGGATAACTTCTTCCGAGGCGAGAATAAAATCGGCGGTATCGCGCGCTTCCCAGGCTACTTCCGCCATCTGCATGATGCAGGCGTCCATGGCGAAGATGTCCATTCTGCCGGACCGGGCCAGGGCCTGCCCCAACTGGACGGTGGTGATATGGTTCCCCGTCTCCTCGTCGTTAGAGAGCCCTTTCTGCGCCGGCGAGCGGCTTTTCCAGCCATTGCCGTGGTTCCAGACTATCACCATGTAATGCTTTGCGGGATAATTCTGTTTGCCCCAGGCGATGAACTCGGCCAGGTGCGTCCAGTCCCCCATGTCGACTTCCGGCAGTTCGGCCAGCAGCCTGGAATTTATTTTGGCGCTGTCCGCGTCCTTCGTAACGAAGTAGCGCCGCGCCCCCGTCCAATCCCCGTCGGAAGCGTCGTTGCCTTTTATCCGTCCCAGCTCCGCCACGATATTGACCTTATCGGAAGACCCCGCCAGCTCCATCTCGTTCAGGTCGGCCAGGCCGAAGGACTCTAAATTGTTCTTAGCGTTCAGGAAAGCCAGGACGGTCCACTCGGCCTCGGCACGCGCCGGCCTACCCGGGACGGGAGCGGATGCGGCGGACACGGGCCGGGCCTGATCCCTTTTCCCGTCGAAGTCGGGCCCCTCCGCGCAGAAAGCGCCCGCCGCGGTAAAGCAGAGCGCTGCGGCTATGGCGATATTTATAATTCTCATAGGTAATTACCGGCACAGATACTATAACAAAGCGGCCGGCCTTTTTCAAATTCCCGAAGCCGGCTCAGATAATATTAAAAATATACCTGAGGCCCAGATAGACGCCGCAGGCTATAAAGATCCAGGCAGTGGCGGGCTTGGCGTAGTTTTCGAATTTCGCGGCAAGGCCGGTCACGGCGGAGAGCTTCTTAAGGCCGAGGTCCAGGAAGACCGCGAGTCCTATGACCGGCAGCGCCGTGCCCAGGCCGTAAAGAAAGGGCAGGGAGAAGGCCGCCGAATTCCTAGCCGCCAGCGGGATCACTACGCCGAAGTAAAGCGCGGCGGAAACCGGGCAGAAGGCGAGCGCGAAAACGAAGCCCATGAGCAGGGAAGAAAGCGCCCCCCTTTTGGCCCTGAATTTTGAAACATCAAAAAGACTGAAGCCCTCGAAGCCACGCCCGAACATCTCCAGCATGTACATGCCCGCGAGCACCAACAGGGGCGACAGCGCCTGGCTGCCGTATTTCTGCATGAAGAACGAGAATGACGGCGCGTTAAGAAAACTTTTTACCAGCAGGAAACCGACAAGGATATAAGCCAGCGCCCGGCCAAAAGCATAAAGCCCTCCCTGAATCAGCACCGCCAGACGGCGGGAGCCGGAATGTTTGGAAATATAGGTAAGCGCTGCTATGTTAGTGGCCAGCGGGCAGGGGCTCGCCGAGGTGACGACCCCCGTCCACAGAGCCGTAATAGCCGCCGCCCAGAATTCAGCGCTCATTTAGTTTCCAGCAGCTTATGCGTCTCGCCGGTCACATACTCGATAAAGGCCTCTTTATCGCCGAGCAGCTGCCAGACTTTTTCGAGCTTCACCCACTTAAGGGCCGTGTCACCGGAAAATTTCTGCACTACTACGGACTTGGAATTAAGCCAGTAGTCCTGAACAAAATGCTTGCCCGGCTCCTCGTCCACATTTACGCCTTTGAACGCCACCGTCCAGCCTTTATAGCCGGAAGTGAAATTTTTCTCCACCGCCTCTCTGGTATAGGCCTCTATAGTTTTGCAGGAAGAGCAGCGCGTATTGGTGTAGAAATAATATACCACGGCGGTGTTAGCGGCCGCCTCGGGTTTCGCGGCTGAAGCCGGTTTTGCGGCCCGCATCTTCACCGGGTCCGCCGGTGCGGCCGCGGCCTCCGCCGGCGCGGCGGGCTCCATGGCGGGACCCGCGGCTATTTTATAAACCGCTGTTCCCGCGCTCAAGACCACAAAGCCCAGAAGCAGGAACTTCAAAGCCCGGCCTACGCCTGAGGTCACTTTGCCTCCGCGATTATTTTTTTCAGCTCTTCGCTAGCGGGGATACGGGCCGAAAACCTGACCTTACCGTCTATCGCCAGAGCCGGAGTCATCAGAACACCCATCTCCGCTATCCTGCCGATGTCGTCTATCTTTTCCATCTCATACGCTATCCCCAGCTCTTTGGCGGCGGCTTCGACCGCCGCGTAAAGCTTATTGCATTTCGGACAGCCCATGCCCAGCACCTGTAGTTTCATCATGATCATAGCTCCTTATCTCATCAGGAAATTGAACAAAAAACCGGTGAACATGATACCCGCGCCTACTATCCCGAAGAAAATGAAAAGCAGCTTAAGCTTCATCATCCGGCGCAGTATCAGGAATTCCGGCAGGGACAGCCCGGTCACCGCCATCATGAAGGCCAGCGTGGTGCCCAGCGCCACGCCCTTTTCGGTAAGCGCGCTGACCAGCGGGATAACTCCGGCCGCATTCGAATAAAGCGGGATGCCCACCAGGGTCGCCAGCGGCACCGCGTACCATTTATCCGCCCCGGCCCAGCGCGCGAGGAAATTCTCCGGCACATAGCCGTGTATCCAGGCGCCTATGCCTATGCCGATAAGCACATATGGCCAGACCGTTTTAAGGATATCCAGGGTGTATTCCCGGGCGTAGGAGAAACGCTCAGGCCACGGCATTTCCGCGCCGAAGGACACATTCTGTATCCTCTTCGAAAGATCAAAGCCCTCCAGCAGGCTTTCAAGCTTCAGCCGGCCTATTATCAGCCCGGAAACTACCGCTATCACGAAGCCGCTGAAAGCGTAAAGCAGCGCTATCTTAAGGCCGAACATCCCGAACAGCATCACCAGCGCCACCTCGTTTATCATCGGGGAGGCGACTAGGAAGGAAAAAGTCACGCCCAGCGGGATGCCGGTCTGTATAAACCCGAGGAAAAGCGGGATCGCGCTGCAGGTGCAGAAAGGGGTGATGATGCCGAGGCCGGCCGCCCATAAATGTCCGGAGAAGCGGCTTTTTCGAAGGATTATCTCCCTTATTTTAGCCGGCGGCAGAAAGGTGCGGATTATCGAAACGGCAAATATTATGCCGGCGAGCAGCAGGAATATTTTAATCGTGTCGAATACGAAGAAATTAACGGACGACCCCGCCAGCGTCGCGCGGCCAAGGCCTAGAACTCCGTATACGAGCCAGTCGGCGAAGAACTGCACAGGTTTGAACATCTTATTTTTTCAGCCCCGCCAGGCAGTCGGCGAAATTAAGCACGCAGGGACAGAGCAGGCGGTAGCGCAGCCAGTTCCCCTCGCGGCGCGCCGCGACAAGCCCGGCGTTCTTAAGGACGAGCAAATGCTTCGAGACGGTGGAGATATCGTCCCCGACCAGGTCCCGCAGCTCGCAGACGCAGGTTTCCTTTTTTCTAAGGGAGTTAAGTATCAAAAGCCGGGTAGGGTGCGCCATAGCCTTTATTATCGAAGCCTGCGCGGCGTAATCGTTTTTTGTCCTGGCCTTCACGCTTCTATTTTGCCATATTGCCAAATAGCTGTCAAGACAACGCCCGTCGGGCGGCCATGAAAAAGCCCCGGCTCCGGGGCTCGTTCAACCTGTCAGGACCTTATCATCACCAGCGCCATCTTGAATTTTTTCACAGCTTTCAGAGAGTGGGGTTTATCGGCGGGCATTATTATAAATTCCCCCGCTTTCACTTTATTGGGCTTTCCGGAGATGAGTATCTCGGCCTCTCCATCGAGGATCTCCACCATCGCGTCGAACGGGGCGGTGTGCTCGCTCAGCCCCTGGCCTTTGTCGAAAGAAAAGATGGTGACCGTGCCGGTCTTCTTCTCTATTATGGTGCGGCTCACCACCGCGCCCTTGTCGTAACCGACCAGGTCCTTGGCCTTCAGCGCCTTCCCCTTGAGATCTTCCTTCTGTTCCGATTTTTTCATTTTATTCTCCTTGGTGTTTCCGGGTTTAGCAGGTGTACGGGCCGGTCATGGGGTTGCCCATTCCGCCGCGCAGGAACCGTTGGCCGTCTGAAGAGCATAGCTCTTGATACGGCACGGGCATAGCCCAGCGCGGTTCCCCCCGAAGCGGGGCCCCCCTCCCCAAAGCGGCTCCAGAGCAACCCCATGCCCGGCCCGCATCTGTTTACTTCGGCAAGCACGGTAATATACGCATTCCCTAATTAAGCGTCTGCCTGAACCTTTTATAGGCCAGCCCGGCCGCGAACACGGCCATCAGGGCCAGCGCGCCCAGGTTGGTCCAGAGCACATAAGCGTCGCCGCCCTTCAGCATGATATTGCGGATAAGCCGGACAAAATACATCAGCGGGTCCAGATAGGCGGCCGCTATTACGGCTTTCGGCATGTTTTCCACCGGGTACATGATGCCGCTCATCAGGATGGCCGGGAACAGGAACATAAAGCCGCCCAGCATGGCCTGCTGCTGGTTCCTGGCGACCGTAGAGATGAAAGTGCCTATGCTGACCGTATTGACCACTAAAGCCAGCGCCGCGAGGGCCAGCTGCCACAGCGGCCCGCGCACCGGCACGCCGAATATCAGATACCCGGCCAGCACCACCAGCGCGGCGTCCGCCAGGCCCAGCAGTATATACGGCACGGTTTTTCCCAGCAGCACCTCGGCGTCGGAAAGCGGGGCGGAAACAATGGTCTCAAAAGTGCCCATTTCCTTTTCGCGGGTAAGCGACATCGCGGTTAATATTATCGTTATAAGGCAGACCAGCATGCCCATCACGCCGGGCACCAGGAACATGGAGGATTCCATAGCCGGATTATAAAGCACCCGCACGTCGAACTTGAGCGCCGGCTCTCCCCGCGCGCCGTATTCCCTGGCGGCGGCGGCCGCTATTATGTTCTTAGAGTAGGCCTCCACCGCCCTGGCCTTGGTAGAGTTGGAAGCATCCACGAGCAGCTGCATTTTTCCGTCCCCGCGCTCGGCCGAGCGCGCCAGGCCCTCTTTCGGCGCGAGCAGGACGGCGTCGGCCCTGCCGGAGGCGATAAGCTCATAAGGGTCCTCTCCGGGCGCGCAGCCTACACGGACGAACCAGCCCGAGGCGTAAAAGCTGTCCGCGACGCGCCCGAACACGGCGTCGCCGGGCTGTGAAACAACGGCGAGCTTGATGTTCTTTATCTCGGTGGAAAGCGCCAAACCGAAGATCGTAAGCTGGATTATCGGAGCCCCGAACAGCAGGGCGCGCATCCTGACGTCGCGCAGCGTCTGCGTCAGCTCCTTCTTTATAAACGCCGTTAAGGTCCTGTTCATCTTAGTTCCTGATCTCCTATTCCAGGTCCGTCTTAAATTTTTTAATCGCCAGCGCGAGCATACCCGCGCTCAAAAGCCCCAGCGCCAGGAAGGGCACGGCCAGTTCGGCCAGGTCCGCCCCCTTAAGAGTTATGCCGCGCGCGGCCGCCATGAACCACCTCGGCGGGAGCAGCATGGTCAGGTACTGAAAGAACGCGGGCATGCTCTCGACGGGAAAGATGAAGCCGGAGAGCAGCATGGAGGGCAGCAGGCCGGTTATCATGCTGAACTGCATGGCGACCTGCTGCTGGCGCGTTATCACGGAGATCAGGAGTCCCTGGGAAAGCGCGGCGGTTACGAAAAGCAGGCAGGCCGCCAGGTAAAGCAGATGGCTGCCCTCAAATGGCACGCCGAAAACCAGCCTGGACACGAGGTAGACGAAGAATACTCCTGCCAGGACCAGCGCCCCGTACGGGGCCAGCTTGCCCGTTATTATCTCGAGCGGCCGCACCGGAGTTGAAAGCAGGAGCTCCATAGAGCCGTTCTCCCACTCGCGCGCCACATTCAGCGCCGTAAGCAGTATCGCCAGCAGGCCTATTATTATCGCGGCCAGGCCGGGCACTATGAACCAGCGGCTGTTCAGCTCGGGATTATAGAGGAAGCGGGTCTCGGCCGAAAACGGCTCCTTTATCGTCTGGGCGGCCAGTTTTGCCTGGGCGGCGCGCTGTATGCCGGGCAGATAGCCCGTTATCGCCGCCGCTTTGGAGTTATCGCTCCCGTCCAGCACGAACTGCGCCTGCGCCTGGCCGCCGCCCTTTATTTTTTTGGAAAAGTCCGGCTCGATAAAGACCGCCGCGGCCGCGCGGCCTGAATCCAGCATTTCGACCGGGCCGGCGGGGCCCGGCTCGACAAGACGGAAATAGCCGGAGGACGAGAAGACTTCCTTGAGACGGCGGGCGGCCGGCCCGTTGTCCCTGTCGGAAACCGCCAGTCTTATGTTCCTGACCTCGTAGTCTATGGCGTAGCCGAAGAAGGTGACCAGCATCACCGGCAGGCCCAGTGCCAGCGTCAGCGTGAACGGATCGCGCAGGATATGCATCACTTCTTTGCGCGCTATAGAATAAGCCCGGTGAAAATTGAAGCCGTTCATCTTTCCGCCCCCTCGACCAAGCGGATGAATACGTCTTCCAGCGAAGGCTTTATGAGCGCGGCAGAAGCAGCGGGCGGCAGGCCCGCTAAAGCGGCGTCCATGGCGGCTTTAGCCGCGAAAGCGGCGTGCCAGCGCATGCCGTGCGGCGAAAGTTCCAGCAGCCCGGGGGCTTTCTCCAACCCGGCGATAAAAGCGGCCGATCCAGCGCCGTTAAAATCTATCTCCGCCATGGGCCCCGGGAAGGCTGACGCTTTCAGCTCTTCGGGCGAGCCCAGCGCGATCAGGCGGCCCGTGCGCATAAGCGCTATGCGGCCGCACTGCTCCGCCTCGTCCATATAATGGGTGGTCACTATCACCGTCTTGCCGAGCCCCGTTATCCTGCGTATCAGCGCCCAGAACCGGGCCCGCGAGGCGGGCGCTACTCCCGAGGTGGGCTCGTCGAGAAAGACGATCTCGGGGTCGTGCAGCATGGCCGCGGCCAGCGCCAGCTCCTGCTTGATGCCGCCCGGCAGCGCCGCGACTTTGGAGGACAGCGGCTTGTTAAAGGCTATAAGCTCAAAAAGCTCTTTGCGGCGCTTTTTTGCGTAAGCGGGATCCAGCTTGCGCAGGCCGGCGGCGAAATCGAGATTCTCACCCACCGTCAGATCGTTATAGAGGGTGAATTTCTGGGACATATAACCCACGATCTTTTTTATACCGCGGCCGCCGTCCCCAAAGCCCAGGCCGCCCACCAGGGCGGACCCCGAGGAAGGCAGCAGCAGGCCGGTCAGCATTCTTATCGTGGTGGTTTTCCCGGCGCCATTAGCCCCGAGGAAGCCGAAGATCTCGCCCCTGTTCACCGAGAAGGACACCTTGTCCACGGCGGTAAAATCTCCGAATTTTATAGAGAGGTCCTTTACCTCCACGGCGGGCGCGGCGTTCATTTTTGCGCCCCCTGCCTGACAAACAACTCCTCGAAGCCGGAAGCCCCGGCTTCCTTAAGCACCGCGCGCGGCTCTCCGGAGGCGAGTAGATGTCCGGAATCCAGCAAATGCACCCTGGAGCAGCGCTCAGCCTCGTCCATATAGGCGGTGGAAACTACGATGAGTATTTTTTCCGCGGCGAGATCATAAAGCATTTCCCAGAATTCCCTGCGGCTTATCGGGTCCACGCCGTTCGTCGGCTCGTCGAGAAGGAGCACCGAAGGCGACTGCAGGAGCGAGCACATAAGGCCCAGTTTTTTATACATGCCTCCGGAAAGCTGGCCCGCGCGGCGCCCGCGGAATTTATCCAGCCGCGTGATATTAAGCAGCCTGGTCGACCGGCGGGCGTAGACTTCCGGCTCCAGGCGGTAAAGTTCGCGGAAAAACTCAAGATGTTCGTCTATCGAAAGGTCGGGGTAGAGGCTGGCCTGCTGCGGCATATAGGCCAGGCTGGGCCTCAGTTCGCTTAAGGCGGCCGGCTGGCCCTCGCTGTAGTAAGAGATCCTGCCGGACGAGGGTTTAAGCAGCCCGGCCAACAGGCGCATCGTAGTGGTTTTGCCCGCCCCGTTGGAGCCGATAAGCCCGTGCAGCAGCCCCGCCGAAAAATCAAAAGAAACCCCGTTCAGCGCCTTAACAGCGCCGAAGTTTTTCTTTAAATTTTCCGTCCGTATCGAAAAGTTCCCCATACGTTCTTTTTCCCGGTTCCGGCTCCCGATTCTCGACCTCTTCCCCCTCCTCCCCCTCAGTGGTGAACTCCCCTCCCCGTCCCGATCCCCCTATTCCGGCAGTTTAACTTCTATGGTCATCCCCGGCTTCAGCATTTCTTCGGGGTTGGGGAAGCTGACCTTAACCGCGAAAACCAGCCTTGTGCGCTCTTTGCGGGTCTGCACGTTCTTAGGCGTGAATTCGGCCTCCGAATAAATAACCGAGATCCTTCCCGGGAATTCACCGCCGCCGGACTCGGGCAGGAAAGCCGCCACCTCCATCCCGGGCTTGATCTTTACCAGCAGGTCGTGGGGCACATAGATATAAGCCCACACCTCGCTCAGGTCCGCCACCGTGGCCAGCTTGGTGCCGGGAGCCACCAGTTCGCCGGTCTCCCTATAGGCGTAAAGCAGCCGGCCGGAGACCGGCGACTTCACCGAGCACCAGTCCACTTTCAGCGCGGAATCGTCGCGGCGGTATTTCAGCCGGTCGTAATTTTCTTTTGAAACCGAGCCGCCGCTGTAAAGCTCTTCCGCCCTTTTGAAGTCCTCGGCGGCTATGCCCGCGGCCAGCCGCAGGTCGGCGCAATCCAGCGAGGCCAGCACGGCGCCTTTTTTAACCGGGTCCCCCTCCCGCGCGCCGTAAGACGCGATCACGCCGGGAATGCGGGCCGACAGATCTATCTCGGTGGCTTCAATCGAGCCGCTGTAGCGGAATTCCCGTCCGCTTCTGGTCTTTATTAAAACTGCTCCGGCTACGGCCGCAATTATAAGCAGCGGTATTATTTTCTTTTTCATATTATTTACTCCCGGTAAGGCTGTCCAGCTGGGCCAGCCGCACAAGTATTTCGGCATTGGTCGAAGCGGCCGTTGTTTTCGCCTGCAGCAGCTTCAGGTTGGCGCTTTCCACTTCCAGCCAGGTGCCGCCGCCGGCCTTGTAGGCAGCGTAAGCCAGCTTAGCCGCCTCGTCCGCGTCGTCCACCGAGTCTATGTTTATCGCCTGCTCCGCCATAAGCGCGTTATAGGCGTCAAGCGACTTCCTGAAATCTTTTTCGGCAAGCAGGGCGGTCTCGCTCTTTTTCTCGGCCGCGGCCCCCGCGTTCAGCTCGCTTTCGCGGCTCTTCTCCAAAGAGCGCCCGCTCTCGAACAGCGGCAGGCTGAGCGACAGCGAAGCGGAATTCTGCATGAAAGAGTAGAGATTGGGCCCGTTCGGATAGTCCAGCGAACTGCGCGCCCCTAAAGTCAGGCGGGGCAGGTTTTCCGCCTTATAGCCCGCCGCAAAAGCCCTGTGCGCCAGCACTGAATACTCGGCCGCCTTTACTGACGGCAGCGCCCTGTTCAGGCTGCCCCCGGCCGCCGGCAGCAGGCGGCTCAGGATATCGGTGTATGGCTCGGCCTTTATGAACAGCTCCGGCTCCTGCCCGTCGCCATACTCGCGCCCGGTCAGGCGCGCGTCCATGGGCAGGGAGGCTCCCTCCGGCAGGTCCAGCCCTGTGATAAAGCCGAACTCCCTCAGCTCCGCCGAAAGGTCGGCGCGGGCCCGCAGAAAATCGCGCCGCCGCGCCAGAGTTTCCTGCCGGGCGCGTATTTCGTCCAGGCGGCTGCGCGTGCCGGCTTTAGCTCCCAGGGAAATATCTTTAAGCTGGCTCAGCGAAAGCTGGAGGTTTTCGCCTATGAGGTAAACCCGCTCCAGGGCCAGCTGCAGCTGAAAATAAGCGGTGCGGGCTTTAAGCACGGTCTGTCTGCGGACGTTTTCCGCCTCCGCTGAACGCGCCGCGGCAGTTCTGACCGCGCCGTCCCGGCCGCTGCGCAGAACGCCGCCGTCAAAGAAGGTCCAGTAGGCCGACGGGCCTATGGAATAATTCCAATTATCACCGAGGGGCCTGCCGCCGCCCAAAGCCGCAGGCATGGCTATAGCTGGTACTACCCCGTTATAGCGAAGGCCGCCCTCCAGGCTGAAGCGCGGAGCGAGTGGCGAGCCGGCCGCTCGGGCCGCGGCGCCCGCGGCCTCCGCCGTAAGCAGGGCGCCCCGGTACTGATTTGAAACCGCCAGCGCGCTCTCCTCGGCCGCGCGCAAAGTCAAAAACATTTCAGCCCCGCGCGCCGGCGCGGCCAGCAGAAGGAAACAGATAAAATATTTCATAGACCTATTCCCCTTAAAGCTATCTCGGCCCTTCCGGCTATACCCGCGTCGGAGAACATCTCTTCCCGCAGGCCCGCGAGACTGTGGCCGTCTATTTTTTTAACGCCGTTCTTCTCCAGAACGCCGCCCATCAGCACCGGAAAGATCATTACCGGCACCAGGGCGGCTATCATAAAAGGGATGGAGCGCCCCTTAACGGCGCTGCCGGGGCGGCACTCCAGGGCCAGCGCCGCGAGATGGCTTATATGCTCTGTAAAATTCCCGCTGAAGAAGGCGAAAGCCTCCTTATTCCCGTACGCCAGATCTGCGAAGATCATCGGCGCGGCGCCGCGGATGCTCCTGGCGAATTTCCCCACCTCCACCAGCGCGTTCTTAAGCCGGGCGCGGGGAGCGCCGGCCACG
Organism: uncultured Elusimicrobia bacterium; assembly: GCA_903873295.1. Taxonomy (GTDB): domain Bacteria; phylum Elusimicrobiota; class Elusimicrobia; order Elusimicrobiales; family UBA9959; genus UBA9959. Next base: position 14,722 of record CAIQNV010000157.1, read on the forward strand.
GCGACCCCGGCGTTGAAACTCAGCATGAATTCCCCGTACATTTCCTTCAGCACGGCCTTAAGGAATTCGTCCCTGGAACCGAAATAGTAGTGGAACATGCCGGTGTTAACCCCGGCCAGGCGGCACACCTCGCGGACTCCCAGTCCGGTTATCCCCTTCTCCTGCAGCAGCTTCCTGCCGGCGGCTTTAAGTTTCAGATCCGTCCCCGACGCTGGTCTCGCCATACTCCCTCCGTTCTTATACTGTCGTATAATTATACATCCGTATAACAGTATTGTCAAGGGTTGGCGCGCGAGCCCGGCGAGGGGTTGCCCATTCAGCCGCGCAGGAACCGTTGCGCGGTTCCCCCCAGCCGGGATAATCAGGCTGGGGCCCCCTTCCCCAAAGCGGCTTCAGAGCAACCCCTCACCGGGCCTACCGGAGGACCGGATTAGCAAAACCGCGCCGGAGCCCGACGCTTGCGTAAGCGTGAGGCACGGCTTTAGAGCGAAGCATAATTATGCTTCGCGCCCGTGCCGCAAGGCCGCAGGCGTTTTTCTGCGTAAGCAAAAACTCCGAGGCGGGGCCGCGCAAAACCGCTATGCGGTTTATGCGTGGCAGGGCGAGGCCCGGAAGGGCGGGCACGGTGTGCCCGACCCTGTTTTTGCGTTCCGGTCCCCCGGCAGGCCCCCCGGCAGGCCTCTTCTCTGCGCCGGAAAGGCGGAAAAAAACCGCCGCCCTTTTCAGGACGGCGGTTTGAAAACCATTAAAGGTTTAGATTACCACTTCTCGCCGTAACCGCCGCCGCCGCCGCCGCGACCACCGCGATCGCCGCCGCGTCCGCCGCGATCACCGCCGCCGCCGCCGAAACCGCCGGTGCGGGGGCGAGCTTCCATCGGGCGAGCTTCGTTAATGGTCAGCTTGCGGCCGCCGAAATCGGAGCCGTTCAGCTTTTCCATGGCCGCATTGGCCTCTTCGTCATTGGGCATCTCGACGAAGCCGAAACCGCGGGACTGGCCGCTGTACTTATCGGTGATCAGCTTAGCGCTGGTAACCTGGCCGTAAGTCGCGAAAAGGGTGTTCATTTCCTCTTCGGTCGTCTTAAAGGGCAATCCGCCCACATATATTCTTTTGCTCATTGTACTATCCTCCTAGCTATCTTTACCTGACTCAACTCTCTCTGCGCTTTCCTTACTCTAATACTAGTAGGATAGGCTTCAAAAACTTGAGTTCTCGGTTTAAACTACACATCTATTATGACATTAATCCGCGAAAAGGTCAAGCAAACACACAGCTACACCCCGATATCCTCGTTCCACAGCTCGGGCCTGGCTTTTATAAAGTCGGCCATCAGCTTTTTGCACTCCGGCAGGTCAAGATTCACAAGCTTTATGAATTTTTTAGAATAGCTTTCCGGGCCTTTAAAAGTCTTATTCTCGCCAATAACTACCACGGGGATCTTATACAGCAAGATAGCCCCGGTGCACATGGGACAGGGAGAGAGCGTGGAGAAGATCGCGCACTTTTCATAGTCGGCGGCCTTCAGCCGGCCGGCGTTTTCAAGACAGTCCATCTCCGCGTGCAGGATGGCGGATTTTTTCTGTACCCGGCGGTTATGGCCCCGGCCTATGATCTTATCGCCCTTAACCAGCACCGCCCCTATGGGGATGCCGCCCTCTTTAAGGCCTTTACGGGCCTCTTTGACGGCTTCCGACATGAACTTCAGGTATCTGGTCTTCACTTGTGTATTCATGCTCCCTCCGGTAGTTATAAAACGCGGCAGAAGATGCACTTGAGGTACTCCCCCTCCGGGTAATCGGCGGCCACGGGGTGGTCGGGGCCAGCGCCCGATTTCTTCAGGATCTGCACTTTCCTGCCCGCATTCGACGCGGCGCCGCGCAGAATAAAAGCAAATTCCTCCATAGGCACCATGCCGCTGCAGGAGCAGGTTACGAAGATCCCGCCGGGCTCCACCAGCGACAACGCTATGCGGTTGAAATCGCGGTATTTAAAGATGCCCTTGTCGCGCTCTTCGCGGTTGGACACCAGCTTGTAGGGGTCCAGCACCACCAGGCCGTACTTCCGCTTGAGCTCAAGCATCTGGCGCATATAGGTGAAGGCGTCGGCGCAGACGGGGTCCATTTTCACCTTGTTGATATTGGCGTTGCGCTTGCCCATTTCGCTGGCCTCGGCGTCCAGCTCAACGCTGGTCACCGCGGTGGCGCCGCCAAGTTTAGCCGCGTAAATGCCGAAGCCGCCGGTGTAAGAGCAAAGGTCAAGCACCGTTCTCCCTTTTGCGAGGGTTGAGGCCAGCAGGCGGTTCTCGCGCTGATCGCAGAAGAAGCCGGTCTTATAGCCGGCCTTCAGGTCTATCTCGAACTGCACGCCGTTCTCGGTGACGCGGGTCTTATGGGAAGGGCCCGGCTCGGGTTTTATGGTGAAGCCTTCCATGTCCTGGGTGTAAGCGGTGGCGCGGTGGTGGAAAGTCGCCGACGGGAAATGTTTCTTAAAAGCGGCCTCTATGTTCGGCCAGATCCGGTACATGCCGAGCGAATAGAATTCCAGCGCTATCTGGTCCTTGTAGATATCCACGGTCAGCCCGGGCAGGCCGTCGGCATAGTCGTGAATAAGGCGGTAGGCGTCGGTCTTCTCGGGGAGCTTCAGCACGTCATGGCGCAGGGCCACGGCGCGCGCCACCCGCTTTTCAAGGAAGTCGTCTATCTGGAACTCTTCGGGGTTTTCGCGCGTGAAGATGCGCAGGGTTATCTGGCTGCGCGGGTTATACAGCGCCACGCCGTAGGGATTGCCGTTCTTGTCATAGACCGCCACCATCTCGCCGGCCTCGGCGCGGTCGCAGGTGTCTATCATCCGCTTGAAAGCGTTGGGGCCAGCGGGAGCGTGCGAAAGTTTTACCTTGGGCAGCCCGCCGGCTTTGGAAAATATTTTTTCAGCCATAGTTATAATTATACCAATGTCAGCCTTTCAGAATATCAATTTTCCGCCATAGTCCCGACCGGAAGCGCAGCGTGAAGAAGACCGACAGCAGGAAAACGTAGAAGCCGCCCCAGATCCAGGCGTGTATCAGTTCGCCTCCCGCGCGGTGCGTTATGTACCAGACGCCCGGCACGAACAGCAGCCAGGCGGCCGCGCTGCCCCCCAGCATCTGGAACCGGGTGTCGCCCGCGCCGCGCAGCACGTCGGCGAAGATCATGCCGATCGCGTCGAAGAAAACGAAGACGGCCAGAACTTTCATGACAGGCCGGCTCCTGGCCAGTATCTCGGCGTACTCCGCGGAGTTGCCGGAACCGAAGATATTCACAAAAAGCCCGGGAACCGCCGCGAACAGTATCCCCAGCCCTAAAGTGTACAGGGCGGCCAGCTTGGCGGCATTGTAGGAGACCCGCACGGAAACATCGGGCTTTTTCATGCCTATATATTTCCCCACAAGCGTAAGCGCCGCCAGGCCCAGGCCTATTACCGGCATGAAGGCTATCATGTTTATGGAAGCGATGATATTGCTGGCGGCCAGCGAGATCTTGTCCAGGCCGCCGATGATGAAAATGAAAGCCCCGAAGGAAGCCACGTCGAGAAAAAAGCCGATGCCGTTGGGCGCTCCGTATTTTATCAGCCTGAAAAACATCCCTTTATGCAGGCCTACCAGACGGGCGGTGCGGTAGCGCCTGCGGTTGTACGGCGAAAAGATGAGCTTGAGGTAAAGCGCGAGCATCAGCAGCTGCCCCGCCACGGCGGCAAAGCCCGCCCCGCGTATGCCCAGGGCCGGCAGCGGCCCGGCTCCGAAGATAAGCAGCCAGGACAGCAGGACGCAGAGAGCGTTGCCCGCGATATTGACGGCCATGGGAACCTTCGTCTTGCCGCGTCCCGTGAAAAAGGCGGACAGCGCGGTATTAGTTATGGCTATCACCCCGCCGGCGTTAAGGATAAAGAAATACTGCTTTTCCAGGACTATCACGGACCCGGCGTGGCCGGAATGGTTTATTATGCAGAAGCCGAGCGGCGTGAGCGCCAGGAGGATGATCCCCGAAGTCAGCCCCAGCCAGATGCCCTGCCAGACGGCCACCGAAACGCTGGCGGTCTTTCCCTTGCCGTGGTACCGCGAGACGAAAGCGTTGGTATAGATGGCTGTGCCGATGAAAAAGCAGCCGAAGATAAAGGCCAGCAGCCCGCCCGGCACGCAGGCCGCCAGCGCGTCAGGGCTGTAATGCGCCAGGAACACGCGGTTGATGAACTGCATCACCGTATTGGAAGCGGTGGAAAGTATGAGAGGGTAAGCTACGGTCAGCAGTTCGCCGGCGCCGCCTTCGCCCTTTGTGAATAATTTCATTGTTCGAGCATGTCCGCGTAAGCGTTCGCCAATAGGTCGCTTTTACGTATCCCGAGGGCGAGCATAAGCTTCTGCGCCTCGCGGCGGCCGGCGGCGGCGGCTTCGCCCGGCTTCAGGACCACCTCCAGCTCTATAAAGCGCCCGAGGTTCTTGACCTCGTCGAAATGGATCCGGGTGCGGCCCGAAAAACAGACCAGCCGCTTCTTTACGACTTTTGCCTTCACTCCCAGCGCGGCGGAAAGAGTCTTCAGCGTTCTTTTAGGCCGCGGGTCAGGCACCAGATTATATGACGAGGTTTTGGGCCCTTTCCGCCCGGCGCGCCGGTAGAATACCAGGTAAGCCCCGGCGCCGCCCTGCTCGCGCAGTTTGAGCCGCCCGTTAGCGCAGTTAAAAAAAGTGTCTTTTTGAACCAGACGCTCTGTCCGGTCGGCCAAGGCCAGGCCGGATTTCAGTTGGGAGGGCCAATCGGAAGCCCGGGCCTTTATTTCGACGTTGACCGGCATCAGAACCGCTCTATTATAAAAGGCGCGGCCATCAGTACCGCGCCGACAAGGGTGATATACAAAGCGTTCGTAACGAAGTATGGGTAGACCATCATCGCTATGCCGCAGCCGAGCATAACCGAATCGTTCTGGTCGCGGCCGCGCTTAAAATAAAAATACCCGATGGCGGAGAATAACAGCGAGGCGATCATGCCGCCCATGGTCATGCCGAAAAGGGTGCCGGCAGCCCCCTGCCCGCCCAGCCGGCCCGCGGCCGTCATAACGGAATTTTCATCCATCGCTTTCTTCGCGCGGCCGAACGCGCCGGCTCCGGGCTAGTCTTCGACTTTCTCGCCGCGCTTGCGCTTGCTGTGGTCCAGCACTTTCTTGCGCAGCCGCAGGCTCTTGGGCGTGACTTCCACGAACTCGTCGTCCTCGACGTACTCGATGGCCTGCTCCAGGCTCATATTGCGGTGCGGGGTCAGGCAGATGGACGCGTCGGCGGTGGAAGAACGCATGTTGGATTGCTGCTTTTCCTTACAGGGGTTCACGACCAGGTCGTTGGCGCGGCAATGCTCGCCCACGATCTGTCCGGAGTAAATATCCTGGCCGGGGCCGACGCACATTATGCCGTGGTCCTGCAGGCTGTTAAGCGCATAGCCGGTTGAAAGGCCGGCGTCTTTGGCGATGAAGACTCCGTTGCGCTTGGGCCTGTTAAAGTTGCCCACGGGCAGGAAGCCGTGGAAGCTGTGGTGCATCAGGCCTGAGCCCTTGGTGAAGGTCATGAACTCGGACTTGAAGCCGATGAGCGCCTTCGAGGAAATAACGTACTCGAAGCGCACGCGGGCGTCCTCGCCGATCACGATGTTCTTGAGCTGCCCGCCGCGCGTGCCCAGGCCGTTCATGACCGCGCCCTGGAATTCCGCCGGCGCGTCCAGCATCAGCAGCTCCACAGGCTCCACGGTGACGCCGTTCTCCTCGTGGGTGATGACGACCATCTTGGAAACACAGAGCTCGAAGCCCTCGCGGCGCATGGTCTCGATAAGGATGGAGAGGTGCAGTTCGCCGCGGCCGGAGACTTTGAAACCGCCTTCGCCGGGGATCTCCTCCACTTTCAGACCCACGTTTATCTGCTGTTCCTTATAGAGGCGGTCGCGCAGCTGCGTGGCGGTGACGAACTTGCCTTCGCGGCCCGAGAAAGGGCTGTCGTTGGCGTAGAATTCCATGGCGAGGGTGGGCTGCTCTATTTCCAGGCCGGGAAGCACGCCGGGGTTTTCCAGATCGGACACGGTGTCGCCGACCTCTATGCCTTCAAGCCCGGCGACGGCCACGATGTCCCCGGAATGGGCGTCCTTGATGACCACCCGCTCAAAGTTCTTGTAGCCCATAAGCTGCATGACCTTCCGCGTCTTGGGCTGGGAGGTCGGGCAGGCTATGGAGACCTGCTGGCCGGAGGAGATCTTCCCCTGCACGATGCGGCCCACGCCGATGCGGCCGGTATAGGAGCTGTAGTCGAGCATGGTCACCAGCAGCCGGAGCGGCTGGTCGTCCAGGTCGAGCGGGCCGGGGACATGCTTTATGATGGTCTCAAAAAGATATGAGAGATCAGGCTGCTTCGTATTAAAGTCTTTCGAAGCCCAGCCGTCGCGGCCTACGGCGTAGACGACAGGAAAATCCAGCTGCGCATCGGTGGCGCCGAGCTCCATGAACAGGGCGAACACCTGGTCCAGGGAAGCGTGCGGGTCGCAGTTAAGGCGGTCGACCTTATTTATGACCACGATGGGGCGCAGGCCGAGCGCGAGCGATTTCTTAAGCACGAAGCGGGTCTGCGGCATGGGGCCGTCGAGGGCGTCCACGAGGAGCAGCACGCCGTCGACCATGCGGAGCACGCGCTCCACTTCGCTGCCGAAGTCGGCGTGGCCGGGGGTGTCGACTATATGAATGGTGGTGTCTTTATAGCGGACGGAGGTATTTTTAGAGAGTATGGTGATGCCGCGCTCTTTTTCCAGGTCGTTGGAGTCCATGATGCAGATGGCTTCTTCGCCGGTCTTGTCATGGTAGGCGCCGGTCTGCTTGAGCATGGCGTCGACAAGCGTGGTTTTGCCGTGGTCGACGTGGGCGATGATGGCGATGTTGCGCAGGTCCTGCCGGCGCTTTACGATGGTGTCTTGTTGCATGTGTTTTAGGTGCTCCTTAAAAATCCGCAAAAAGTCGAACCGCGAGATGCTCAGTCGGTGCTGGCCGGGGGATCGCCCTGCTCACCCGGGCCGAGGAAACCCTTGCGTCGGTTTCCCCCCGCCTTACTTTGATGGCGGGGCCCCCTTTCCGCAACGGGTGCTCAGGGCGATCCCCCGGCCATCCCCTCCGGTTTCCCAGCGGTCGCGCGGCTAAACTTATCTGCGGCCTGACGAGGGCATGGGTCCGGCGGGCCCTCACGGAGGCCGACGCTTGCGTAAGCGCGGAGGCCGAGTGAGGAGGGCGGCCACGGTGTGGCCGACCCGGTGCCCGACGGACCCATGCCCTCGTCAGGCCCCGCTGCGAACTATTGCGCGGCTACTTCGCCGCTCTCCAGCGCCTGCAGCTCTACGGTGTGGGCGGCGATCTTGGCTTCGAGGGCGGTTATTTTATCGCCCAGCTCTTTTACCTGCCTGTAATCCGAATGAATTTCGGGCGCGGACATTTTGGCGGCAAGGCTTTCCACCGTCTTGCGGGAGTAGGAGATTTCTTTCCTGAGGGTCTCGGCGCGGCGCGTCTTTTTCCGGCCCTCGGCTTCCTGGCGCTTTTTCTCTTCCCATTCAGAATTGTCGGCTTTGGGCGCGGACACAGCGTCGGTTTTTTTCTTCATCCCCGCGTTTTCGGCCAGTATCTGGTCCTGGCGGTGACGGAAATAATCGTAATTGCCGGGGTAGACGGTGGTCTTACCCTGCTCTATGTGCACGACGGAGTCGGCCAGGGCGTTTATGAAATAGATGTCGTGGCTGATGAAGCAGAGCGTGCCTTCGAATTCCTTCAGGGCCGCTACCAGCGCGTCGACGCTGGGCATGTCCAGATGGGTGGTGGGCTCGTCCATGAGTATGGCGTTGGGCGGGTCCATAAGCAGCTTCACCAGCATCAGGCGGCTCTTTTCCCCGCCGGAGAGCACCTCGGTTTTTTTGTGGACATTGTCGCCGGGGAACAGGAAGGACCCCAGCACGGTCCTGACGACCAGCTCCGGGTTCATCCTGTCGTTGTCCATGGCTTCCTGCAGCACGGTCTTGCGCGGGTCCAGTATGCCCTCGCGGTGCTGCGAGAAATAGCCGGTCTTTACGTTCAAGCCCAGCTTGCGCTCGCCGGAGTCGGGTTCGATAACTCCGGCCAGTAATTTAAGAAGGGTGGATTTGCCGGCGCCGTTATGTCCGACAAAGGCCATCTTCTGGCCGCGCATCAGCTCGAAATCGAACCCTTCGTAAACCTTTATGGGCTCGCGGCCCGGCACTTCGTAGATCTTGCTGACATTTTTAAGCTCCAGCACCTTGGTGCCGGTGCGGCTGGGCTGCGGAAAGCGGATCTTCACGGCCTTGGTTTCCGCGATCAGCTCTATGCGCTCGAGTTTATCCAGGCGCTTTATCATGCTCTGCACGCGGGAGGCGGTGGAGACGCGGGCCCTGTTGCGGGCGATGAAGTCCTCCATCTGCGCGATGTCGTCCTGCTGCTGGCGCCAGGCCGAATAGATCTTGTCTTTCTCCGACTGGCGCTGGGCCAGGAAATTTTCATAGTCGCCGTAGTAGGCGCGCAGGGTCTTGTCCTGCACGGAAATTATAGCGTTGCAGACGGTATTCACGAAGGCGCGATCGTGCGAGATGACAAAAATGGCGCCCTGATAGCCCGCCATGTATTCCTGCAGCCACAGCAGCGAATCCAGGTCGAGATGGTTGGTGGGCTCGTCGAGAAGGAGGAGATCGGGTTTTTTGATCAGGAGTTTAGCCATGGCCACGCGCATGGCCCAGCCGCCGCTCAGCGTGTTAACCCTGCGCTCAAAATCGGTGACCTTGAAGCCCAGACCCATCAGTATGGCCTTGGCCTCCGCCTCTATGCGGCCGTCGTAGTCTTCCACCCCGTCCAGGGTTTCCTGCACCACGGTATGCTCCGAAGTGGGGGCGTTCTCCTGCGGCAGGTAGCCTACCACCACGCCTTTCTTGAACTGTATCTCCCCCTCATCCACCTCTTCCTCGCGCAGCATCATTTTAAAAAGGGTGGATTTGCCGGAGCCGTTAGGGCCTACCAGCGCGAAGCGCTCCCCTTCGTTTATCTGCAGGGAGGCGCCCTCGAACAAGGTTTGGGAAGAAAATGACTTATGGATGTTCCTGATGGTTATCATGATAGTAAAGCCCGCCGCGCGGGATCAGTAATTAGCAGTAAATTTTGCCGGGAACTGACAGGACTTCTGGGACTCAGGCCAACCGGACTGCCTACGTTTCTATTTTAGCATTTTTGACCCCCCAAAAAAAGCCCCGGCCCTTTTTATATAATGACCAGTAGGTTGAAAGTAGGACGCGCTGCCTGAGTGAGGCTGGAGGTTCTTATGTCTGCTGCTGTTATAAATATCGCCTGGGCGGTGGTTTTCGCGCTTGTCGGCGGCGCGGCGGGAGGGTTTCTCCTTATCTGGTTCTCTTCGCGCATCCCCGCGGTGTTCGATAAAATAACGCCCGACATGGACGAGGGCAAGGAAATAATCCGGGGCAACCGCGCGGTAGCCGATTATTTCGGGCGCATAGTTTCCGCCGCCATACTCGGCGTGAGCATAATAATCGCCGCGGCCGTGCTCGGCGGGCTTCTGGCCGCGCTCCACTACTAAAATGAAATATCTGCTGCTGGCGGTTATCCTGCTTGCGCCCTGCGCGCCTGCCTGGCCCAGGGCCGGAGGAGGAGGAGGCGGCGGCGGTGGAGGCTGCTTTCCGGCGGGAACCGCCATAGCCACCATTTTAGGCAAAACCCCTATAGAGAAAATTCGTCCCGGCGACAGGGTGCTGGCTTTCACCGGGGAGCGGCTGGTGCAGGCCGAGGTTAAGGATTTTTACCAGAGGCGGGACCGCCTCATGATAATCCGGACCGCAAAAGGCAGGCTGACGGCCACAGAGGAACACCCGCTGCTCACCCCGGGCGGATTTACCGAAGTCCGCAACCTGAAGACCGGCATGGAAGTGGCGCTGCTGCTGGACGGCCGCCGCATCTGGACAAAGATCAGATCGATCAAGCCCGGCGGAGTTGCCGAAGTTTACAACCTGGAGGTCGCCCCCCCGCACACCTTCATCGCCGACGGCTTCATAGTTCATAACAAGGGCGGCGGCGGATCTTACCACAGCGGCGGGTACTACGGGGGCGGCCGCTACTACGGCGGCGGGTCCTTCGGGGATATTTTTCTGGCCGCTTTGTTCGGCATATTTTTCCTGATAAAGGGCGTCATCTTCCTGTCGGAGCGCGGCAGCGGCTCCGCAAAAAACCCGCTTCTGGAGAGCGGCAGTGTGACGCCCAGGGCGGAAGCCACTCTCGAAATACTTAAAAGCCTGTCGCGCAGGGACGCGGCTTTTGAGCCGGACCGGCTGGAAAGTTTCGTGAGGGATGTCTTTATCCGGGTGCAAACCGCTTGGCAGGCCCGCGACTACAGCACGCTGCACGACGTTATGATGCCGAACCTTCTAGCGGGACACAGCGCGGAAGTGAAAACCATGAAGGAGCGGGGCGAGATAAACATGATGGAGGACCTGAAAATACTCCGCATAGACTTTGTGCACGTGCGCTGCCCGCAGGAAGCGGATGGCCGTTCTTTCACAGCCCTGATCACAGCCTCGGCGCGGGATTACACGGTAGACGAAAGCACCAATTTCCGCAGGAGCGGCAGCCTCGAGCCGGCGCCCTTTCAGGAATTCTGGACTTTCTACCGGCTTAACGGGAATTGGGCGCTCTCCCGGATAGACCAGGTAGACGAGCTGGACTTTCTGCACGCCCCGAACCTGCCGGCAAGCCCGCAGGACGCCGCCGCTTTCCCGCAGGCCGCGGGCCTGGCCGCGGCGGCGGCCGCCACGGGGGAGCTCTGTAAACCCGCTCCGCCGCCCGCGGCGGCCGCGCCGGACGAAGGGTTGTGGGACAGGCAGAAAATGGAGATAGCCGCCACGCTGGCTTTTGAGAGCGTCTACGGCGCCTGGGGGAAGAATGACGGCTCGCTGCTCAATGCGGAATTTGTTTCCGCGGAGGCCCTGGCCAGGCTCAAACAAATAATGGAGGAACGGAAGTCGGAAGGCCTGAGCTTTGAATTCAACAGCCTGTTCACGCGCAGAGCGGAAATAGTGCTGACCAGCCCGGCCTCGAAAAGTAAGCTCCGCTTCGACGAATTTACGGCCAGGATAACGGCCACCGCCGTGCGCTCCCTGCTGCGCAACGGCAAGCAGCTGCACCGCGACGCGGCGCCGCAGCCTTTCACTGAATATTGGGTTTTCGGCCGGCAGAAAGACGACTGGAAGCTGCGCGACATACTCCCCCGCATGGAACAGGAGGGCGCCGACACCGCCCAGGACGGCGCGCCAAGCCCGGTGCAGCTGGAGTGGTACTGGTCAGCCTGAAAGTTTCACTTTATAGCCGGCGGCTTCAAGCTCTTTTTTGACAAAATCCCGGCGGTCTCCCTGGATCTCGAGGACGCCATTCTTGACGGTCCCCCCCGCGCCCAGACGCTTCTTGAATTTTTTCAGCAGCTCTTCCTTGCCCGCCGGGTGCATCGGCAGCTTTTCCACCAGCGTGAGCCCGCTGCCCTTGCCTGTTTTACGGAAAGAGACGCGCACAGGCTCGGTCTGCGTCCGCTTCCGCAGTTCCCCCGCCAGCCCTTCCGGACAAACGCACGGAGTCTTACCGCAATTGGGACAGTTGACCGCACCTTCGGGACCCGTAGAATAAACCAGCCTGTCATTATCGCTCACGGTTTACCCCCTTCCCGACAAGAAGCCCGCGCAGTGTTTCCATATCGGCGAGGAAAGGGGGGCTTTTTTTACAGGCGCGGTACAGCTTGTCTGCAAGTTTTTTTCCGGCCTCGATGTCAGCCGGGTGATGGACACCCCCTATTACCCGGTCCAGCGCCGCCCTGTCGGCGCGGGCGAAAAACTCCTTCTTCCCGGTCGGGACGAGATCGGAGAGCATCAGCGCGAACAGCCGCGAAATAGCGGCATGTCCGCTGGGATAGGCCAGGCCCCCTATGCGGCCCAGGCAGGGATCCAGCGCCGGGTCGCGCAGGAAGGGCCGCTGCCTTTTGAACATATCCTTAACATCCGCGGCCGCACCGTCGGCCTCGGCCTTCACCCGCTTTAAAATTACAGCCGCCGCTTCGGGCAGCGGCCTGGGAAAAGGGCTTATATCGCCGAATAATTCCTCGTAGCTGGCGTGCAGGGCGGCGCCCGCCCGGGCGCAGTCCCGCGCGGTGCGCTTCTTCTGCCAGCCCATCACGGCGGCGAGGTCGGCCTTGTCTTTCCTGGAGCCGGCTTCCGGCGGCGGCGGAAAATCCGGGAACCTCTGCTGTTCGGCGGTCAGGTAATAAGTGGTGCGCGGAATTATCCACTCTTCGGAAAAGAGGCAGGCCGGGAACAGAACGGCGGCCGCGAGGCTTAAAAGAAGTTTCCTCAGATCCATAAAGGGAGTTCCGGGTTTAATTATCCACCGTTGAGATAGCTTCTATCATAGCCCAGTCAACGAAGGCGCGCCTGCCCTGGCCCCTGTTGACGACCAGGCACTCCTCGGTGTCGGTGATCGACTCGGCCCTGAGCGCTCCCGCCTGGGTAGCCGCTCTGATCACGATCACGAACTGCTTATCTTTGATGGTGTACGTCGACTCTCCAGGCAGGGAATCCGTGCTGTCGGGGTCTAAAATGAACCGTTTTTTAAATAAATTCTGCCACGCTGTCCTGTCCATACTTTTGCCTCCTGAGGACCTGAAGTTTAAAATGTATGCCTTTATATTATAAAGTCCGGAGATTAAATTTAAGTCTATCATTTTTTAAACCGCAAACAGGAAACACGAGGCTGGCGACGCGCCGCTTTCCCGCTTGTTCGCAGCGGCCGGCGAGGTAATTTCCCCCGCCCGCCACCGGAAAAAGTTATAATTTCTTAAATTCGCCGGACCGGGAGGAAGCTATGAGCAGCGCGATCAAGGAGAACACCGAAACCATGAAGAAAGACTTTAAAGTCAAGGACCTGAGCCTGGCCGCCTGGGGCCGCCGCGAGATAGAGATAGCGGAAAAAGAGATGCCCGGCCTGATGTCCATACGAGGGAAATTCGCGTCTAAAAAACCCCTCAAGGGCGCCCGCGTGATGGGCTCGCTGCACATGACCACCCAGACCGCGGTGCTCATAGAAACGCTGTCAGCCCTCGGCGCCGAAGTGCGCTGGTGCTCCTGCAATATTTTCTCCACCAGCGACCAGGCCGCGGCGGCCATAGCCGCTGCCGGCATACCGGTGTTCGCCTGGAAGGGCGAGACCCTGGCCGAATACTGGTGGTGCACCGAGCGCGCGCTCGATTTCGGCGGCGGCAAAGGCCCCCACCTTATAGTCGACGACGGCGGCGACGCCACCATGATGCTGCACCGCGGCGCGGCGGCTGAGAAGAACGCGAAAATACTCGACGCCAAAGCCGACTGCGAAGACGAGCAGGAACTCAACAAGTGCCTTAAAGCCATCCTCAGGTCTTCCCCTAAGCGCTGGCACCTGGCCGTGAAGGACTGGAAAGGCGTCTCGGAAGAGACCACCACCGGCGTGCACCGCCTGTACCAGATGCACGAGGCCGGCACTCTTATGGTCCCCGCCATCAACGTGAACGATTCCGTCACCAAGTCCAAGTTCGACAACCTGTACGGCTGCCGCGAATCCCTGGCGGACGGCATCAAGCGCGCCACCGACGTTATGATAGCCGGCAAGGTCTGCGTGGTCTGCGGCTACGGCGACGTGGGCAAGGGCTCGTCCCGCTCGCTGCGCGGCTTCGGCGCGCGCGTCATAGTCACGGAGATAGACCCCATCTGCGCCCTGCAGGCCGCCATGGAGGGCTTTGAAGTCTCCACCGTGGAAGATACGCTGGGCGTGGGCGACGTATATGTCACGACCACCGGCAACAAGGACATCATCCGCCTCGAGCATATGCTTAAGATGAAGGACCAGGCCATAGTCTGCAATATCGGCCATTTCGACAATGAGATCCAGGTGGAAGCCCTGAAGAACGCCAGGGGCGTGAAGATGGTCAACATAAAGCCGCAGGTGGACCGCTTCGACCTCCCTAACGGCCGTTCGCTATACCTGCTCGCGGAAGGCCGCCTGGTGAACCTGGGCTGCGCCAAGGGCCACCCGTCGTTCGTAATGAGCAACTCTTTCTCGAACCAGACGCTGGCCCAGCTTGAGCTGTGGACAAAGAAGATGGAGGTGGGCGTGTACCGCCTCCCCAAGCACCTGGACGAGGAAGTGGCCCGCCTGCACCTGGAGAAGATCGGCGTGAAGCTGACCAAGCTCACCAAAGAGCAGGCCGATTATATAGGAGTGAAGCAGGACGGCCCCTACAAGCCGGACCATTACCGCTACTGAGCGGTACAGGATAAAAGAACGTCCGCTTAGGCGGACGTTTTTTTATTACCCTGAGGCTTTTCAGGATACCACTAATATGGTCTTGCCCATACAGCAGAACGCCGAGCGGATAATTCAGGCCGCGGCCAGAAGCCGCAGGCTTATAATTTCCTCCCCCCCCGGCTCCGGCAAATCCACCCAGGTACCCCAATTGCTGCTGGACCGCTGCGGCCTTAAAGGGCGCATAGCCGTGCTGGAGCCGCGCCGCCTGGCCGCGCGCATGCTGGCCGACCGGGTGGCCGGGGAGCGCGGCGGAACGGCCGGCGGCGAGGTGGGCTACCGCGTGCGCTTCGACGACAAGACCGGCCCGAAGACCCGCATTATTTTCGAGACCGAAGGCATACTGCTGCGCGAGCTGGTCACGGACCCGCTGCTTAAGAACTATTCAGCCATCATACTCGACGAGTTCCACGAGCGCCACCTCCACGGCGACATAACGCTGGCCGCCTGCCTGGCCCTGCAGCGGGGTTCCCGGCCCGATCTGCTGGTGGTAGTAATGTCCGCCACGCTGGACGAAAAAAAGCTGGCCGCCTACCTGGCGCCCTGCGAAATCGTGCTGGCGGAAGGCAGGGCCTACCCGGTGACCATCGCCTATTGCGGGCCTGAAACGGCGAAACTTCCGCCCTGGGAAGCCGCCGCAAAAACCTGCGCGCAGGTCCTTCCGGCGGTAAAAGAAGGCCACGCGCTGGTCTTCATGCCGGGCGCCTATGAGATCGGCCGCACCGCCTCCGCTATTTCCGCCCTGCCGCAGTTCTCGGGCTTTTCAATAATGCCGCTGCACGGAGAAATGACGCCGCGCGACCAGGACGCGGCCCTGGCCCCTTCGGACAGGCGCAAAATAATAATAGCCACCAACATAGCCGAGACTTCGCTCACGATAGAAGGCGTCACCGCCGTAATAGACAGCGGCCTGGCGCGCATAGCCCGCTACGACGGAACGCGCGGGATAAACACCCTTTTCACGGAGAACATAGCGGCCCCGTCCGCGGCACAGAGGGCGGGGCGCGCCGGCAGGACTCGACCCGGAGTTTGCGCGCGGCTCTGGAGCGAGCGGGAGAACGCCGGCCGCCCCGCTTCCCTTGAGCCGGAGATACTGCGCCTGGATGTAAGCGAAGCCCTGCTCACGCTTAAAGCCTGCGGCTTCCGCGGTTTTGATTCCCTCCGCTGGCTTGACCCGCCGGACGCGCATGACGCGGCCAGGGCGGAAACACTGCTTAGGGAGCTTAACGCCGCGGACGCTAAAGGTTCGCTCACCCCGGAAGGGCGGGCCATGGCGAAATATCCCCTGCATCCGCGCTATTCGCGCATGATGGTGGAGGGCGCGCGCCTGGGCTGCGCCTATGAGTGCGCCCTTATCGCCGCCGCGGCGCAGGGCCGGGGCTTATGGCTGGACGAAGGGAGGCAGGCCGAAAGCCGCTACGCCGAATTGCGCTCCGATCTCGCGGCCGTCATAAAAGCCCTTGAGGCCTGCGCGGATTCCGATTTCGACCCCTCCGCCTGCCAGCGCGCGGGGCTCAGGCACGCGGCGGCGCGCGACGCCTGGCGGCTGGCAAACCGCCTGGCGGGCGGCGCAAGGCCGGCCGGGGGAAAAGCTCTGGCGTCGGCCTCTCAATGTTTCCTGCGGGCTTTCCCCGACAGGGTAGCCGCGCTGTTCTCCGCAGGGCGGGGCCGCTACCAGCTGCCCGGCGGCAAGCGCGCCCGGCTGAGCCCCAAAAGCGCGGCCTCCGGCGCCGCCATCATCTGCGCCGGAGAGGCGATGGAAAGCCTGCAGAAGACCGGCGCCGATATCACGCTCTCCTTCGCGGCGGAAATCAAAGAAGACTGGCTGAGGGAGGCATTCCCCGGAGATATCGAGGAAGTTTCACGCCCCGCTCTCGACGAGAATATGCTGACCCCCGTTATGGAAAATCTGACGCTGTACCGCGGCGTGATCATACGCAGGGAAATAACCGCGGCTAAGCCCAGCAAACCGTCTTCGGACCTTATAGCCGAAGAATTTATCAGCGGCCGGCAGAAACTGCAGCATTGGGACGAGGAGGTCGACGACTGGCTCGCCAGAGTGGAATTCCTGGCCAAAGCCTGCCCCGATCTCGGCCTTGAGCCGTTAAGCGAAGACGATATTAAACTGGTTATCGCCGACATCTGCGCCGGCGCCCGCAGCGTGGCCGAAGCTAAAACACGCCCCGTAATGCCGGCCCTGCAGGAATGGTTCGGCTGGGAAAAAACCCGCCTTATCGACAGACACGCCCCGGCCCGCATGGAGAGGCCCGGCGGGCGCAGGGCTAAAATTACATACCCGCGCGGCCGCGAGCCCTATCTTGAGGCGAAAATACAGGACCTGTTTTCGGTGACCGAAACCCCTCGGGTGGCGGCGGGCCGGGTGCCGCTGGTGGTGCACATACTGGCCCCCTCCATGCGCCCGGTGCAGGTGACGAAAGATCTGAAAAGTTTCTGGGCGGAAAGCTACCCCAAGCTTAAGCCGGCCCTCTCCCGCCGCTACCCCCGCCACAAGTGGCTGTAAAGAAATTTAAAGACTGAAGAAATCCTTTATTTTGGAAAGCAGGTCCTGCTCCTCGGCCGCCTGTCCCCGCGCCGCGACCTCGCCCGCCATTTTTTCTTTGGCCTCGGCGAGCTCCACGCGCCTTCCGGCAAGCATGGCGGCGATGAGCCCGGCTATCTCCGGGCGGCTCGCAAGGATGCCGCGGAAGCCGTCCCTGTCCAGGCGGTAGCAGCGCACGTCTCCGGCCGCCACGGCGGTGGCCGAGCGAGGCTCGCCGGTAAAAAGTCCCATCTCTCCCAGAAAATCTCCGGGCCCGAGCGTCTTTACCGCACGGTAAGCGCCGGTGGCGCCGGAATAGAGCCGCACTTCAACGCTGCCCTCGTATACGATATAAAGCCAGTCGGCCACGGCGCCCTGCCTGGTAATAAGCTCTCCGCCGGCGAACGGGGTCGGCTTAAGCAGGCCCGCGAGGATGTCCCTTTCGCTGTCCGTCAGGGCCCGGAAAACATCCGCTCCTTTCAGGGCCGCAAGCCTGCGCGCTTTCTCCGCTTTAAGGTTCTTATCCGCGATAGAGTCCGCCTCCTCCGTCACCACCACCGACCTGGCCGGGGTAGAAAGTTTTATACCGGCGCGGGAGAGCGCGTAGTATATCCGGCTGCGCACCATGGAATCCGTAGCGCCGCCCATCGAGGGGTCGGCCAGCCAGTAATTCACGCTGTAGACGATGCTGCTGCCCTGAAACTCCTTGATCACGCAGACCGGCGCCGGCTCGGCGCCCACGAACTCCGGCGGGTCGTCCCGCAGAGCCTGCTCCACCGCGCGTATCACCTCGCCCGGGGCCCGGTCGTAATAAACATTAAAGAGGACCGGGCGGAAACTCTTGTTGCCGCAGGTCCGGCCCAGCACCGTGACCGAGCTTTTCATCAGCATGATATTGGGGATAAGGATCAGGTCGCCGGTGAAAGTCTCAAGGGTGGTCTGGCGCCAGCGTATCTCGCGCACGATGCCCTCCTGCCCGTCTATCTTTATCCTGTCCCCGGGAACGAAAGCGTCCTCTATGTGCAGCACCATCCCGCCGATGATGTTGCCCAGCGTATCCTGGAGCGAGAAAGCCACGACGCCGGTCACTACCGCGGAAGTGGCCAGAATGCCGCTCAGGTTGGCGCCCGAAGCGGAGATCACGCCGAAGCCGGCCGCGATATAAGCGCCGGCCAGGATGAGATCTTCCACGAATTTGGAGATACCGGCTTTAATTTTAGGCAGGAGCAGTGAAAAAATAAAGATGCCGGAGACGTTTATGAAGGCTATCACGGCGAGAAGGCGGGACAGCACCGCGCCGAGTTTTACCAGGCCGCCCGCGCTGCCGCCGCCGAAAAGACCGGTGGTGAGAATGCCCGCTATCGAACACAGCGCCAAAAAAACCGTCATCCCTATCCTCTTGCGGGAAGCCGGGGCGGCGCGGTAAAGGAAAGCCATCGCAAAGAAAAGAATTAAATAAAACCCGATGATCCCGGGGCTGAACAAGGCGGAAATGTTTTGCATGGCTATATTGTAGAAAATAGCGGGGCTCAATAAAGCCCGAGAAGCCGCCAGAGCAGACCCAGCTGCACCAGGCCCGCCGGGGCGCAGGCGGCGAGGAAAAGGCGGCGCTTGCGCGTGGCGATGCGGGCACCGCTAACTATCTGGCCTACGATGTCTTCATAATACGGCGTCGCAGTGACCCCGCCGCCGAGATACCTGTCGAGAAGAATTACAAGCTCGAGCTGCGGATATTTCGCGATATCCTGCGGGGCGAGCAGGCAATCCCCCGCGTGCCGCCTGTCCATCCGCGGATCGATCCAGGAGAGCTGTCTCTGCGCTTCTATCAGGGGCGAGAACGCGAAAAGCCCAATAAGCACTACCGCCGCCAGGAGCGCGAGGGCCGGATAAGCGGGCACGCCGCCGGGAGCCAGAAGCTTAAGGAGAGCCATTTGGGCCGCGGCGAAGACCGCCAGTGCCCCCAGTTTTATATCGGTCCATTCTACCGCATGGCGCATATTCCCGTGCAGGATCCAAAGCCGCCGCTCGGGTTCCGGGTTCAGGTGCGAAGAGACGCTCATTGCTTCCTCCTGCTGCTTCCTCTGCTGGGGATCTCGCGCAGTTGGGCGCGGCGGCCGTTCAGCTGTCCTGCAGGCGGCGCAATTCGCTGTCGGCCTCCCGCAGGCGCAGCGCCTCCACGCCCGCGAGGCTCTGGAAGAACGCCGCGCTGACGGCTGGGTCCCGGCGGGAGATCTCATCGAAAACATCCCGGCTGATCACATAGAGGTCCGTATCGCTCAGGGCGATGGCGTCGGCTGTGCGCGGCGTGCGGGCCAGGAAAGCGACCTCACCGAAGAAATCGCCCGGCCCGAAGACGGCAAGATGATGCTGGCGATGCGTATCCTTGAGCGGCAGCACGATGCGCACGCGCCCGCGGCGGATAAGAAAAAGCTCGTTGCCCCGGCCCTTGCGGAGAAATATCGGCTTGCCGGCCTCTACCCGGTGTTCCCTGAAAACAGCGCGCAGGCCGGCCAGGGAAGAGGGCTCGGTCTTCCTCAAAAAATCTATTTCAGAAAGATCGAGCAATTCTCCGGCGGACGGGCGCTCAATACCCGCCTCCTCCAGAGCGCGGTCCTCAGCCCACTCCAGGGCGTCGTGAAGCGTTTCAAATACACGTCCCTGCCCCTCGCGATGCGACAGCCCGAGATGTTTAAAATAGGCGCTCAGGTCCTGACCGGTGGGCAGGCTCGGCGGCAGATGGGAGAAGACGAGCGAGCCGCCGCGCTCCCCCAGCATCTCCCCCACCTGCTCCAGCATGTGCACGGCCGTGAAGTCCACCGAGGTCACGCGCCGCATGTCCAGGATAAGGCGCCGGCAGGAGCGCATGTCGGTCTCTATTTCGGTAAAAAGCTGGTCGGTGGTGCCGAAGAACAGGCTGCCCTGGAGCTCGACAATAAGCGTTTCGGCGCCCCGGGCGGCCAGCGCCGCGCGCTCCCCGGACAGACGCTGCTGCTTTGAGGAGATCTCCGCGCCCGTAGCTTTGCGCCGGATGACGGTGCTGTTCATCTGCTCGCGGATGAACAGCAGAATGGAGAGGGCTATCCCCACCCCGGCGGCCGCGATGAGGTCCGCCGCGAGCGCAGTACCGGTCACGGAAATTATAACCGCGAAATCCAGCATAGTGGAGCGCCGAAGCGCGAGCCGCACGCTGGAGCGGTCTATCATGCGCGCTCCGACCACCGTTAATATTCCCGCCAGCGCCGCGAGCGGAATACGCCCGATGGCGCCGCCCAGCGCAAGCGCCGCGACAAGGGCAAAAGCGCCTTCGAACAGACCCGCGCCGCGGGTCCTGCCGCCGCTGGCCAGGCTGACCATCGTCGCGCCCAATGTGCCGGCGCCCGGCATGCCGCCAAGCACCGCGGAGGCGATATTGCCGGCGCCCTGCCCCCTGAGTTCCCGGTTGGAATCGTGCCGGGAGCGGACGATGGAATCAGTCACCACGCAAGTCTTGAGCGTATCGATGGAAAGAAGCACCGAGAGCGTGAGCGCCGGGCCAAGTAGCAGGTAGAGCTCATGCGCCCCCAGCAGGCGTACGGCGCCGAAGTTGGAAACGATGCTCCTGAAAACGGCCGCCGGGCTGGTGGAGATAGCCCCGATGATGAACGGATTAGCGTCCAGCGCCAGCAGCTGGGGCCGAAAAAAACCCGCCGCGAAGTGCGCCGCTATCCCCGCCCCGAGGCCCAGAATAGCCGCCGGGACCCGTTTTGTAAACCGCGGAGCCGCCAGCGTGGCGCCGACGGTGACAAGAGCTACGCAAACCGCGGGCCATTGCCAGGCGTAAGGGGAGAGCAGGCCCGCGAGCGGTGAGGCGCCTTTCGCGAGCCCGAGGAACGGAGCGAGCTGCTTCAGGATTATCAGCAGACCGACGCCGCTCATATAACCCGTCACCACGGGATAAGGAATATATTTGATAAGACGCCCGCCGCCGAGCGCTCCGTAGACCGCCTGCAGAACGCCGGAGAACAGGCCGACCAGGGCGAGAGAAACGATAACGCTCTCCGGCGCCGCGCCCCCCCCTATCAGCCGCACGCACAGCGCAGCCATAACGGCCGCCGCCGGAGCGCAGGGAGCGGAAATAAGGCGCGGGGCGCCGCCCAGCGCCGGAGCTAGCAGCCCTATGGCCACGGTCCCGAGGACTCCCGCGAGCGCGCCCGCGCCGGCAAAGCCGGGCCCGAGCGGCGCGTACATAGCCACGCCGAACGCGATGGCGGAGGGCAGCGCGACCAGCATCGCCGCCATCCCGCCCCACGCGTCCGCCCACTCGATTTTTTTAGGTGCGGGAAGAGCGCCTTCTGTTGTTGTCATAGATATTGAGAATCGCAGTCCGGCCGGCGCTTTTAAGGATGCTGCCAAGTCCCGGGCGCAATTCGACCATATTAATATACCAAACAAAGAGACCCCAGCAAAACCGCGGCGGCCGCCAGAGAATTAGCCGACGGCTTCGCGGGTGGGTTTATATTGACAATGGGGGCTATGTTACTTACAATATTATCGCGGTAACTATACTTTTATACTGGACATTAAAAGGAACGAATGAAAATACACAAATCGATCGCCGCACTGGCCGTTATCTGTCTCTTACCCGTCATGGCGAGCGCCGAATGGGCGAGGACCGTCACCGCGTGGGACACGCTTCTCCCGGCTCAGGGGAAGATCCAGTTGTCGGTCTGGAGCGGCTATTATAAATCGGAACAGTCAAACATCGATAAAACCGAAAAGGGCGCCTACCTCGATATGGTCTACGGCCTTTCGGATAAATGGTCGGTTGGCGTCTCACCCTTCTTCTACGGGTGGAAGAAAGATGGCGGCGGTTCCGAGTCAGGTATCTCCGACACCTCACTGATGACGACTTACCGCTTTCGCGACGAGGCCACCGGCGGCCTCGACCTGGCGGTCATGGGTGTTTTCAATTTACCGACTGGGAATGAGGACAAGGATCTGGGAAGCGGAAAAGTGGAACCGGAAGTAAAATTGCTCGCCGCCAAGAAGTACGGGCCCATCATCGCCGTGGCCAATCTCGGCGTAACCACGGTCCTCAACGCTGACAAAGGCTACAAGGATGTAATGTTTCAGCCCTCTCTCGAAGGCGTCTATCCTTTGAATGACCGGCTGAGCCTCAACGCGGCCTTCACCGGTTCGACCGCTTCGTCCGACACTATGGATGGCTGGGTAGACATGGCCGTAGGCGCCATGTTCAAACCGCGGGAGGATATGTTCGTAGCGGGATCGGTCACCACATGCGTAACCAGTTCCTGTGACTGGAATGGTATCGAGCTCTCCGCCGGCATCCAGTTCTAACCGGGTATTCAGTTGAAAAAGCCGCGGGCCAGCAGCCCGCGGCTTTTCATTTATAAAAAAAACGCTCCCACCAGCTGCGCGGCAGGCGGCGCAAGGTCGATAGCCCAGCCATTGATGTTGTTCATCAGAGATAGGGAAAGCGTTACTTTAGCCGGGCTTAATAAATTTCAGCAGCAGGGCGATGCCGGCCAACAGGAGCAGGACTATTATCGTCCGTTTAGATAGCGCTCCCTCCTGCGCCGGAATTTCAGGCAGAAGCACGGTATTTCCCGTGCTCTGCGCAGCGGCTTTGGCCTTCCTGAGGGTTTCCTCGTATCTCATGCGCGTGTCCGGCGGCATGGCTTCAGGGCTGTCGTAGCCTGCGCCGTCGAAAGTTATCTTGCTGTGTCCCATTAGGGTACCGGCCGAGCTCATGGCGTTCTGAACGATATGCCGGTATTCCTCCGGCACCTCTTCCGGTGATCCGTATTCTTTCCCGTTCACCGTGATCTTCCGCTTGATGCTGATATTAAAGTCTATTCCCATATATTCAGCCTTGTTAACAACTCCGCCGCCGCAACTTTAAGAGAGATGAAAAGAGTTATCCCTCAACTATTCCACCCACGTGATAAATTTATCCATGTCGAATTCTTTGGCCGTTTCCGGCGGCTTCGAGGGGAAACCGATAACGCACCCGTCAAGCTCATACTCGCCCTTGGGCAAGCCGAGCAATTCAAGGAACCTGTCGTTCTTTGACATAAGGCCGGTCGCGGATATCAACTGGAAACCAAGACCCAGGTGCGTAGCCGTAAGCCACATATTCTGCATGGCATGCGCGAGAGATTGTTTCTCTACCGGAGGGAAACCTTTCTTTTCCGCGACGATAATGTAGTAAGGGGCGTTTTTCAATGAGGGGATCCCGCTGTCGGACACAGCTTTCAGCCTTTCGGCGAACCCTTTCATTTTCTTACGCAAAAAAGGCAATAACATCAGAGTAATATCGAGCTTAGCCGAGCTCTTTTTGAGTTGGGAAAACAGCAATTCTACCGCCTCGGTCATCTTCTCCGAGTTCTGCTTTAAAACGAACACTTTCCTTGTTTCCGATAAAGGGATCCCGGTCGCGCTTGCATACGGGGCGTATATCGCGGAGGCCGTTATTTCTTTTACAGCTTCTATGCGCGGGACCTCATCGGTAAAGCTTCGGACAGACCTTCTTGACCTTATGATTTGTTCAAATGTTTCTGGCATATTGTTATTTTCCGGGGCCATTGTTAACTTTGGATATCTCCGCCGTCTGACATAGAACATCCTACAAATAAAAAAGGCCCCTCGGAAGGAGGTTTAAAATTTGCCACCTCAGGCGGACAAGTTTCGCAACCGGCTGAGCACGGATCCCTGTTGAAATACCATTAAGCGGACTGCCCACTCAGGGGAACACCGGCTTTTTTGTATGATAGCGATAGGATTCCTGTTTTAGCGCTTTAAGGAAATACACATGATTAAAATTCTCAAGATCGCCGGGATTGTCGCCATGGTATTTATCTTCTGCGCTGTCGCCTTCTTACTGCGGGCCAACCGCAGCTTCTCCCCCAAAGAATACCCGCCAACCCAGGTACGGGATATGTGCGGCCCCATAATCGGCGGGGAAGGCTTTACCCTTACGGATCCCGATGTTTTGGAACACGGGTGGAATGAGGGCGGAATGGATTCGGCGACGCTCTGCAGCATGAAGACCACACCCGAACGCGTGCGCGCTCTCAAGCAGGCGATCCGGATGAGGAACGGCACGGTCTGGTCAGGCTGGAAAACGACCGTGGCCCACACGCCCGCGGATTGCAAAGGCGACGAATACGACTGCCCCCGATACGGGCAGAGGCCCGGAAAAAAGCGGCCCGGCTGGTGGCCGGCCGGCGGACTTCGCGGAATTGAATGGTTCGGTATCACCATATTGCGCGAGGACGGCAGCCATGCGCACGGCGTGAATTACGTGATCTCAGAACCCGAAGGGCTCGTCTTCGCGGAACGCTGGAGGACCTGACACAAAGCTTTTCCTTTCGCTTTATTAGCGAAACGATTCAAGGATCGCCCCGATATTTGAGAATTGACTTCCCCGGCAACCGCAATCAGACCCAGCGGAACACAGCGGGGAGCCGCTTAATTATCACACGAGATAATCTACTAACAGCATGAATCCGAATGATTAACTATACCAAACAAAAAGACACCGGCAAACATATCGGGGTCTCCCTGGGCTGATATAAAAAGGGAAAGTCAGTGCTGTGATCGAAAAACCGCCTGAGTTTTAGTATTATAGCGATATGAGTACGCCGCTTAAGTTCATACTTGTAAAGCCCCGCAACCCCGACAATATCGGCGCCTGCGCCAGGGCCATGGCCAATTTCGGCCTGTCCGAACTGGCCCTCGTCAGCCCTTTCGGATCCGACTGAGAGGAAGTAATACACCGCTGGAAGCAGGAAGCTTCAGTGGCGGCCATAAATTCCATGGATGTAATAGACGCCGCGCGCATCTACGGGAGCATCCCCGAGGCCGCCGAAGACTGCCAGTTGCTGCTGGGAACCTCGTCGCTGCACCAGATAAAACCGGAAAGGGACGTGATACTGCTTAAAGACGCCGCGGACTATATCGCCGGGCGCGAAGTCAAAAAGGCCGGCATACTTTTCGGCCCGGAAAAGACCGGCCTCACAAAGGAAGACCTGTCGCTGTGCAACGCCGTTATCAATATCCCTACCCTCCCGAAGCAGCCGTCCATGAACCTGGGACACTCAGTGGCTTTGATCACCTACGAACTTGCCGCGCGCCGCACAGGCGTCCCGGCTTTCCCCCAGGGCGAGGTGCCGCAGGCCTCGACCTATGAGATAAGCCGCCTGACCACGGAGATCTGCGGGAAACTGGAAAAACTTGGATGTAAAACCGGGACTTACCAGGCCATGGCCATCAGCCGCGGCCTGCTTGACGCCCGTCTGACGAAGAACGCCATCAATATGCTTAAGCTTCTGCTCAAGAACTGAGCCCCCGTCCGTCGAATGCCCGTTTCATGGCTTCAATATCTAATTTATAACTCCCGAAAATTTATACCTTATACCGACCTATCGTCAGGCGTACAACCAGTGAGTTTATTGCCTTGTTGGATCCGGAACTGAACGTCCTTTGATAAATGCCGCTCAATTTAGCCGCTTTAGGAAGATAAGCAAGGTTGACCCCCAAAGTCATCACCATGAAAGGGCTTATGCCCCCGGAATTCAAGTTATCCCAATATACTCCGCCCTTGTATATTTCCCGATAGCCCCCGAGAACGCTCAGAACAAGCGACGGCGTAGTTACAAAATTGCCGGTTTTAATATTTATATCCGCGCCGCCCTGGGCGCCGGTGATAAAGCTATAGACAGTAATCTCTTCCTTCCTGCTGTTCCCAACCGTAAAGTTCCCTACGGAAAATGGGATGGAGGTGAGAAAGCTCCAGACACGGTTCTCGCCAGAACTCCCGAAATAGCGCTTATCGCCATTTACGTGAAGCACCATCCCGACCATATCTTTTTTTACGGATCCTAGATAAAGGTCTCCGCTCCCCGGCGCCCCCACCAGCGCGGCGCCAAACCCTACGCTTCTATACGTCGAGCTGGATGTCCTTTCCCCGAAAACGGCGGCAATATCCAGCCCGTCGACATCCACGTTCTTCCCGCGCATGCTCAGATAGCCGAAAGATATGTCCCGTGTTTTCGACCGGGAGAAATTCACCGATGTCGGAGAAAAGACCTGTAGATTTGTTTGTTGGGCGCAGAGCTTATCGGCCGGGACCAAGATGCAAACGGACAGAATGGCGAATAATACCGCTATTGATTTCGTACCAATTGTATTCATGAACCAGGATAATGGAAGCTCTTCCTTAAATCTTAATTACATTTTACTAAATAGGGACAAATTGAAAAATAAAACAGAAAGAGATTGCCAGAATTGTGCCACAAATGGCGCTTTAAGGTATTTAACACATATTATCTTCCATCACCTCCTAAAATACAACCCAGCCAGCCATACCCAAAAAAGACCCCGGCAAAATTACCAGGAGTCTTGATAAAAATTTCTCCCCGAGCCGGACAGGAGGTGGCTTCCCTTGGAGGCCTTACCAAAACCGCGCATAAAACCCTCTCTGTAAGCCATTAAACAAGTTTGGGCCTATATATCCGCCCAAATACCTGAGATAGTATAATAAACGCATTATATGCGGATATTATCCATTGACAATGCGGAGAATATAGCCTATAATATACGCAATAGGTGCGGAGTATGTCCAAATACATATACCAACAAGCAAACTGGCCCAAATTTTTCTGGAATAATGAAATTATTGCCGCTATGCTGGCGGCTGTGCGCCACCGCCAAGGACTCTTGCTTGGGCGCATGGAAAGCTTGGGGCTTCTTCAACGCAATGAAGCTATCCTGCAAACCCTATCGCTCGAAATAACAAAGTCCAGTGAGATCGAAGGCGAGCTTTTAGACGCGGCACAAGTACGCTCTTCTATCGCCCGGAGGCTGGGCATGGATATCGCGGGCCTGGTCCCCGCGGACCGCCGCGTTGACGGCGTTGTGGAAATGTCGCTGGAAGCGACGCAAAATTTTGCCGCGCCGCTTACCACAGAACGCCTCTTTAACTGGCACTCGCTGCTTTTCCCGGCGGGTACGGCCGGCACGGACAAACTCAAGATCGGAACATGGCGAGATGATTCCAAGGGGCCGATGCAGGTAGTTTCGGGCGCAATAGGGCGCGAGCATGTGCATTACGAGGCTCCCACGGCAGAGCGCGTCCCCGCTGAAATGACCACGTTCCTTGAATGGGCAAACCAGACCGGCGGCATTGACCCTGTGCTCCGGGCGGCGGTGGCACATCTCTGGTTCGTTACGATACATCCTTTTGACGACGGCAACGGACGGATAGCGCGGGCGATCGCCGACTGGGCGTTAGCGCGGTCCGAAAACACTTCCCGGCGTTTCTACAGCATGTCCGCCCAGATCCGCAAAGAGCGCGAGCTGTATTATGACCTGCTGGAGAAAACGCAGAAGGGGAGCCTGGATATCACGGATTGGGCAAAATGGTTTATAGCCTGCCTCGACCGCGCCATTGAGGGCACAGAAATATCGCTTTCTGATGTGTTTAGAAAAGAACAGTTCTGGAGGGAGTACTCTGCGATTTCCTTCAATGAGCGTCAGCGGTTAATACTGAACATGCTGCTTGACGGGTTCAAAGGTAAATTAACTTCGACCAAATGGGCGACGCTGGCCAAATGCTCGCAGGATACCGCGCAGCGCGATATACGGGACCTTATCAATAAAGGTGTGCTGCTCAAAGACCACGGCGGCGGCCGCAGCACCAGTTATTCCCTGAAAGAACTTAAATAAGCATTTCCAAATGCCGCGTACAGATCAAAAGGAATATTCCGGCTCCTGATATGAAATTCCCCCGCAGGAAATTAACCTGTCGGGGGAAAGTTCGGAAACTAAGAAAATTGGCTCGTATTAACCCACCCGTGGGTCCAACTGGCAGTCTTCATCCGGCGGGCCGCGTTTTACGGTACTTGGCCACCAGGGCCTTGAACTCCGGCGTGCCATTGAGGCCCTTGAGGAAATAGCCATCGCCCAGTTCAGAGGTCAGCTCGTCCCACTGGGCGAAGTCCCGCTGGAATTCCAGCTCCAGGTATTCCAGGGCTTTCCGCTTGTCCTTTTTGGCGGCCCAGTAATAGTTGGCCAGATTGCCGTAGGGATTGGGGATCGCCGGGTCCATGCTTATGGCTTTCTCAAGATCGGCGCGGGCTTTTTCCCACTCGCCGGCCCAGAGATAGACCCAGCCCCTGTCGCTAAGCAAGCCGGAATCCGCCGGTATGGCGACCTCGCACAGTTCCACGGCCTTGGCGGCGTCCGCCCGGCCGGCGGCGTCGCGTTTGAAATAGAAGTTGGCCGCGGCCCGCTGCAGGTAATCTTCGTAACCGGCCCGCTGCTTCAGTGCCCGGCCATAATCTTCCAGGGAGCCCTCCCGCTGGTTCAGCCGCAGCCTGGCTTGGGCGCGCAGGGCGTACACCCCGAAGACGGACGGCCGCAGGCTCACGGCCTTGTCGCAGTCGGCCGCCGCCTCGGCGTAGCGCTTCAGGGCGAAATAGGCGCTGGCGCGGTTGAGGTAGGTCTCGGCCGGGGCGCCAGAAAGCGCAGCCGCGCGGGTGTAATAATCCACGGCTTCACGGTCCTTGCCGGTGGAGAGGCAGAAAAAACCCTGGTCTAACAAAGTGCCCAGGGCGCAGGAGGGACACACGGCCAGTGCCTTGTCTATATCCGCGCGCTCTTTCTCTGGCTGGCCAGTAAACGAGTAAAGCCGGGCCCGCTCCCGATAATAGTCGTTGACCAGCGGGTCTAGGCGTATGGCTTCGTCCATGTGACGCAGGGAGAGGTCTATCTGGCCCTTCCACAGGTAATACTTACCCATGAAAATATGGGGACCGCCTGCCTGCGGCGCCAGCCTGAGGGCCGTCTCAAAATCCTGCAGCGCCAGGTCCGGGCTGTTCATGTTCATGTGGGTGTGGCCGCGCTTGAGGTAACTTAAATATTTCCAGGGATTGAGGAGCAGCGAGAGCCTGTAGCTGTCGAGCGCTTTGGGGGCCATGCCCATTTGCTGCCCCCGCTCGGCCAGGTAGTCGGCCAGGTCCAGGCCGGAGAGGCGGTCATGGCGGAACACCTTGACCTCACTGGCCAGCCCCGGGCCGAAGGCCACCGGCGCCAGCAGGAAAATAAGGAACAGTTTGCGGCGATGCCGGCCGGAGAGCAGGGCGGCCAGCACCGCGGCGGCCCAGATAACTCCGCCGGCCAGGGCGGCCTGGCGCATCTGCATGGCCGTGAGCCCCTCCAGGCGCATTAGCAGGTAAGGCAGAAAGGCCAGCGGCACGCTGAGCGCGGCCAGCGCCAGGGTGACGCGGGGGTTGAAGAAACCCCCAACCTGCGGTCCCGACGGCGGGGGCGCGGGAATGGGCTGGCTCGCTGGTTCTGTATTTTCTGTCATGGGGCCCTCCGGGCCGGGGTTGCTGGCCGCCCGCCTCTATCATGGCCATCCGCTTCAGGCCAGCCTTTGCGGGAATGGGGTCAGGTCTTGAATTTTGACATTTCCCCCACTCGTTTAACTATACCAAACAAAAAGACCCCGGCAAAACAGCCAGGGGCCTTCAAGTAAAATTTTCTCCGGGACTAGGATTTGAACCTAGAAAAGCGGATTCAGAGTCCGCTGTGATACCGTTTCACCATCCCGGAATACAGGTTTATTATATATTTTTTAGGCCTTTTAGACAAAGGCGCGGGAATAATTTCTGGGAATAGGAAGGCAGGCACAGGACAATTTAGTAGAATATAGGAACTTCGGGGCATAGTGAAATGGTTCTCACGCGTGCTTTGGGAGCATGAGTTCCGAGTTCGATCCTCGGTGCCCCGATAAGATTTCCCCCCTTTGATTTCAACGTTCACCTAAAAACCGCGCCAGACCGCGCTTTATCGCCGCGCCGACGGCCATACGGAACTCTTCGTCAAGCAGGAGCGGGCCGCTCTTCTCGATATCGCCGATCTCGAGCAGCACCCGGTAATGGGCGTAATTCACGTTCTCGTCTATGCTGTAAAAAGCCAGCCGGCCCGTTGAAGCGCAGCGGTAGTTATTGCGCCCGGTGCTGCTGTCCAGGTGCGTGCCGCGGTTTTCCAGGTCCGTGGCGCGCGCTATCTCCTCGATAAGGACATCGGAGAGCTTCCGGTTTTCCGTCATCATAAGGTCGCCGTCGTGTATATAGCCCCAGACAGCGTGGTGTCCGGAGCCCGAGTTGTTATGCACGCCTATAAACACCAGCGGCTGCAGTTCGTTCGACCGCGCCAGTTCCCAGGCGTAGCCTGAGATCTTCCCGCCCTCCACGGCGGAAGTGTGGGCGATAAGCGTATTGGTGCCGGTATCGGCATTATGCAGCCCCGGCTGGAAATAGCTCCAGACTTTGTGCTCGTCGAAATAGGGCGGCTCGCCCATGGCGTACTGCACCATGGCGTCCGCGGTGCGGGCCTCATTATAGTTCTCGCCGGTATCGCTCTGATGCGAAGGCTGAAAAACCACGACCGTCTTAAACTGCCCGGCGGGACAAAGCGCGCCGGGCAGGAAAAGGAAAAACGCCAGCGGCAGCATTTTCATGGATTTCATAAAAGGCTCTTAAAAGCTGAAGACGGCGGCCGCCCCGGCATAGTCCGGCGAATAGACCGGCAGCAGCAGGGCCGAAGGCGAAGCGCTTTTTTCTTTCCTGGCCGCCACCCAGCGCCCGACGGCCGTCCCTATCGCCGCCCCCGCCAGCACGTCGGAAGCCCAGTGTTTGTCGGCGTAAACGCGCTGGAGCGCCACAGAGGAGGCCAGCGCATAGGCAAGGCCCTTTACCGCCCGCGACCCGGAGCGGGCCGCGAACACCGAAGCTACGGAGAACGCGCTGACCGTGTGCCCTGAAGGAAAAGAGGTGCACGCGGTCTTGAATCTGAAAGGCGTAAAACGGCTCTTGCCGTCGCCGGCGTAAGGGCGCGCGCGCCCGGCGGAATACTTCAGCAGCGTGCCGGCTGCGTTGGCCGCCAGGAAAGACTCCGCGGCGAGCAGCGAGGTCTCCTGCATGCGGGGATCTTTCAGGAGCAGGCCCAGGCCGCCGTAAGCCGCTACGATAGCCGCGTCATAGCCGCCGTTCCCGAGCTTCTCAGCGTTCTTCGAGATCTCGTCGTTCAGCCGCGACCTGTTCCTGAGGAAGGCGCGCCTGAGCTGCCCGTCAAGGGAATAGACGGCCAGGCCGCCCGCGGTCAAAGCGCCTAAGGCCGGAAGATCCGCTTTGCTTATCCGCGCCGGCGAGGAGACGGCCCTGCCGGCCGAATACAGGACTTCGCCAGGAAATCCCCCCGCCGCCGCGGCGGAAGGAGACAGCAGAAGAAGCGCCAGGGGGAACTCGCGGAGGCGCCTCATTTATAAACCGAGCAGGCCGTTCTTAAGAGCCTTATCGGCCGGCTTGGAGCCGAGCCAGACCCTGAATAGCGCGTCGGCGAAATCTTTTCCTTCTATGGAACCAGCGGGCTTGCCGTTAGCCTGCAGCTCTACTCCCGCTCCGGGCCGGTAGAGGAAAAGCAGTTTATCCCCTTTTTTCACGTCGGGAATAAGCTTTTCGAATTTGGCTATGCGGTCTTTAAGGGCGGGCAGCTCAGGGCCGGCGTTATTTACAAAGCCCTCGGCTATGGCCTTGGCCACGTCCGCGCCGTCCACGCCGCGCAGAAAAACAAGCTCCATCCGCTTTATCTGCTCCGAGGCGGCTATCTCCAGCCCGTCCCTGGAGGTTTTTTCCAAATAGAGGCCGGCCACATAGACCTTGAACACCACTTTGGTGCGCAGGCCCATGCCGTTGAGCTCGAGCTTTTTCCCCTCCAACTGCATGGCCGCGGGCATGCTGACGCCCTTAAGCGTCACCTCCACCTCCGCCGCGCTAAGCGCGCAGGGCAGGGTAAGCAGCAGTAACATCGCCATTTTTTTCATAAGTTCTCCTTGCTCCAAGTTCTAACGTTTACCGCCGTAAAGTATCTTAAGCCGGGCCGGGTCCCTGACCGCGCTGAAGGGATTACGCACGAAATTGAATAGCTGCGCCGCGATCTCGCGCCGGCCGTACATCCTGAATTTTCTGGCTGAGCTGAGATGCCGGGCGGAAGTTATTATTTTGAAATCCAGGCCCTGAGCGGCGCCCCAGCGCTTAAGCGCGCCCGAAAGCGCTACCTCCTCCGCGGCATAAAGCAGCGGACTGAAGCCGCCGACCGCGCAGAACGCGTCGCGCCGGCAGAAGATATAGGAGCCGGCCGCAAGCCCGAAAGTCCGCGAAAGCAGGTTCCAGAACCAGGTCAGCGCCGCGCCCCAGGCGGGCGGCGGCGGGTCAAAGGCCACAAGCGCCCCCCCCCCGCAGCAGGCCCCGGAATCAATAAGGCGCAGGGTCTCCGCCAGCACGGCGGGGGACAGGCGCGAATCCGCGTCGATAAAGAGCAGCCAGCCGCCCGAGGCCGCCGCCGCGCCGCGGTTGCGCGCCCCGGCGATCCGGTTGAGCGGCTCGAAAACGGTTCTGACTCCCCGGGCGGCCGCCAGGGCCGCGGTGCCGTCGGAGGAGTTATTGTCGCAGACGATGAGCTCATGCTCCCGGCCGCCGGACTGCGCCGCAAAAGCCGACCTCACGCTGTCGATACAGGCGCCCAGAAGTTTTTGCTCGTTAAAAGCCGGTATGACAACGGAGACTTTCATTACCAGACAATTATAGAATAATATATATAAGCCTTTTCGTTTTTGGTAGGATTAAAGGATATTCTCCCGTATGGATACCACCCGTGAAACTAACGACCGTTTTTGCGACAGCCCTGCTGCTTATGCCCGCACACTTTAAAGCCGCCTCCGCGGCGGCCCCGGCCCCGCGCTCCTGGACCCAGGTGCATTTCCTGCCGGGGGATTTCAGGGATTTCCGCACGCAGAATTTACTGCCCGCGGCCTTCCCCGACGGCGCTTTCGCGGTCGAGGATACAAGCCGCCCCGCCGTCCTCACCTCGGCGCAGCTCGACGCCGTTTTCGCCTTTAACGAGCTGCTGCTTTCCGCCGACGCCGTCTTTCCGGGCGGCGGCGGGCTTGAGGCGGAGGCGCAGGTAAAGACCGCGGCCGGCTGGAGCCCCTGGTTCAGCTTCGGCCGCTTTAACGCGGCCGGCGGCGGCCTGAGCCCCGCGCCGCAGGAGAACTCCTTCGGCAAAGTCGACATCGACATACTGAGGCTGAAGCAAAAAGCCTCCGCTTTGCGCTACCGTCTCACCGTCACTTCCGCCGGCGGCAAGGCCCCGGTGATCCGCCTCGCGGCGGTCTCCTACACCGATTCGGACGCGCCCTACTCGCCGGGCGGGGCCGCCGCCAGGCCCGCCTCCTTCAGGCCGGTCAAACTCGCTTCGCCGCGCTTCTCGCAGATGCTGCAGCAGGTAAACTACGCCGGCGATATCTGCAGCCCCGTCTCGCTCTCTATGGCGCTGTGCGGCCTGGGCCTGCGCGCGGAGCCGCTTGAGACGGCCGGGGCCGTGCTCGACTCCGCGCAGAACATTTACGGCAACTGGTTCTTTAACACGGCGCACGCCGGCACGCGCGGGCTCTACTCCTTCATCTCGCGCCTTAATTCGCTTGAGGAGGCGCGCGCCTTCCTTGAGGCCGGAGCCCGGGTAATAGCGAGCGTCACCTTCGGGCCGGACGAGCTAAGGAACTCGCCGCTCAAAAAAACGAAGGGCCACCTGCTGGTGATAGCCGGCTTCAACGCCAAAGGCGACGTGATAACCAACGACCCCGCGGCCCCCGACGAGAAGACCGTAGAGCGGGTCTACGACCGGGCCCAGTTCGCCCAGGCCTGGCTCAAGAACAAATACGGAACCGCCTATATAATAGCGAAAGACCTTAACCGCTTCCTGGCGGTAAAGGAAAATGTGGCGGAGTTTTATGCCATGCCCCCCGGCCCCGGCGCCTACGAGCGCGGGAAGCTGATAGAAAGCCAGCTGCTTTTTAACGAGCGGGTCGAGCTTATGGAAGTTTCCGGGACCTGGGCCCGCGCCAGGGCCGCCGAGCAGACGAGCCTGCTGGCCGACAGGAAAACGCTGGCCCCCTACGAGGGCTGGCTGCCGCTTGAAAGCCTGGCCTTCAGCCTGCCGCTGCCTCCCACCGCGGTGGTAAAAACCAAAACCGCCGGGACCGCCAAAGCCGGCGGAGTGGAACTTTCCCTGGGCGTGAGACTGCGCGTCGTAGGCGGAGCAAAAGGCGGCGCCCTGGCTTTTCCCTCAAGCGGACCCGCGCTGATACTGGCTGAAAAAGACCTCAGCCCGCTGCCGCTGAAAGTCCCGCCGGCGGAGCTGCGCCCCGGCATCCTGAACACGGCCAGATTTTTCCTCGGCGACAAATACTATTGGGGCGGCCGCAGCGCCTGGGGCATAGACTGCTCCGGCCTGGTGAACCTGGCCTACCGGGCCTGGGGCCTGGAGCTGCCGCGCAACGCCGACGATCAGTACGCAGCCTCCAGGAGCGTCAGCCGGGAGAACCTGAAGCCCGCCGACCTTATTTTTTCGGCCGAGACCGACAAGCCCGGGCGCATGACCCATGTCATGCTTTATGCCGGAGCCGGAAAGCTTATCGAGGCCACCCGCGACAGCAATTCCGTGCGCGAAATTTCCTTCGCGGAAAAATTCGGCGCCGACTTCGGGAAAGCCAAAAACGGCATGGTTGCCGGAGATAAAAAGATCTTCTTCAGAAAGATCATAAATTAGCCGGACGGCCCGACTGCGCTTTCCGCATTCCGCAGCCGGCCGCCCGCCGGTTCCAGGGAACCTGACATGACCATAGAAGAAAAGATCGAGAATATTTTTCCGGCGGAGACCGCCGTTCCCGATGCCGCCCGCCTGGCGCCGCTCGAGCAGAAAGAATACCTGATAAACGGCAAGATCAAGAACTGGACCGGAGCCCGGCACGAAGTGTTCTCGCCGGTAAGCCTGCGCGGAAAGAACGGCGCCGCGCGCGCGCGCCTCGGCTCCTATCCGCTGATGACCGAAAAAGAGGCGCTGGAGGCCCTGGACGCGGCCGCCGATGCTTACGACGAGGGGAGGGGCCTCTGGCCCACGCTCGGCGTGGAAGCCCGCATAGCCCGCATGGAAGATTTCGTCCGCCGCATGAAAGAGAAGCGCGCCGAAGTGGTGAACCTGCTCATGTGGGAAATAGGCAAGTCGCTCGAGGATTCGGCCAAAGAGTTCGACCGCACGGTGGAATACATAGTGGACACTATAAACGCGCTGAAGGACCTGGACAGGACTTCCTCCCGCCTGTCCGTGGCGCAGGGGATAATAGCGCAGATAAAGCGCGCTCCGCTGGGCGTGGTGCTGTGCATGGGCCCCTATAATTACCCGCTCAACGAGACCTTCACCACCCTGATCCCCGCCATACTGATGGGGAACACCGTAGTTTTCAAGCCGCCTAAATACGGCGTACTGCTGCACAGGCCGCTGCTGGAGGCCTTCCGCGACTCGTTCCCCGAGGGCGTGGTGAACACGCTTTACGGCGAGGGCCGGAAGATAATCGGGCCCCTTATGAAGACCGGCAAGGTCAACGTGCTGGCTTTCATCGGCTCGAGCAAGGTGGCCGATATTTTAAAGCAGCAGCACCCCAAGCCCCACCGCCTGCGCTGCGTGCTGGGACTGGACGCCAAGAACGCCGGTATAATACTGCCCGACGCCGACATAGACCAGGCCGTGGAAGAATGCCTGGCGGGCGCGCTTTCCTTCAACGGCCAGCGCTGCACGGCGCTTAAGATCCTGTTCGTGCACCGCTCGGTGCTGGGCGAGTTCACGGGGAAGCTGGTGGCCGCCATCGAGAACCTGCCGCTGGGCATGCCCTGGGAGCCCAAGGTAAAGCTCACCCCCCTGCCGGAGGACGACAAGATCCCGTACCTGGCGGAAGTGATCGCGGACGCGAAGGAACACGGCGCCAAAGTGATAAATGAATGCGGCGGCCTCACCAACGGCAACTTCGTCTACCCGGCCGTGGTCTGCCCCGCCGGCGACAAAATGCGGCTGTGGCGCGAGGAGCAGTTCGGCCCGGTGATCCCGGTGGCGCCTTTCAGCGATATCAGCGAGCCGCTCAAGTACGTGGTGGACTCCGACTTCGGGCAGCAGGTGAGCGTCTTCGGGCGCGATATGGACAAGATCGCCCCCATGCTCGACACGCTGGTGAACCAGGTCTGCCGCGTGAACATAAACAGCCAGTGCCAGCGCGGGCCCGACATTTTCCCTTTCACCGGCCGCAAGGATTCCGCCGAGGGGACCTTGTCCGTCTCCGACGCGCTGCGCGTGTTCTCTATACGCACGCTGGTGGCGGCCAAGGAGTCCGACGCCAACAAGGCGCTTATCCGCGGCATCCTGCGCGGCCGCAAGTCCAAATTCCTTTCGACGGATTTCATCCTGTAATTATGAACAAGAAGCCGCGCCTCCCCGAAATAATCGGGCTCCTGAAAAAGTCCTATCCCGGCGCAGAGTGCTCGCTGGACCATAAGGACCCGTTCCAGCTGCTGATCGCCACCATACTTTCGGCCCAGTGCACCGACGAGCGGGTCAACAAGGTTACGCCGGCGCTGTTCAAAAAATACCCCGGGGCGGCCGCCATGGCCGCGGCGCCGCCGGCGGACCTTGAGAAACTGGTGCACTCCACCGGCTTCTACAAGAACAAGGCCCTCTCGCTTAAAGAGGCCTCAAAAGCTATAACCGGCAAGTTCGGCGGGGAAGTACCCAGGACCATGGAAGAACTGCTGACCCTGCGCGGCGTGGCGCGAAAAACGGCCAATGTCGTGCTCGGCTCCGCCTACGGCATAGCCGCCGGCGTAGTGGTGGACACCCACGTGAAGCGCCTCGCCTTCCGCCTGGGCCTCACAAAGGAAACCGACCCCGAAAAAATAGAGCGGGACCTTATGAAGGCCCTGCCGAAAAGCGGCTGGATCTGGTTCTCCCACGCGCTGGTCCTGCACGGCCGCGCCGTCTGCGGCGCCCGCACCCCCCTCTGCGGAGACTGCCCTCTGAAAAAATTATGCCCCCGCGCCGGCGTCACGCCTCCGTAAGCCGGGGCATAAGCTACAACCAGAGGCCGGGCATGGGGTTGCTCTGAAGCCGCTTTGGGGAGGGGGGCCCCGCTTCGGGGGGAACCGCGCAACGGTTCCTGCGCGGCTGAATGGGCAACCCCATGACCGGCCGTACCCATATTAAACCCGGAAGCACTTTTTACAAATTCGTTATATCCTGGAAGATCACGCCGGCGCCTATTACTTTGCCGTCCACGCCTTTGATGTTGATGGAGCTGTAGCCGATAACCTTTTCTTTGCCGTTGACCCTGCACTTGAAGTCCTGGCGGCGCACGGTCTTGCCCTGCTTCAGCACGTCGCCGATAGCGGCAACGATCTCGGGGCAGAGCCTGAAGAGGTCCGCCACCGGCTTGTTCATGAATTCCTGGCCCGCCTCGAAGATCTCGGAGGCTTTGGGGTTGAAGAATATTATTTTCCCCTCCATGTCGGCGCCAATAAAGCCGCCGGAGAGGTTGTTTATGGTGCTCTCGCCCTTGAGGTTAAGCTGCTTTATGGTGGCCTCCAGCTTTTTTATGTAGACATCGCGCGCCACCAGCGCGGTTATCAGCCCGGCCGCCCTGAGCTCCTCGTCGGAGAAGACGCCGGCGATGGAGTTGACGAATTCCATCACGCCCAGCAGCTCGCCGTTGGCGATGGCCGGCACGGCTATCACGGTCTTCGTTTTGAAGCCGGAGACTTTGTCCACCTTCTTGGTGAACAGCGGGCTGTTTTCGGCGTCGTTTATAAGTATGGCTTTCCGGGATTCAGCGCAAAAGCCTACCACTCCCTGGTAGCCGAAGCTGACGCCCACAAGGTCGCCGCTCACCGGGCCTATGCTCTTTTTAAAAGTAAGGAGGTGCTTAACGTCGTCGGCCTCGAAAAAACTGGCGGCGTGGCAGTTAACGATGCCGGCCCCCCGCCGCGTCAGGTAGTCCCACAGGGCGTCTTCGCCCTTGGCGCTCTCGGCGGGCAGGTCTTCGGCGAATTTAGCGAGGAACTCGATCATAGCGCTCCTTATTGCACCTTTTTCCCGGAGACAGTACGGGCCGGAACATTAAAAAACCCGAGCACGCCTTCGGCTATGGCGCCGGCCAGCTCTTCCTGGAAGGCAGGGGTGTTAAGCATTTCTTCCTGGCGCGGGATTATCATATAAGCGTTCTCTATCAGCGCGGACGGCATCCAGGTCATGCGGGCCACCAGGTAGTCGCCGAAGCGCAGGCCCTCGTCGGGCAGCTGTATATTTTTGACGTAGGAGCGGTGTATGGCGGCGGCGAGCGCCCGGCTGTGGCGCTGGTAGTGGTAGACCGAAAAACCGCGCGGCTGCGCGAAGGGATCCTCGCCGTCGCCGATGGCGTTATTGTGTATGCTGATGAACAGGTCCCCGCCCAGGTCCTTGGCGAGCTTAGGGCGGTCGGCAAGGTCCACGCTCTCGTCGCCGTTGCGGGTCAGCTGGACCAGCGCCCCCAGCTCAAGAAGCTTTTCCTTAAGTTTTAAAGCTATAGCCAGGTTCACGTTGACCTCGAAAGTCTCTTTGGGCCCCACGGCGCCGTCCAGGCTGCAGCGGGCGGAGGCCGGCAGCGAACTGTAGCGGGCGTCACGCAGTGGAGGCTTGCTGTTGTTTTCACATTTAAGGTAAGGGGAATGTCCCGGGTCAAGCACCACGGTCACTCCGGCCAGTGGCTTCGGCCAGTCCAGCGCGGCTCTGGGCCGGGAGCGCAGGTCGACCTGCATGGACTTGGAGGAATTAGGATAAGAGATGTTGTAGCCCCAAAGCTCGCCGGGCTCCGTCTCAAAATCTATCTCCGCCTTGCCGCTGGCCGCCTGGCGGAAAGAGACGTTTTTGACCAGCGTGTCGGAAGAATCGTAAATAACCCAGTTGGTGTGCAGATTGGCGTAGTAAAGAGTAAGGCGCAGCCCCCAGGGGAAGACCTCGGCGGTATAAGGAAGCCTCTCTGAAAGCGTTACCGCCGCGGAGGAGCCGAAGTCGGTTTTTTTAAGGCGTATCACGCCGGTTTCGCTGCCGTAGGCGAACGGGAACTGCGCCCCGGACACCGCCTGCACTTTTGACTCGTCCACCCAGCCGAGCTCGTCGTTGGAAAGGGTTATGCGGCGCTGGCCGCCGGAGCACCCGGCGGACACCAGCTTCACGCCCTTGGGCAGGAACATAATATAGCCGCCGTCCGCGGCGTCCCTGAGCACGACCGAGTCGGTGGAGGTCTCCACCAGCACGGGCTGCTTAAGGAGCTTGAGCCTGCCCTTCGACCTGGCGGAGGCGCCGCGCGCGAAAAGCCCGGCCTTGAACCGCGCCGCGAGCGCGCCTTCTTTGCCGAGGTCGGCATCTTTTACTTTATATGAGGCGTAATACCTGCCGGACCCCTGCGGGACCTCGGCCATGGGGAAGTCCTTAAAAACCCCTTCGAGCGAACAGACCGCCTCGCGGGAGGGAGTGCCCGCAGCCGTGATCTTAAGATATTCCTCCCCGGAAATCTCGGAGTCGGAGGCGTAGGAAGTAAATTCCAGCCTGAGCGTGCCGGTGGACGGGCCGGTATCGGCGGGCTGGCGGACCTTCAGGACGCGCTGCGCGGTGGTGCCGTCCTCCAGCGCCCCGCTGAAAGAAAAATCCCCCGGGGCTATCGGCAGATAGGCGATAAAGCCGCCGTTGGAGTACACGGCTATCTTTTCCCCGTTTATGGTAAAAGCGGCGGTCGAAGGGGAGATGTTGCCGAAGATATAGGTTTTAGGAACGGAAGGGATGGAAGTACCCTCGGGGGGATAGACGAAATTTATCTGTCCGGCAGAAAGAGGCAGGCCGGAAAGAAGCAGAACAGCCGCCGAGTTTACAATAAAGTTCATATGGACGAGTCACCTTGCCGCGGTTTTTAAAGAAAACGAAATATAAATTCAACACCGGTCAGATACAATTATAATATATAAGCCATGAACAAATCGTCCCTGCTCGCCCTGCTCGCCGCGCCGCTTTTCCCCCTTTTCGGGGCGGCCGCTGATTTCACCGCCCTGCGGCCCTGCGCCAGGGCCAACGCACTGGGCACTGCCTTTACAACGGTCACGGACGACGCCTGCGCGGTTTTCTATAATCCGGCCAACCTTACAACCCTCGCCGATCTCGAGGTGCGGCTGGAGACCGGACGCAGATTGACCCCCGCCGCTCCGGAGGGAGAAGTTTCCCTCGCTTATGTGCGTCCGATACCCGACGCCAAAGACCTGGTGGCCGGCCTGGGCTGCTATTCGATACGGCAGAAGGGAGGTTCGGCGGCGGATTCAATGGTTTTCAGCATGGGCAGCCGCACGGTAATAAAGTACTTCCAAAAGCCGATCTTTTACGGCGGGAGCCTGAAAATAATGAGCCTGCGCAGCCTTGAAAAGAGCCACCTGGGCCTGGGCGCGGAGGGCGGAGTGCAGCTTGAAACTAATGCCGGCCTCAAAACCGCCCTGGTACTTTCGAACGCGCTGTTCGGGCTCGGCAAATCACTGGCGACGATAACTTTAGGGAATTCTTACCGCATCAAAGACACTCTGCTGCTCGCGGACCTGCGGGCGCAGGGCTCCTATTCTGAAATTTTCATGGGGGCCGAGCAGTCGCTTTTGAACGGGCTGCTGCAGGCGCGGGCCGGCAAAGGGCTGGCGCTGGGAGGCGGCGACTACCTGGCCCTGGGCCTGGGCATAAACCTGCTGCCCTGGACCATCGATCTGACCTGGTCGCTGCCCTGGAGCGGCTACAACCGGAATTACGGCTACTACGGGGTCAACGCGGGCTACCGCTTCGGCTCCGCCGGCTTCAGCGAAAAGCTGGTGGGGAACGCGGCGCGGGAGGCCGAAACCCTTAAAGCGGAGATAAGCGACCTGAGGACGCAGCGGGCGGGCCTGGAAAGTTCCATCGCCGCCTATCGCGTAAACAAGAGCATCCTTGAGACCGATCTGACGATGATGCAGGGCCGCAGGCGGGAGGCGGAAAATAATATAAAGGAGCTGCAGGTGCAGGCGCTGGATGCGCGGTATACGAAGGAACACCCTAAGCCGATAAAAAGGT
Organism: uncultured Elusimicrobia bacterium; assembly: GCA_903873295.1. Classification (GTDB taxonomy): domain Bacteria; phylum Elusimicrobiota; class Elusimicrobia; order Elusimicrobiales; family UBA9959; genus UBA9959. The sequence continues at coordinate 55,742 of CAIQNV010000157.1, forward strand.
ACGCCCCCCCCCCGCCGCCGGAGCGCTGGCCCAAGCTGCATAAAGCCGCCCCCGGCGAAACGCTGCGCTCTATAGCCTCTAAATATTACGGCAATCCCAACCTGTGGGAGAGGATCTACCAGGCTAACGAAAAGAACGTTTCGAGAGGGCTGCCGGTGGAGGGAGCGCTATTAACCATCCCGCCCCCGCCGCCGCCGGAGGAAACGAAGTGAGCTCCGGCCGCCCGGGGCTGGTTACTTTTTAACGAATTCTATGTTCAACACCATCCAGATCATCTGCGCTTCGGAGAAATACCGGGCCATCCTAAGGGGGATCTTCAGGAGCCTGGGGGCGGACGCCGTTTTTTCCAACGACCTTAACGACGCGCTGTCCATTTTCGAGAAGGCCAGACCCGCCGCGGTATTCATAGTCGACGGCGAAGAGCCTCCGGCGGAGATACAGCTGCGGGAGCTGCGGCGCGCGGCCCCGTTCATCCCCATTATCCCCCTTTTAAAACGGCGCGACGCCACGCGGGCCGTGGAACTGATGAAAGCCGGGGCGCTGGACTGCGCGCAAAGCCCCTGGACGGAAGAGGAGCTGCGTCCGCTGTACCGCAAGGCGCTGAACCAGAGCGGCACGGTCATAGAGCTGGATTCCCCGGCGCTGCGCCGCAGGCGGCTGTCCCTGTCCCTGGCGCTGGCGGCTTTCTTCGCTTTTACAGGTTTTGCCGGCGGGCTTTATTACGGCTTTAAAAAGTATACCGTCCGGGCGCCCCAGCCGCACAGCTTTTACCTGCCGTATTCCCACCCGACCGGGATAATAATTAAAAAGGATTCGGTCCTTATCAGCGACTGGTACAGCCAGGGGCTCTACGAGCACGGCGTTAAGACTTTCGGCATAAGGCGGGTCACCAGCCTGCCGGAGATAACGCCCGTGGCCATGGCGGCCTCTCAGGACGCGCTGTGGCTGGCCGGCGCGGACGGCATAATTGAGAAGCGCCTGCTGGACGCGCGCTTCACCGTGGCCGCCAGGACCGCCGCCATATCTCCGCCCCCCGACAGCGTCTGCTTCGACGGACTCTACTTCTGGACCGCGAATTCCCGCACGGGCGAGATCGTAAAGCGCATGCCGGGCGACGCCCTCCCGGAGCTGAAGAGCTACAAATACCCAGGAAAGAAACTTTCCGCGCTTACCTGCGATACGCGGTTCTTGTGGGCGGCGGACGCGGGCCTGAGAGGCCTGGTAAAGCTGTCTCTGGATGATCCGGAGCGGATAATTTCAAGAACGGCGCTCGAAGTTTACACTTCAAAAACGCTTAAGATAACCGCGATGGCGGCCGGGGACGGAATTATCTGGTTCGCGGGCGAGGACGGAGGAAAGGGCCTGGCCTTCTCTAAAGATGAACCGAAGCAGAACTGACAGTTTCATCCCGGCGGCCGTAAAGCTTCCGGCGGACCTGCCGCCGCTGTGGGGCAGGCTCTCCTTCCTGTCGCCCGTAGAGGCGGAGCTGGTCAGCCACTTTAAGCTGCCCCGGGGAAAAATAGTAGAGCTTTCTTTTGAGCTGGGCCGCGCCCCCTTCGAGGCGCTGCGCGCCCGCGTAAAGACGGCTCTGCGCGACGGGGACGGCTACTACAATTACTGCCTCGTTTTCCTGGACCCGGCCCAGTCCGCCCTCCTTAAGTCCGCCATAGCCGAAGCCGCGCCGGGGCTGTAAAAAAACCCGCAGCGAAGTCAGGCGTCTCCCGCCAAACAGGTCCTGTAGGGATTTCCGGCTGTCATCATACCCGCTATAAAACAATAAAATTCATGAATCCGCCCGGGCAGTTGAAGTGCCCTCCAATAGAATCTATAATTGAGCTATGAACTTCACGCGTTTCCGCATCGCGCTCGCCGCGCTCCTGCTGTTCGCCGCCGGCGGCGGAGCTTTCGCGTATTTCAAGTACAAGAAACTTTCCACTTACCTTATAACCCAGCTTAGCGGGCAGGCGGCTAAAAAGCTGGGCAGGCAGGTGAAGTTCAGGAGCATTTCTTTCTCACCCCTTAGCGGCGTGGTCATAAAGGAAGCCTGCGTCTCCCGCCGGCCGGATTTTTCTAAAGGAAATTTTTTCTGCGCCGCGAAAACCGTGATACGCCCGGAATTCTCCGCGCTGCTGAAGAACCAGATTTATTTTTCAAGGATCGCTTTCGAGAAGCCGGTGCTGAAGGTGCGCGAGCGGAACGGCGTTTGGGATTTCGCCGACCTGCTGGAGCTGCTGCCCAAAACCGACAAAGGCCTCTATCTTACCTGGAACGCCAGCGAGCTGACAATGACGGGCGCGGCGCTCGAGGCGGACCTGGAATCCTCCGGCCTGTCGCTGGCGCTTGAAAACGCCAACGTTACTCTCAAGCATTATTCTTCCTTTGGCGGCAACTTCGGCCTTTCGGCGGACGGCCTGGTTAAAACCGTGCTGAAGGGCAAGCTGCTTTCCGGCGAAGTGAAGCTGAAGACCGACGCCAACTTCGACTACGGCGGGCTGTCCTCCACAAAGGGGGATTTCGGCGCGGCGGAGCTTTCCTACGGAGCTGTGACGCTGGAAAGCCTTAAGACGGACTGGAGCCTTTTCAACATCCGCAAGCCGCTGGCCGAGAAGAATTACACGGTTAACCTTACCGCGGAGAAACTGATCATCCCCGGCCAGGAAACCTCGATCAGGGACGGGGTTTCAAAAGGCCTGGCGCTTTTCTCGGCGGCAATGGGAAAAGCGGCGCCCAGAATAGAGGATATCGAGATGTCCTCGCTTAACGCGGCCTTCCGGCTGAACGACTCCGCGCTGGCATTCAAAGATCTGGCGCTGCGCTCCAATTTCATCGACCTGAGCGCCGGGCTGGCCATCGACGGGCCCGCAAAAACCGCCGAGGCGTCCATAGACGCCGCCATAGGCTCCAGCAGGCTGAAGATATCGGCTTCCGGCCCCATGAGCTCGCCCGGGATCAAGCCCGTGCTCTCCGCCACCCTCTCGGCTAAATTCAAAGAAGCCCTCGCCGGGATAGAGAACGACCTTCTGAAAGTTTTCCCCGTCACAGGAGATAAATAATATGCCTAAAAAAGTCATCGTAATAGGCTCCGGCCCCGGCGGTTACCCCGCCGCGCTGCGGCTTAGGGAGCTCGGCGCCGAGGTCACGATAGTGGAAGCCTGGGATTTCGGGGGAACCTGCCTCAACCGCGGCTGTATTCCCTCCAAGGCCTTTCTGGACACCGGCCACCGCGCGCACGCCTTCGAGGGTTTGCGCAAGCTGCTCAAGGACGGCTCCGGCGTTAATTTCTCCCCCGCCATGCTGGATTGGGAGAAGATAAAGGGCCGCCGCGCCGAGGTGGTAACAAAGCTGCGCGGCTCGCTCGAGAAACTTTTCCAGGCTAAAAAAATAGAGGTGATACGCGGCAAGGCCGCTTTTTCCGGGCCCGGCGCTATCACCATAACGGGACCGCAGGGAGAGATTAAAATGACTTTTGACGCGGCCATCCTCGCCGCCGGCACCAGGCCGAGCTTCCCCCCCCCGTTCAGGGATTTCTACGTAGAGCTGACCGACTCCGACAGGGTGTTCGACCTGCCCCTGCTGCCCAAGTCGATATTGATCGTGGGCGGCGGCGTTATCGGCCTGGAGTTCGCCTGCTTCTTTAACGCCGTCGGGGTGGAAACAGGCGTAATTGAACTCCTGCCGGATATCCTTGCCGGCGAGGACCCGCAGGTGACCCGCGCCGTGCGCTCCTCTTTTGAAAAGCGCGGCGTAAAGTTTCACCTCGGGAAAAAGACCGCCGGCGTAGAAATTTCAGAGGACTTTAAGACGGTGGAGCTGGAAGACGGCACAAAGCTGCTGGCGGAGGAGATCTTCGTGGGCGCGGGACGCGCGGCCGACCTTACCGGGATGGGGCTTGAAACCATAGGCCTGGCCTGGGACAGGCGCGGAGTGAAAGCGGACGCGGGAATGCGCACTTCCGTCCCCGGCGTTTTCGCCGTGGGCGACGTGAACGGCATCTCGCTGCTGGCCCATTCGGCCAGCCGCCAGGGCGAAATAGCCGCCGAAAATATTATGGGGGCGGACCGGGCCTTCGACGCCGGCATAGTGCCCCGCTGCGTCTACGCCTGGCCCGAAGTGGGCTCGGTGGGACTGAACAAAGCGCAGGCCGAGGCCGGCGGCTTTACTGTAAAAACAGCGCGCGCCTTCCACCTGGGCATCGGCAGGGCGGTCGCCTCCGACGAAACAGAGGGCTTCGCGCAGCTCGTCTTCAACGCCGCGGACGAGACGCTGCTGGGCGCCCAGCGGGTGGGCGGGCCCGCCACGGAGCTGATCCACGTCCTGGCCCTGGCGGTGAAGCTGAAGCTCAGGCGCGGCGACCTGCGCGAAATGATCTACGCGCACCCGACGATGGCTGAAGCCATCCACGAAGCGCTGTATAAATAGTTATGAAAATTCTTTCCTGGAACGTCAACGGGTACCGGGCCGTTCTAAAGAAAGGCTTCCCGGAATTCCTGCTTTCGGCCAGGCCGGACATCCTGGGGCTCCAGGAAGTTAAAGCCTGCCCCGAACAGCTGGCGCCCGGCGACACGGAGCCGGCCGGCTGGAAGTCGGCCTGGAACTGCGCGGAAAAGAAAGGCTACAGCGGCGTCGCCGCCTTTTACTCCGAAGAGCCGCTGTCGGTCTCGAGAGGCCTTGGAGAGCCGCGCTTCGACAGCGAGGGCCGGGTCATAACGCTGGAGTACAAAGAGTTTTATCTTTTGAACGTCTACTTTCCGAACGGCGGGCAGGGCCCGGAGCGCCTGGCTTATAAACTGGCTTTCTACGAGGCCTTCCTCGGACACATCGAGAAACTCCGCAAAAGCGGCAAAGCCGTCATCTTCTGCGGCGACGTGAATACCGCCCACAAGGAGATCGATCTGGCCCGCCCGAAAGAGAACGTCGGAAACTCCGGCTTTATGCCAGTGGAACGGGCCTGGCTGGATAAGCTGGCCGGCAAAGGCTGGACCGACACTTTCCGCGAGAAGCATCCGGAGCCGGGGCAGTACACCTGGTGGGATTACAAAACGCGCGCCCGCGAAAGGAACGTGGGCTGGCGGCTGGACTATTTCTTCATCAACAGGGAAAAAGCGTCTTTGGTAACGGACGCCTTTATTCTGCCCGAAGTGCAGGGCTCCGACCACTGCCCCGTAGGCATAACGCTGGACCTCTAGAATTTATTTACACGGACGGACAGGATAAAACAAACGGATCCTGCGAAGCCTGTTCATCCATACTGGCTTCTCCGGGCTATGCCTTGGGGTAGCGGACCGAAATTATTTCAAGCCGCAGGGCGCCGGTTTTGCGCGGCAGAGTTATCAGCGCGCCGGGCCCGGCCCCGAGCAGGGCGCCGGCCAGCGGCGAGCCCCAGTTAAGCTTTCCGGCCGCCGCGTCGGCCTCGTCCTCGCCGACGAGCTGATATTCCCGCGCGGTCCCGTCCGGCTCTCTTACCGCCACCGTCGCGCCGAAGCGCACGTCTTCGGCGGCCAGGCCCCGGTTGTCCACCAGTATGGCGCGCTTTATCTGATCCCCGTAATATTCCAGGTCCAGCTCGGCCTGGCGCAGCCCGAGGCTGCGCGGCTCGTCCGGGCGCTGTCCGGCCACCAGGCCGGCGCGCAGCAGGGTCAGCTCCGCCGCCCTGGCCTTAAGACTTTCAAGCCCGAAGGGCGTGACATAGTTGGGCCGGCCGCTGGGCTGCCTTTTAACCGGCTCGCCCGGATCCTCGCTGTCTTCTTTAACAAATGCTCTGCTCATAAGCGTCAGGCCCGCTTCAGGGCATATTACCGTCGGCCGGTCGCTCCGCCGCCGTTTTCCAGCCGGAAATTCTGCGGATGAGGAAACCCGACCCGTAAAGCGCCGCTCCCGTCAGGAGCAGGCAAAAGATGCGCACCGCGGTCGGGGCCGACGCCGCGTCGTAAAGCAGCGCTTTTCCGGCGGCGAAGCCCAGCACGAACATCGCGGATTTGGCCATCGCTTCGTCCCGCCGGCTGAAGGCGAAAGCTATCACGCAGACGGCGTAAAAGAGCCAGGAGGCCGAAACCTGAAGCGAGCCGATATCCTTGGTCAGCCGGTAGAACCCGGCGACGGCCAGCAGATGCGCGGCGCCGAGCAGCGGGCCGTACGCGTTCTTGCCGGCCAGCTCCCCGCCCTTGAGATCGATCAGCAGCCACAGGCTCCCCAAAGAGACCAGCGAAACCGCCAGCCAGGGGAGCTCGTTCCCCGACAGCAGATGGGAAAGCATGGATAAATACTCTATCACCATCACCGCGAGGAGCGCCAGGGCCGGGATCCGGAACGGGCTGTTTTTTTTGTAGCCGGCAAGATCGACGCGGGAAAGGGCCAGCCCGAGCGCGATCACGCCGAACAGCCAGGGCTGCATTTCAGGTGGCAGCAGCTCAAGATAGAACGAGTGGAAGCACACTACGGTCAGGAACGCGAGGATCATGGGCTGGCTGCCCAGGCTTCCCTCGGGGAACTTTTTTTTCGCGGCCAGGTAGAGCCCAAGGAGCAGAGCGGCGAAGCCCAGCGAGAGCCAGGGCGCCAGGCCCGGCCGGAGGCGGTCGATGAAATAATACTCCACGGCATAAAAAAAGATAAGCACCGGCAGGAAACTTCCCGCTTCTTTTTCGGTCAGGGGCGTCCGGCTTTGCACGGTATAAAGATATGTCCCCGTAGAAAAGATCAGGAAGTTAAGGGCCAGCATGACCGCCGTCAGCGCGTCCTGCTTCAGGTCAAGGCCGAGGAGAGCGGTCATCAGGATCGCCAGATAGCCGGAGACAAGGGTTAAGGTCCGGGACCGCACCCAGACCGAGATAGTCGCGAACGCCACCGAGCAGAGCAGAAAATAGTAGACGGAGAACACGGCGCCGGCGCCCAGCCCGAGAATTGCGGGGGCGCAGTAGGAGCCGATCGCGGCCGTTACGGGATACCAATCCTCCTTTATCCTCAGATACAGCCAGACGCAGAGCCCGGAAACGAGGCTGGTCATGGAAATGGCGGCTTCGAACGAGATCAGGGAATATAGGCGATGGGCCGAAAAAACGGCGAGGTAAAGAACGATTATGCCGCCGCCCTGGAGCAGGCTGGAATATTCGTGGTCCGACTCCCTCAGCGCGAAGCCGGACGCGATCAGGCCGAGCCCGAAAAATATCGCGAGGCCGATCTGCCTCACGGGCGTCAGCCAGCCCGAATCTATGGAAAGCTTGATTATGAAGCCGGCGGCCAGCACAAAACAGATGATGCCGACCACGCCGAGCCAGTTCCCTGACCTGTCTTTAGGGGCCGCCGCGGCGGAGGGGGCCGGAGCCTCAAAGGAGACGGGGGCCGGGGCGCTGGTTTGCGGCGGAGGCGGCGGCGTGGGAGGGGTCCAGGGCGGCCGGGGAAGCTTCAGGAACTCCTCCAGCCTGGAGAGCCGCTGTTCCATCGCTTTAAACCGCGCTTCCTGCCGAATCTGTTCGTCAAAACCCATTTTGCCTCCGGACAGCCTTTTGAACGATAACCCTGATTTTATTATGAAAAATGTGGGCCGCTAAGTCAAAGCCAAAATAACGCCGCCCCCTCCGCCTCCCGCGCCTTAAGCGGCTAACTTGCGGCCTCCGCTCCATATTTGTTATAAATTTTATATACCTTTATTACCGCAAAAAAATCAACCGGAGGAAATATGTCCACAGCAACGACCATACGCCGCACCGCATTGAACGAAACCATGAGGAAATACGGCGGCAAGATGGTGGACTTCCACGGCTGGGAAATGCCGATGCAGTTCGCCGGCATACTTAAGGAACACGAGGCCGTGAGGAAGTCGGCCGGCCTCTTCGACGTCTCCCACATGGGACAGATCTTCGTGACCGGCGCGGACGCCTTCAAGCTGCTGCAGAAGATAAACACCAACGATCTGCGCAAGGCCACCCCCGGCAAAGGCGTCTACTCGCACGTAACCAACCCCAACGCGGGCCTGGTCGACGACATCATAGCTTTCTGCCTCAGCGCCGACCGCTACCTGGTCATAGTGAACGCCACCACCTCCACCAAGGACTACGAGTGGTTCAAAAGCCAGGCCGGCAAGATGCTGGTCAAGGTCGAGAACAAAAGCGACGATTACTCGATGATAGCCGTGCAGGGCCCCAGCGTGCCCAAAATGTTCGAGACCTTCGCCCCGGAAGCCCTGAAGCTGCCCCGCTTCGGCATAGTGGAGAAGGACATAATGGGCGAGCACTGCTACGTGAGCCGCACCGGTTATACAGGAGAAGACGGTTTTGAAGTGACCGCCCCCCACTCCATAATAAACAAGCTCTGGGAGCATTTCATGGACCTGGGCAAGCCCTACGGCATAGTGCCCTGCGGCCTGGGCGCGCGCGACACCCTGCGCCTGGAATCCGGCTACCTGCTCTACGGCCAGGACGTCGACGATTTTCACACCACCTACGAGACAGGCTACGGCTGGGTGGTGTCGCTGGACAAAGGCGATTTCAACGGGCGGAATATACTTGCCGAACAGAAAGCGAACGGCGTGAAGCGCCGCCTTACGGGCCTGACCCTTACCGGCGGCGTACCGCGCTCCGGCTGCAAGATCTTTCTGGACGGCAAACAGGTTGGAGAGCTCGCCAGCGCCACTTATTCCCCCACTCTCAAAAAAGGCATCGGCGTAGGCTATGTCATCCCGCCGGACCTGAAGCCCGGAGCCCCGCTGGAAGTGGAGATACACGGCAGGCGCGTGAAGGCGGAAGTCGCGCGCGTTCCGTTCTTTAAGGGCACCGCTTTCAATAAAGGAATAGGGGCCTGATATTAATTTAGGATTTTAAATTACCAAGGAGACATAATGCCTAAACCCGAAGAAGTTAAATACACTAAAACCCACGAGTGGGTGCACCTCGATGCGGAGGCCGCCGTAGGAATTTCCGACCACGCCCAGCACGAGATGGGCGACGTGGTATTCGTCGAGCTGCCGAAAGTAGGCCAAAAGCTGGAGAAAGAGAAGCCCTGCGCCGTAGTGGAATCCGTTAAATCCGCTTTCGACATTTACGCCCCGGTCTCCGGGGAAGTTACAGCCATAAATGAAGCCGTCACCGGCGACCCGGCCCTGCTCAACCAGGCCCCCCTGGACGGCGGCTGGATGTTCAAGCTGAAGCCGTCCAACCCGGCCGAGGGAGAGACCCTGATGGACTTGACGGCCTACCAGGACTTCGTAAAACAAGCGGCACACTAAAAACCACCAGTCAGGAGTCAGGGGACGGGAGTCCGGGGAAATAAAATCCCGGATTTCCGATTCCCGATCCCCAACCCGCGACTCCCGACTCTCGACTCTTCATTTTCCCAGGAGTTCCCCATGTATATCCCGCACACCAAAACCGATAAAGAGGAGATGCTTAAAACCATCGGCGCCGCCTCCTTTGAAGAGCTGGTAAAACAGGTCCCCTCTAAATTCCTCTGGCCCAAACTTAATTTACCCGAGGAAAGCCTCGACGAGGCCCAATCGGCCGTCCGCATGGCGGAACTGGCGAACAAAAACTGCCGACCGCTGAGCTTCCTCGGCGCCGGCGCCTACGAGCGCTACACCCCGGCCGCCGTCAAGGCCATCACCTCCCGCACGGAGTTCCTGACGGCCTACACGCCCTACCAGCCCGAGGCCAGCCAGGGCACGCTGCAGGCTATCTACGAGTTCCAGAGCACGGTCAGCGCGCTTTACGGCATGGACTGCGCCAACGCTTCGATGTACGACGGGGCCAGCTCCTTCGCTGAGGCCGTCCGCGCGGCGGTGCGCGTCACCGGCCGCAAGAAGATCGTCTATTCCGCCGGCGTGAACCCGCAGTATATGGACACGCTGAAGACTTATTTCGCCCACTCACCCGACTACACCTACGTAAAAGTCCCGATGAAGGACGGCGCGATGGACAAGGCCGCCCTGCCGGGCCTGCTCGCAGACGCGGCCTGCCTGGCCGTGCAGACCCCCAACTTCCTGGGCCTCATCGAGAACATGGACGGCGTCGCCGACCTGGCCAAGAAGGCCGGCGCGCTGCTGGTAGCCGCGGCCGACCCCGTCAGCCTCGGCATCCTGGCCGCTCCGGGAGAATACGGCGCCGATTTTGCCGTCGGCGAAGGCCAGAGCCTCGGCCTGCCGCTGGCTTACGGCGGGCCCTACCTCGGCCTGTTCTCCTGCAAAAAGGAGCACGTGCGCCAGATGCCGGGCCGAATAGCCGGCCTGACCAAAGACAAAGACGGCAGGCGCGGCTTCGTGCTGACGCTGCAGGCCCGCGAGCAGCATATCCGCCGCGACAAGGCCGCTTCCAACATCTGTTCCAACGAGGCGCTCTGCGCGCTGGCCGCCACGGTCTACTCGGCCCTCTACGGACCCGAGGGCCTGAAGGAACTGGCGGAGTGCAACTCCGGCGCCGCCGCTTATGCGGCCGAGCGCCTCTCGGCGATAAAGGGCTGCGCGCTCAAGTTCAGAGGTCCCTTCTTCAACGAATTCGTCCTCTCCGTGCCCGGCAACGCCGCGAAGCTGCGCGAGAAGATCCTCGCCAACTCCGGCGTGGACGCCGGACTGCCGCTGACCGCCCTCTACCCCGAACTGGGCGAGGCCCTGCTGGTCTGCGCCACCGAGACCAAGACCGAGGCGGATATCTTGAAACTCGAAGCCGCTATAAAGGAGGCCCTATGACCTGCGCCCCCGCAACAGATAACCGCCTCAGCATCGAGAAGTCCGATCCCGGCCGCCGAGGCCTGTGGTGCAAGAACCCGCTGCGCGCGAAGGCCAGCGTGCCCGCCGCGCTTCGCCGCAAGTCCCCCCTGCGCCTGCCGGAGCTCTCCGAGTTCGACGTGGTGAGGCACTTCACCCGGCTGTCCCGCCTGAACTTCTCGGTGGACACGCACTTCTACCCGCTCGGTTCCTGCACGATGAAGTACAACCCGCGCTTCAACGAGGAGGCCGCGGCGCTGGAGGGCTTCGCCGCGCTGCACCCGTTCGCTCACGACACCTGCGCGCAGGGTACGCTGGAGCTGCTCCACGACCTGTCCGCCCGCCTGGTAGAACTGTGCGGCCTGGACGCCATCACTCTGCAGCCCGCCGCCGGCGCTCACAGCGAGTTCACCGGCCTGCTGCTCGCGAAGGCTTACTTCGAGGCGAAGGGCGAGGCCCGCAACGAGATCATCTGCCCCGACTCCGCCCACGGCACCAACCCGGCCACCGCGTCGATGATGGGCTTCAACACCATCAACATCACCTCCAGGCCTGACGGCCGCCTGGACGTAGAGGAACTGAAGAAGCATATCGGCCCCAGGACCGCCGTGCTGATGCTTACCGTGCCCAACACGCTCGGCATCTTCGAGAGCAACATAGAGGCCATAGCCGGGGCCGTGCACGAGGCCGGCGCGCTGGTCTATATGGACGGCGCCAACCTCAACGCGCTGATCGGCATGGTCAAGCCCGGCGACCTCGGCATAGACCTGATGCACCTGAACTTCCACAAGACCTTCTCCACCCCGCACGGCGGCGGCGGGCCCGGCGCCGGCGCCATAGTGTGCCGCAGGCATCTGGCCCCGTTCCTGCCCGTGCCGCTGGTGAAGAAGGAGGGCGGCAAATATATCTCCGACTTCGGCGACGGCCGCAGCATCGGCAAGGTAAAAGCCTTCTTCGGCAATACCGGCGTGCTGGTGCGCGCCTACGCCTATATGCTGGCGCATTCGGCGGCGGAGTTCGGCGACATCGCCCGCTGCGCCATCATCAACGCAAACTACGTGCGCAGCCTCCTGATGGATATTTACCCTTCGTACTCCAAGGAATACTGCATGCACGAATGCGTGCTGACCCCGGGCGAGGACATGACTTCGAAGGGCCTCCGGACGCTGGACGTGGCCAAAGGCCTGCTTGACCGCGGCTTCCACGCCCCGACCATCTACTTCCCGACCATCGTTCACGAAGCGATCATGATCGAGCCGACCGAGACCGAATCGAAAGAAACCCTCGACGAGTTCGTGGCGGCGATGAAGGACATACACGCGAAGGGCCTCGCCGCCCCCCAGTCGCTTAAGGACGCGCCGCACACGATGCCGGTAAAGCGCCTGGACGAAGTGCAGGCCGCCAGGCAGCCCAACTTAAAGTGGTAGCAACTGCCGGTTGCCGAGCGGGATGGGTTAGCAAAAGCCCCTCGGAGGCCGAGGCTTGCGCAGCGCCGAGGCCGAGAGCGGCAGGCGCGCGCACTGTGTGCGCGACGCCGATTTCGCGTTCCATCCCGCTCGGCGACCGGCAAACTGTACGAACCAGAACATGGAAAAAGCCCTTATAATCGAAACTCCCCCCCTGGACGTCTACGGGCAGATGGCCGCGGACGAGGCGCTTTGCGAGACTCTGCCGGCGCCTTACCTGCTGCGCTTCTACAACTGGAAAGAGCCCGGCATAACCTTCGGCTACTCGCAGCGGCGGAAAGCCGTGGCCGAAGCCATAGCGGCGGCGGGCAGCCCTATAACCGCCGTCACGCGCCGGCCCACCGGCGGCGGCATAGTCTTCCACGAGACCGACCTGACCTTCTCCTTCATCTTCCCCTCCCCGGGCGTCTACTTCGAGCCCGGAAAGACCTATGACCGCCTGCACCGCGCGATAACCGCCGAATACACCCGCCTGGGCCTCGGCTTCGACCTGCTGAACGAGAGAACAAAGGACTACGCCGTGAACGACCCGGTGATGGACTGCTTTGCCAAGCCCGTTAATATGGATATTTTGTATAATGGAAAAAAAGTACTTGGCGGAGCGCTCCGCAAGTTTGGCGCTCATATGCTCTACCAGGCCTCTTTTCAGTCCCCGGACGCGCGCTCGAACGCCGCCCTGCACAGGAATGCCGTGCTCAAAGCTTTAGGCGCGGAATTCGGGCTGGAGTGGGAAGTCGCGGAGATACCGGAAGAGGCGCGCGCGAAAGCCGCCGCCATAGCTGAAGCCAAGTACCGCACCCCGGAGTGGAACGAGAGGATCTAGGAGGTTTTATGATCGCATTCGTTTTATGCAAGTTAGTGGCCGGCCTTGAACAAAAAGCCGTACAGCAGATAAAGAACATCCGCGGCGTGAAAGACGTCTATATGACCTTCGGCGGCTGGGACGCCATCCTGGTGACGGAATCGGACACCATCGATAAGCTGAGCGGCCTGATAGTCCGCGAGGTGCGCGGCATACACGGAGTACAGACAACCGAGACTCTGGTCACCACTAATATCTGAGTTCTTCGGAACGTTCCAGGGGGTAAAGATGGAAAACACTTCTGCGTACGGCAGGCCTGCCGATAAGCTGGTTTTGGTAGTGGACGACGATGATTCGGTGCGGGAGCTCATTGAGTTTATAGTCAGGAACGAGGGTTTCCGGGTCGAGAAAGCGGCCGACGGGGAGGAGGCGCTGAACAAGGCCCGCGCCGTCAACCCCGATCTGATACTGCTTGACCTGATGCTGCCCAAGTTCGGCGGCTTTGAGATACTGCGCGAGCTGCAGAGCGATGAGAACGGCAGCATCCCCATCGTGGTGATAACCGGCCGCTACATCGACCGCTCCACCTCCGATATGATCAAGCAGGAATCCAATGTCAAGGATTTTATCGAGAAACCGGTTAAGCCCCATATACTGGCCGCCCTGATCCACAAACTCCTTAAAACCCAGCCCCCGCTGAAGAAACAAGGGGCCTGACCCGTGCTTAAGCGCCCGGCGGCCTGGGCCGCCATAGCGGTCTCAGCCTTCTTTTTACTTGCCGCGGCCGATCTGGCGCTGCGCTCGCGGAGCGCGCTGCTCAGAGCCGTGCGGGAAGAATACTGGAGGGACAACCCTTCCGCCAAAGCCGCCTACTACGAAGCTGAATACGCCCGGGAAACAGCGGCGGACAAGAGAGCCGCCGCCGGCACGGCCTCGCCGGAAGCCGCGGCGCGGGCGGCCGCGCTGAGGACGGCGGAGAAAGAATTCCGCATCACCGAAAGCTCCGCGAAACTGGCCTGTCTCTGGTACAGGACCGCGGCTAAAGATTTTTATTTCCCGCTGAACCCGTGGGCCGCCAGGGCCGGCGCCGGACTTCCCGCGGCGCTGGCCGCCTGGCGCGCGGAGCTGGCGGCACAGGGCGTAAAAACCGAAGTGTGGATGACGGAGTAAGCGAAACGCCGCGGTTAAATAACAAGTGAAGCGAGCTATCAAACCCCTTATCGGCATACTCCTGGCGCCCGCGGCCCTGGCAGCGGCCTGGGCCACGGCCGGGACGCTTGCGCCGGCGCTTGGCAGGTTCGGCGTCACGTTCCCGCTTCTCTGCGGCGCGCTGGCCTGCCTGCTGTTCCACTGGAGCGGGAGGGGAAAGCGCCTGTACGTGGCCGCTCACGAGCTGACCCACGCGCTGGCCGCGCTATGCTGCGGGGTGCGCGTGCGGAAGATCTCGGTTAAAAAAACCGACGGCTACGTGCTGCTGGATTCTACCAACACCTTCATCTCGCTCGCGCCCTATGTCGTCCCCTTCTATACGCTCGCCGTCGCCGCCGCCTATTGGCTGGCGGGACGCTTCTGGGACGCCGCCCCGCTGCGACCCTGGTTCCTCGCCGCGGCGGGCTTTACGCTGGCCTTCCATCTGCTGCACACGACGGACGTCCTCGCCGGCCCGGTGCAGAGCGATCTGAGGAAGGCGGGCGGCGCGCTATTTTCTTTGCCGCTGCTGCTGCTGCTTAACTGCCTGGGCCTGGCCGCGGCGCTTAAACTGCTTTTTCCGGGCCTGCTGAGCCTGCGGGCCTATTCGGCGCGCGTTCTGGAAACGCAGGAAGAGGCCTACCGCGGGATCTTTTCCGCCGCTTCTTATGTCTTCAATACTGCTAAAATATATTTGAATTCATGAAGTTGCTTAAGCAGATACTGATCAGGATAATCTTCCTGCCGCTGATACTGGCGGCCGGGATCACGGTCACGGCCCTGTTCACGCTCCGGGTAATGTTCAAGCCGGCCGACCTGGAATCGATAATCACCAACCAGTTCCAGGAAATACTGAAGCGCCCCGTGCACATCGAGTGGGCCAAACTGTCGGCCACGGGCGAGATAGAGATAAAGGGCCTGCGGGTCACCGAACCGGGCCCCGAGGCTATCGACTTTCTGAAGGCGGAATATATCTACGCCACCTACCGCCTGAAGCCTCTGCTGAAACGCAAAATAGAGATAGACAGCGTGGTGCTGGTCTCCCCCAGGATAGAGCTTATCAAGCGCGCCGACGGGACCTGGAATTTCGGAGACATCTTCGCCGCCTACCGGAAAAGCCCCGGGAAGAACCTCCTGAGCAAGATAGCCAAGGCGGAGATCAAGGACGGAGAAGTGGCGGTGAGCTACATGAGATCCGGCGCGCGCCACTCTTTTGAGGATTTCAGCGTCACCTTCAACAATTTCATGCCCGGCGCGGACACGCCCTTTACCGCCTCGGCCTCTTTTAAAAGCACCGCCTTCAGGCTCCCGGTGCGCGGCAGCCTCAGCGCGGAAGGCGCGGTGAACTTCGCCGGGTTCAAATGGGAAGAGGCCGCGGTGAAGGACCTCCGCGCCACGCTGACCCTGCAGGACAAAAGCGTGAAGTTCACCGGCGGGATAAAAAATTTCCACGCCCCGGAGATAAAGCTCAAGGCGGAAACCCCCTCCTTTAAGAGCGGAGACCTGCCTTATCTTTTCAGCTCGCCCCTGGCTTTTACCGCTCCGCGCTCCTCCTGGGAGATCGGCGCCGTTTTAACGTCCTCAAAAACCGTAGAGCTGCTCCTGCTGACCAAGCCGCTGAACATAAAGGCGGAGGGCTCTTTCGACCTCTCGAAGTCCACTCTTTCTTACGCCTTCACGATCTCCGCCCCCCCCTTCAGCCTCGATCAGCTTAAGCGCTATGAGGTCGTGCTGCCCGTGGATAGCCCGACGGGCACCGCCCAGCTCCGCCTTAAGGTGGCGTCGAAGAACGGCAAGCTTGCCATGTCCCGGTTTTTTATAAACACCACCGGCGCCGGCTTTAAATACCGGAAGCTGACCGCGGCGGGGCTTAATCTCTCCGCCCTGCTGTCCGAGAACTTCGCGAACAACTACGCCGCGGCCTCCGGCGGCAAGCTGACCCTGGGCGGGGGCAGCCTGGGCGGCCTTATTCTCAAAACGGAAATTTCAAAAGACGAGCTGATGTTCAATTACTCCGGAAAATTCAACAGCGGGCCGGTAAAAGGCCTCGCGGTAATACGGCGCCCCTTTACCGCGGAAAGGACGGTAAATTTCACGGGCTACTCTGCTAATCTGCTTTTTTCCGACATACGGAACCTTGTCCTGGATATAAAAGAGCTGCGCGGGCCGCGCGTCGGCATGCCGGAAGTGGATTCGCAGCTGGTCTGGCTGAAGACCCTGAAAAATTCCATTCCCATCGGCTACTCTTCCTTCAGGCTGCTTTACAAGGCCGGCCGCTTCAGGCATCAATACCTGGAGGCCTCCGACTTCTACGTGGCCGCAGCGCTTAAGAACATCGCCGGAGACATCTCCGGAATCAAGGGCGACATTTCGATAAAATCCGGCGCCGGCACGTTTTACGACGTACAAAAAACCTCCGAGCAGGACCGCATCTATTATATTTTCTCCCTGCCGCTGATCTTCATAAACCGCATGAACCGGACCGGGGCGCTCCAGTTCGGCAACAAGGTGGACGACGTCTCCTTCAATTCCATCGGCGGGGACTATTCTCTGGACAAAGGAAAGGTGGAAATAAAGAACTTCTACATGGACGGCAAGGAGTTTTCCGCCTACGCTTCAGGCCAGCTGGACTTTTCTAACGAGACCATGAACGTTAAAATTTATACAATATCAGGTAAGTACGATTCCATGGGGAGCCTGCCGGAGGCCCTCACTGACGCGAGCGGCAAGCCGGCCCTGGCTTTTATCATTGAAGGCAGGATGACAAAGCCGGAGTTCAAGATGATAAGCCCGAAAGAGAGCGGGCGCATCATCAAGGAAGCAGCCCAGAGCGGAGTGGCTATAGATTTCGCCAAGATAAACAGTTTCGCAGGAGGAAAGAAATAATGTCCAAACTAGGTAAATTTGACGTGGTGGGGCTGCTGCAGGAGCACGGGGCCATTCTCAACGGCCATTTCCAGATCCCGTCTGGCTTCCATACCCAGACCTATATACAGCCCTCGCTGGTGCTCCAATACCCCCACCTGGCGCAGAAGGTGGCCAAGGAGATGGCGGCGAAGTTCCCGCAGGAAGTGAACGTCGTGATCTCCCCTTCCGTGGGCTCCATGGCCATCGGCCAGGAAGTGGCGCGCGTCAAGAAAGCCCGCTCTAACTTCACGGAAAAGATAAACGGCGTGATGGTGCTCAAGCGCGATTTCAAGATCTCCGAAGGCGAGCGCGTGCTGGTGGTGGACGACGTGCTGAACACCGGCCGCCTCTGCAGCGAGGCCATAAACCTGGCCCGCGGCTACGGCGCCAAGGTCATAGGCGTGGCGGCCATAGTGGACCGCTCCACCGGCGACCTCACGCTGAACGTGCCGGTACGCGGCCTTATTTCCTATCCGCTGCAGCTTTTTCCTCCGGACAACTGCCCGCTCTGCAGGCAGAAGCTGCAGCTGACCATCCCCGGCTCGACCGGCCACCACTCGCATAGTCAGTATTAGGTTTTAAGTTGTAAGTGGTAAGAGGGAACAAATACCGAACTTTAAGCCCGGCGCTTAATTCCTGATCCTTACCGCTTGAGCCTGCTGTTCCCCTGATATGAGAACCAAACACATCGCCCTGCTTTCCGACTTCGGCACGAACGACCCCTTCGTGGCCGCGATGAAAGGCGTCCTGCTTTCAAGAGCCCCCGGCCTCTCCATCATCGACATCACCCACCAGATACCGCCGCAGAACATCCAGACCGCGGCCTTCTATCTGATGGCGGTTATGCCCTATATGCCGAAGCACACGCTCTTCGTCGCCGTGGTGGACCCGACGGTAGGCACGGGGCGGGGCATTATCTGGGCCCGGACGGAGAACTACCAGTTCATCGCTCCGGATAACGGCCTGATAAGCTGGGTGGAGCAGAAAGAAAAAATAACGGAGGCGCGCTTCATCAACAACTCTTCGCTCTTCATGGAGAACATCAGCTCCACCGGGCACGGGCGCGACCTGATGGCGCCGGTGGCCGCCGCGATAGCGAAAGGCCTGCCCGAAAAAAAGATCGGCCCCGTCTTCGGCGGATACCGCCGCCTCCCTTTCCCCCTCCCGGTAAAGGCCGGCAACAGGGTAACCGGCCAGGTCATCGCTATAGACCATTTCGGCAACGTGATCACGAACATAAGGCGCGATTATCTGAGCGCCAGGGCGGTGTTCAACATCGCCGACCGCATGCTGAAGGGCCTCAAGCTCACCTATGCTTCGGTCCCCGAAGGCGAAGCCCTGGCGCTTATAGGGTCCTTCGGCTTCCTTGAGTTCTCCGTGCGGAACGGCAGTTTCGCCCGCGCTTTCGACGTAAAACCCGGCTCCTCCGTAGAAGCCCTAGTCTCCCTCGACGAATAATTATGATAAACCTTACACTCCGCGCCGGCGCCGTAAAGCGCCGGGCCCAGGGCCATCTCTGGGTTTTCTCTAACGAACTGGAAGTTGTCGACACCTCCGTCCCGCCCGGCACCGTCTGCGGCCTGCTTTACCCCGGCGGCAAACCGGCCGGCGTAGGCTTCTTCAACCCGAAGAGCCTTATAGCCATGCGCCTGCTGGCCCAGAACACCGCGGACCTGCCGGCGGATTTCATCAAGACCCGCCTCGCCGCCGCGCTGGAATACCGGGAGTCCATGGGGATCTCGCGCGCCTGCCGGATCTGCTTCGGCGAATCCGACGGCCTGCCCGGCCTGGTCGTGGACCGCTACGGCGACGCCGTGGTGGTGGAAATCCTTTCGGCCGGCATGGAGCTGCTTAAGGACGAGATCACGGCCGCCCTTACCGACCTGCTGCGGCCCCGCGGCATTTTTTACAAGAACACCCACCAGTTCAGGGAGCTGGAAGGCCTCAAGTCCTACGAGGAAACGGCTTTCGGAGTTATGCCGGAAAAAGCGAAGATAACGGAAAACGGCCTTGACTACTGGGTGCCCATGGCCGGCGGGCAGAAAACCGGCTGGTACTTCGACCAGCGCGAGAACCGCGAAGCGCTCGCGCCCTTTTTCAAGGGCCGCAAGGTGATGGACCTGCACACCTACCTCGGCGCTTTCGCCATAACGGCCGCCAAGGCCGGAGCCGAGGCGGTCTGGGCGGTGGACTCTTCGGAAAAAGCCATAGAGCTGGCGGAAGAAAACGCCGCCCTCAATAAAGTGGAGAAGAAGATAATCTTCCGGAAGGAAAAAGCGGAGCGCATTCTGGAGGCCCTTGAGACGGGGCAGCTGCCCGAGACCCCGGACTTCATCCTGCTTGACCCGCCCAACATCGTGCGCAACAAGAAGCATCTGCCGCAGGCGCTGAAGATGCTGGCGCGCATGGCCGGCGCGGCGCTGAAAGCCCTGCCGCGCGGCGGCTACCTGTCGGTCTCCACCTGCTCGCACCATATCTCCAGGGGGATGTTCATGGAAACCCTCTCCGGCGCGGCGGCCAGAGCCGGCAAAAAGGCCATGCTCGTAGAACTGCGCGGCCAGGCCAAGGACCACCCCATACTGCTCAGCATGCCCGAGACCGAGTACCTGCACTTCGCGCTGCTCAGAGTGGTCTAGCGGTATTCCGGCGGTGACAAATTAAAAGGGCCCCGAAAGGGCCCTTTTAATTTTGCGCGCTCAGCTCGCCGCTAAATTATGCTTTTTACCACCTTAAGGATCTCGGCCTTGCTGGAAGGCTTTGTAATATAGGTTTTAGCCCCGTAGCTTATGGCCTGCTGTATCTCGTATATGCTGCCCTCTACGGTGAGCATGACCACGGGGACGCCCCGCGTGACCTGGTCCGACTTTATCTCCTTGCAGGCCGTCAGGCCGTCCATCACAGGCATATGTATGTCCAGCATCACCAGCGACGGCAGCTCCTTGCGGGCCAGCTCCACGGCCTCCTGGCCGTTCTCCGCCTGTATCACGGTATAGCCTTCGTTCTCGAGCATGCTGCTGAGCATCTCAAGCATCTCCGCGTCGTCGTCGGCGATAAGGATCTTGTTATGGAGGGGCATAGGCACCAGAAAGGCTGAAGAATAAAAATTTGCCGCGGGTTGGGATCGAACCAACGACACCTGGTTTTTCAGACCAGTGCTCTACCACTGAGCTACCGCGGCAAACTGTGGTATGACTACATTGTTAATATTAGCATTTTTCGGAAACCAGGTTAAGTCACGTATTACAGACACCGGCTTAACTAGGCCGGCCACCGCTGAACCTGCTGATTAAACTCTGCCGATCTATAGTTTAATTAGTCGTTTTTTAATTAAACTTTTGTCGTGGTTAAATATGCGATCCCATAATCCGCAGTGAATATAAGAACTGTTGAGGCACAAATCACGAAGCACTTTTTATCCGCGTGAAGGAAGCGCATCCCTGAAAAATCACCGCAAATATCTCCGGGGATCCCAGAACGGCCCGGGGGCCTTCAAATCCGTCGCTTCGGTAAACCATCCGGCTTTTGAGAGCAGGAAATTAATATGGCAATTCCTGCACCTCGGGATTTCAGCGCGCCGTTCATGTATCCGCCGCCGGACCTCGCGATATTCCGGCGAAAGCCAGATGCGGCTGAAAGGGGCGTCGTGTATGCTGCCTATCTTCAGAGCGGAATCAAAGTCGTAACAGCAGGGGACAACATCCCCGTTCGAGAAAATGTTGGCCATGGTCATTACGCGTTCGCAGGCCGCGGTGACGGGTATCCTTTCCCAGGTTTCCCCGCGGTACTCAAAGCGCCTGAGTTTCTTGTTCAGCGGCACCAGTTCCCCGTCCATGGAAACGTCCCCGCACGAAGGGTTAAGGGTTTTAACCGTAAAGCGGTCCGCCCCGACCTCCCTGGCCAGCCGGCGCAGCCTGCCTATTTCTTTTTCGTTATGACGCATAACTACCATGCGCAGGTTGATAAGCGTCCGGCTCCCTAGTTTCTTCTTGAGGCCCGTGACTTTTTTCAACCCCTTGATGGCGCGTTCCAGCTGCCCCCCCACCCTGTATGCCTGGTATTGGGCGTCGTGAATGGAATCTATCGCCACAATGAGGGTTGAGAGGCCGGAGGAAAGGATGGAGGCCGTATAGTCGTCATTATCAAGGTAGTGCGCGTTTGTGCTTGTCACCGTCCGGATATCCGCGTCGCTGGCGTAGCGTATCATTTCAGGCAGTTGCGGATTGGCGAACGGCTCGCCCCAGTCCCACAATACGGCTAGCATCAGCCAGCGCCTGGTGTCATCGATGATCGCCTTAAAATCCGCCAGCGGCATGTCCATCCGCGGGCGCCCCAGCTCGTTGCGCCCGACAGGGCACAGCGGGCACTTAAGATTACAGCGGCTGGAGGGCTCTATCTGCAGCATGTACGGGTAGCCGTTAGGGCGGTATGTCTTAAGGTCGCAGGGCCCCCTGTGAACGCGGAGCCAGTTGTCGTATTTCTCGTCGGGGATTGTGTCCCACACATAATCTACCATGTCGTGCCGGACGCAGATATTTTCGGGAAGGGAAATTGTGCCGGAAAACTTACGGGACACGGCCGTTTCGGCCATCCTGTAGTCCTCAACAAGAGAGATGGCGTTTTTCTCAAGCCCCCAGTTGTAGTCTACCAGCACTTCCGGCACAAAAACCGGCGCGTACCTGGACGCCAGCCGCGCAAGAAAATCCCAATCCACCAGCCGGCGCAGGGACTCGTCGTATAGCTCCATATTTTCCAGGCATTTGCGGGAGTGGACCACGGTGTTCTGGTCTATCATGTTTCCAAGGATCATTTTCCGCAGGCTTACCGGTTCCCCCGCAGTCTTGCGGCCGGCCGGGTGGGGGATGCCGTTATGCTCGTGAATTTCCGCCATGGCGTAGACAAAAAGGCGGTTGCTCTCGTCCCCGGAAATGACGGCACGCATTCTTTCAAGGAACCCCGGCCGCCAGGTGTTATCGGAATCAAGGTAGGCTATGTACTTTCCCTCGGCCGCCCTGATACCGGCGTTGCGGGCCGCGGAGACCCCTCTGTGAGGCATAGGCAGATACCGGATTTTCGGGCCCAGGAAAGGGCGGACGGCTTCCTCCAGCGCGTCTTCGGAACCATCGTCCACAATAATAATTTCCAGGTCCTGGCATGTCTGGGCAAGTACGCTCTCTATGGCCTTCCCCACACAGTGGGCCCTGTTCCAGACCGGCATGATGATGCTAAAAAACGGTTGATTCATAAATTGATTTCCTGAGAAATTACGACCATTTAACCCGGATTTTGAAGCCTTCTACAGGGTCCACTTCCACGGGGCGCCTTCGGGGTGTCGCCGTATTTCTTCAGCTTGAAAATACTTAGTGAAGCTTTCCCCTTACTTCAATTTACCTAATCATACAAAAATCAGGGCAGTTTCCTGTAATTTGAAAAGCTCCGCCGCTCCCGCTGTTGCCGGGCGTCAGGGTCATTTACGCCGCGGCGCGGAAGCCTTACTACCCGCAATAAACCCCAAAGACCCAGTACGCCCTAGGCCATTAAACAACGGCCGGCTGGGCCCATTGCCTCTATTTGAACTCCCGCTTTTTTACCTAGAGTATACTTAAGACGCCACGAGTCCCGCGTCAAAGTCAACGGGAGGGTTATGAAAAAATCAGGTCTACTCGCAGTAGCCGCACTGCTCTCACTTTCCGCCGGAGTTTACGCGGCCGAAACCAGCTTCGACCAGGACATCAGCGACATCCTCAGCACCGTTGACACTATGAAGGCTCCGCCCCAGGGCGGCTTCCAGCCCGGCCATGACAGCCATGGCGGCGGCGGCCAGCATCCCGGCGGCGACCACGGCGGTTTTCAGCCCGGTCCCGGCGGCCACGGCGGCAATAACCCTCCCCCGCCTCCGCCCCCGCAGCCCTGGAACCCCGGCCCCGGCCATGACAATCTTCCCGGCGGCAACCACGGCAACGATAACCATAACGGCCCCGGACACGACAACAACCACCCTGGCCCTCAGCCCTGGAATCCCGGTCCCCAGCCCCAGCCTTGGCATCCGCAGCCCGGTCCCAACGACTGGGACCACCAGCACCCCCAGCCGCCCTACCACGGGCCGACCTATGAATGCTCCGATTGGACCTTTAAGGCCGACACTCCTAATCCCTTCACCGATAAGATATATTTCTACGACTACCAGGGCCAGATACACGACCAGAAGGTCACCATCAACATCGGTGCCCGCGACATAAAACCCTGGGAGAGCGAGATAATAACGGTCTGCGACGGCAGCGTGTCCCAGGATAAGTCGCTGTTCAACTACTCCGTAAACCAGAAGGACACCAGCGGTTTCGGCGCGTTCTTCACCGGCACCAAGTCTTACGAATACACCCTGACGCCGACCGGCCGCAAAGCGGCTACCCCGGACAGCCAGGGCCTGGTCATGGTGGCCGGCGGCGCTTCCCCCGAAGGCAAGGTCACCATCACCCTGAGCGACAAGTGGGCCTCGTTCTACCAGGGCCAGCAGGTCACCTTCAACGTGAAGCTCATGCGCCTGCCGACCAACGTGCAGAACCTGTCTCCCCAGGAACTGATGGACGCCCTCAAAGAGAAGACCTTCGCCGTCACCTATCCGGTGAGCGGCCAGTACCTGATACCGCTGTTCGACCAGGCGCTGCCCGGCACCTATATGGTGACCGTGGATTACGCGCGCAACGGCGCCAGCCTGAGCCAGATCTTCACCTTCGCGATATAGTACGGCTGCTAACTGAAGGAGCGGCGGGAGCTGAAAAGCCCCGCCGCTCCTTTTTTGCGTATCCCAGACAGGGGCCGACAACGGCAGCGTCAGGCCGTATCTGATCTGCCACGTCACTCTGCCGGGAGAGCTTCGCGGGACCGTACGGGCGCAGGGAGCCGCGCCGAACAACCTGGGCATCGGAGTCGCGCCGGGCTATAATTTCCGAGCCCGGCGGCGGTTTTTCGTCGATAGCTGGAAGCTCTTATAGTATTTGCGGCCTGTCGCGCTAGTGTGTTACAATTACACAGATACGCGCGCAGGATCCGACGCCGGGACAGCTGATTTATTATAATCAAGGAACGAGGTATATTATGAACATTGCCACAAAGAAAGAAGCGAACGCGCTGGTCGTAGCGGTGAGCGGCAGAATGGACGCCGTGACGGCTCCCGAGTTCGAAAAGAGCATCGCGGACTTTATCGCGCAGGGCGAAAAGACCTTCCTGATAAATCTGAGCGGCCTGGAGTACATCAGCAGCGCGGGCCTGCGCGGCATTCTCGCTTCCGCGAAGCGCCTCAAGGAGCAGGACGGAAAGATCATTTTCTCCGGGCTTCAGGGGCACGTCAAGGAAGTTTTTGCGATCTCCGGCTTTCAGGGCATCTTCAAGATCTATGACTCCGACGCGGAAGGCCTGAAAGGCATCTAGGATGCCCCCTCCCCGGAGCATAAAAATTCCGGCCGTTCTGGAAAGCCTTCAGGCGATAACGGAGTTCGTCACCGCTGCGGCTTCTACCGCCGGGTTTTCCGCGCGGCGCACGGGTGACATGGAGCTTGTGCTTGAAGAGGCCGTCACGAACGTCTTCAAATACGCGAACCCCGGTAATCCCGGGGAGATAGAAGTATCCTGCTGCTCCGGCGGCGGGAAGTTCAGCATTGAGATCCGCGACTCCGGCAAGGAGTTCGATATAACCGGGCTTCCGGACCCCGACCTGTCCCAGGACATCGCCGAGCGCCCTATCGGCGGGCTCGGGGCGTATCTCATCAAAAAACTGGCCGACGAGGTAAGCTACCGCCGCCTTTCCGGCTTTAACGTCCTGACGCTGGGTTTCAAGCAGGAACCCGAAAAATAATGAAACGATTAAGCGCGCTTCTGCTGCTCTGCGCCTGCGCCGGCAGTCTGCAGGCGGCAGAGAGCACGGCAAAGAAGCTATCCTTCATCCCGCTCTGGAGCCCGCAGGCTCAGTTCGCCGGCTACTACGTAGCCCTCGAGAAAGGGTTTTACCGCGAGAAGGGGCTGGCAGTTGAGATCCTCAGCGGCGGGCCAGAAAGGCCGGCCGATGTTCTGCTGGAAAAGGGAACCGCCGATATAGGGACGCTCTGGCTTTCGGAGGCTCTCAAGAAAAGGGCGCAGGGCGTGCGCCTGGTCAATATCGCCCAGATCCTGCAGCGCTCGGCGCTGATGCTGGTAGCGAAGAAATCGAGCGGCATCCGCAGGCTCGAGGACCTTAACGGAAAAAAGGTGGCGCTTTGGGAAAGCTTCCAGCTGCAGCCCAGGGCCCTTTTCAGAAAATACAAGCTTCGCGTGAACATCATCCCGCAGGCGCATTCCATAAATTTATTTCTGCGGGGCGGGGCCGACGCCGCCTCGGCGATGCTCTACAACGAATACCACACCATCCTGAACTCCGGGCTCAACCCCGGGGAACTGACCACTTTTTTCTTTTACGACTACGGGCTTAATTTCCCGGAGGACGGGCTGTATATGCTGGAGAAGAACTACGACAGGGACCCCGCTGCCGCCGCAGCTTTCGTAAAGGCGACCCTCAAGGGCTGGGAATACGCTTTTGAGAACAAGGACGAAGCCCTCGGCATCGTGCTGCGCCGAATGAGGGAGGCGCGCATCCCGGCCAACAGGATGCATCAGAAGTGGATGCTCGAGAAAATGCAGGGGCTTATTTTTCCCGGCGCGACTGCGGCGCGCGCCGGGACGCTTCAGAAAGCCGACTATGACCGCGTCGCCTCCGAGCTGGCGGAGTCCGGGGGCTTCAAGAGCGTCGCTTACGGCTCATTTTACAAGGATTGCGTAACCCGGTGATCACATTCAAAAAAGGCATAGCGTTCAAGCTCGCCCTGATCTTTTCGGGGAGCGTTATCCTCATCTTTATCATCATCTTCGGGCTGTATTACCGCTTCACGAGGGAGATGATAGAAAAGAACACCGCTGAAAACGCCAAAAATCTGACGCTGGCCACGGTCGCGC